>NZ_DAGK01000029.1:0-16887 GCF_002495725.1 Methanosarcina sp. UBA411
ACAAAACCGGTTGCAGATTTCTGGGGATCGCAACTTTCAGGAAATGCTCCACTAAAGGTAACATTTACAGAGACAAGCAAAGGATCACCAACGTCATGGAAATGGGATTTTGGTGATGGAACATCGTCAACAGAAAAGAGCCCAACACACACATATTCAAAAACAGGAACTTATACGGTTAAACTTACAGCAACAAATGAAGCAGGTAGTAGTACAAAAAATAAAGCAAACTACATAACAGTAACAATAGGTTCAAAAGCTCCAGTTGCAGATTTTTGGGGATCGCCACTCTCAGGAAAAGCACCATTAAAAGTGACATTTACTGAGACAAGCAAAGGATCACCTACATCATGGAAATGGGATTTCGGAGACGGGACTTATTCAACAGTAAAGAGTCCGACGCATACATATTCAGAAGCGGGAAATTACACTGTTAAGCTGACAGCAACAAATGCGGACGGAAGTACAATCAAGACAAAATATCAATACATAAAGGTGACCGGAGCTTCCCAAGCTCCGGCTGCTTCATTTTCTGCATCCCCAACCTCAGGAAAAGCACCATTAAACGTTGCATTTAAGGATACCAGCAAAGGAACGCCAACTGCATGGAAATGGAATTTTGGAGACGGAACATCATCAACAGCCAAAAATCCGACACATAAGTACTCCAAAGCAGGAAAATACAAAGTAACACTTACAGTAACTAACTCTGCAGGTAGCAATACAGCAACAAAATCAAATTATATAACAGTAACAACAGCTGCAACAAAACCGGTTGCAGATTTCTGGGGATCGCCACTCTCAGGAAAAGCGCCATTAAAGGTAACATTTACAGAGACAAGCAAAGGATCACCTACATCATGGAAATGGGATTTCGGAGACGGGACTTATTCAACAGTAAAGAGTCCGACGCATACATATTCAAAAGCAGGAAATTACACTGTTAAGCTGACAGCAACAAATGCGGACGGAAGTACAACTAAGACCAAATATAAATACATAAAGGTGACCGGAGCTTCCCAAGCTCCGGCTGCTTCATTTTCTGCATCCCCAACCTCAGGAAATGCACCATTAACAGTTGCATTTAAGGATAAAAGTACAGGAACTCCTAATTCATGGAAATGGAATTTCGGAGACGGAACATCGTCAACAGCCAAAAATCCAACACATAAGTATTCAAAAGCAGGGAAATATACAGTAACACTTACGGCAATAAATAAAGCTGGAAGTAACACGGTTAAAAAATCAAATTATATAACAGTAACAACAGCTGCAACAAAACCAGTTGCTGAGTTTTCGGCTTCTCCGACATCAGGAAAAGCACCATTAAACGTTGTATTTAATGACAAAAGCACAGGAACTCCTAATTCATGGAAATGGAATTTTGGAGACGGAACAACTTCAACAGCCAAAAATCCAACACATAAGTATTCCAAAGCAGGAAAATACACAGTAACATTGACAGCAACAAATGCAGCTGGAAGTAATACGGTTAAAAAATCAAATTATATAACAGTGACAACAGCTGCGACAAAACCGGTTGCAGATTTTTGGGGATCACAACTTTCAGGAAATGCTCCACTAAAGGTAACATTTACAGAGACAAGCAAAGGATCACCAACTGCATGGAAATGGGATTTCGGTGATGGAACATCGTCAACAGAAAAGAAACCAACACACACATATTCAAAAGCAGGAACTTATACGGTTAAACTTACAGCAACAAATACAGCAGGTAGTAGTACAAAAAATAAAGCAAACTACATAAAAGTGACAATAGGTTCAAAAGCTCCAGTTGCAGATTTCTGGGGAACGCCGATCTCAGGAAAAGCGCCATTAAAAGTAACATTTAAAGAGACAAGCAAAGGATCCCCTACATCATGGAAATGGGATTTCGGAGACGGGACTTATTCAACAGTAAAGAGTCCGACGCATACATATTCAAAAGCAGGATATTATACGGTCAAACATACAGCAACAAATGCGGACGGAAGTACACTCAAGACTAAGTACAAATACATAAAGGTAACAAAATGACAGCAACTTCAAAAACTTAATTGTAAATTTTTGGGACTCATCAGTCTTAGATAAAAATGTCCAAAGGTAATGAGGAGTGGGAGATCGTTAATCGAATCTCGCGAAAAAGGGCATATTCGACTTGATTTAGAACATCCTAAGATTTCGTGCTAACTATTATTCAATAACTCTTAAATCTAATTACTTAACACTCTTTTTTGAACTAACACCCTTTTTTGAGCTCATTTAAGATCCTGAAAATTTCCCATATATTTTCGCAACAAAGATTCCATAGCCTCTACATATCTCTGATTTTATAAAATTAAACTTTTTTACAAATTACCAAAAACTGACTTTTATAAATAAAAGAGTTAAAAGAAAAAATTTAAGTTTGGTACATAAAACTTCATTAATTGAAATTAAAAGTTCTGGATCAAAAATCAGAGATGAGAATAATGAATAAACTAATGACTGTATATAAGACAAGTTTAATTTCAATAGCCCTTGCTTTGTTTTTAGTTTTATCAACAGCATCGACAGTTACTGCGGAAAACGTTTCGCCCACGGTTACTGAGACTCGAATAACTTCCAATGTATCAGATCAAATGCAGCCTGATATATATGGCGATAAGATAGTATGGCATGACACGCGTAATGGTAATCTGGATATTTACATGTACGACCTGTCTACTTCCAAAGAAATACAGATTACTACTAATGAATCATGGCAAAGTTGGCCTGATATTTACGAGGACAGGATTGTGTGGGAGGATGAGCGCAACGGCATTTCCAGTCCTGATATCTATATGTACAACCTTTCTACATCCGAGGAGACCCAAATAACTACTAATGAATCACTTCAGTTTAATCCTGCTATCTATGGTGACAAAATAATATGGCAGGATTTTCGTGAGAATCGTGATGGAGATGGAGAAACGGATATTTATGTGTATGATCTTTCCGCCCATAACGAGACCTCGATTGCTACCACTGCATTGGGATGCTGGGACAATCCTCATCCAAAGATCTGTGGTGATAAAGTAGTGTGGTATGACTGTCTCAATGAAAGCAGGTTCGGCATCTACGTTTATGAGCTCTCCACTAATAAGAAAACTCTGATTACCGCCGATGGATCAAAACCTGCTATTTATGGTGATAAAATAGTTTATGAGAAAGATAGTGTCAACTTATACTTGTACAATATATCCACATCCACAGAAACTAAAATTTCCACCAATGAATCATACAAAAAAAGCCTTTCTATCTACGGGAACAGGATAGTGTGGGAGGACTATAGAAGTGACCATCCGGATATTTACATGTATGATATCTCTACTTCCACAGAGACCCGGATCACAACCAATGAATCAGTAGATGATCCTGTAGCTGGAACATATAACCCTGTAATATATGGTGACAGGATCGTGTGGCAGGACTATCGCAATAGGAACTCCGACATTTACATGGCCACTCTTACCTGGTCTCAAGAGCCACCTCAGGATGACAATAACTCCAGCAATGAAACTCGGATCACAACCAGTGGATCAGCAGGTGGTCCTTCCATCTACAGTGATAAGATAGTATGGGAAGATTATCGCAGTGGAAACGCAGATATATACATGTACGATCGTTCCACTTCCAAGGAAACTCAAATAACCAGCAGTCCAGATAATCAGACACATCCTGCAATCTATGGAAACAGGGTAGTGTGGCAGGACGATGGTGGTGAGGATGATGGTGGAACAAATCATGGCATTTTCATGTACGATGTTTCCACTAAGAAGAAAATGAGAATTAGTCCTACTGAATTAGCATACGATCCTGCTATTTACGGCAACAGGATAGTATACTCCAGGACTCGCAGTGGAAACACTGATGTTTACATGTATGATCTTTCAACCTCCAAGGAAACTCAGATAACCAGCAGTCCAGATGCTCAGACACATCCTGCGATTTATGGTAACAGGATAGTGTGGCAGGATGATGGCGGTGAGGATGACGGTTGGGTAAATCATGGCATCTTCATGTACGATATTTCCACTAAGAAGAAAATGAGAATTAGTCCTGCTGAATTAGCATACCAGCCTGCTATTTACGGTAACAGGATAGTGTACTCCAGTGATCGCAATGGAAACATTGATGTCTACATGTATGACCTCTCAACTAAAACGGAAACTCAGATAACCAGCAGTCCAGATAAGCAGGCAGCTCCAGCTATTTATGGGAACAGGATAGTATGGGAGGATGATGGCGGTGAGGATGATGGTGGAACAAATCATGGTATCTTCATGTACGATATTTCCACTAAGAAGAAAATGAGAATTAGTGCCAATGAATTAGCATACCAGCCTGCTATTTATGGTAACACAATAGTATGGCTATACGATTACGGATACCACTCCGACATTTACATGCGCGATATTTAAAACGAAGCATCAAAAACACCTGTTGCTGCATTCAGAATCTTCAAGGTTAGGAAAACAACCCGGAAGAACCCTGCACATAAATACAGTAAAGCAGGAAAATATACCGTCAGCTTGACAGTGAAAAACGCAAATGGCAGCAGCAATAAAACAATGTCAGGATATGTAGTGGCAAAATAGTGAAATTTAAGATGAAAAAAGTAATAAGAAAATCAGGTTAAGGATAGTGAGACTTCCCACCATCCTTTTTGGACATCTCAAGTTTTCTTTCAACTTCCTTTTAGTTTTTTCAACTTTATTTCAACATTCTCTCATTAAACTTGTTACTCTTATTTCTCTCATCTTTCCAGCTTTATGCCTTTATTTTCCTTTTTTCTTTACCTGTTCCGTCTCAGGAAATAAGCCGAGCCTATAGCTATCGTCAGAATTCCAGCACCCGGGCCAGGTGATTCTTTTTCTTCTGAAGCATTTGCCTTGGTAGCATTTTCGGCTGCTGGTGCTGTATTTTCGTTGGTTTTATTAGTTTCATTGGTTTCGTTTACCATGATTTCGGAACTGGTTGCTTTCTCCCTGTCGGCCAGGCCCTGCTTATAAGCACTGGCATTCAGGCTGCTTTCAAGGGCTTTAACGGCGTTTGGGACTTTTGGGAAAAGCGGGTAATTATCGGTTCCTCCACCTGTAATGTTATACGAGGCGTCGCAAATTCCGTTGCTGTTTTCGTCCACACCGGTCTCACTGTAGCCCCTGCCTTCAAGATCTGCCCAGAAATTCCCTCCGATGTAAGGGCCCCGGACGATATTCGGTTTTGTTTTAAGGGGGCTTTGCCAGATATTTTCTGCGTTTACGGCTTCTTCTTCCACATTTTCAGCGTTTTTGAAATAATTATTATAGATTAGGTTCTTGCTGCTTGCCTCAAGTGAGATTCCTGGACCGTAATTATAGGCGATTTTATTGTCAGAGATATCATTTGAGTTTGAGCTTTCGAGCCTTATTCCTATATCATCAAGGGTAATGAGATTGTTGCTTATGGTATTGCTTTCGGAATCTTTGAGAAGAATACCATACTCGGCTCCCTGGACTCTGTTGTTGTTAATATAGCAGCTTTTAACCCCTGTGAGCAAGATTCCCACTTTTTCCGAGCCTTCAATGGCAAACCCGCTGAAAGATGCCCGGTCCACACTGACTTCAACAGTGCCTTTCGTGGGATCAGCTGCTTTTATCACTGTCTCCTCTGGATTTCTAGACTCCGCCCAGATTCGAACCTCTTTATTTATTTTAAGATTTTCAACATAGGTTCCAGGGCTTACAAAAATAGTGTCTCCGGCCTCTGCTTCATCGATTGCGGCCTGTATAGAGATATAATCCCCCTCTGTGGCCGAACTTACCCTTAAACTAGAGGCTGAGGCAGCCGAGCAGGTGCAGAGAGCTGCCAGAATAATTGCAAGCGCTGTCAGCTTAAAAGCTTTGAAATTAATTCCTTTTATTCTTCTCATATTAGTTCTCCATTTACATTTTGAAGCTTCCATCTCCTTTGTCAGGCTTTAAATTATTAGAAGAAAGAAAGCCTTCCTTTTTCAGGTTTTTTATCGGTTTTTAGGAAAAGTCTCTCTCAATAATTTGTTAGGAAAGAATTTTATCCCGAAGTAAATATACCTTTGTAAATCAAAAATTCTAAACAGCTATCCTTAAATAATAGTTCACTATCCTCTACGATAGAGGAAATTAGTCTTTAATTAAAGCCTTAAATACTGTAAAATCCGATATTACACGGAAATTTTATTTCTATTATTGTCTCGAATGGAGGCCTAAAAATGGATGAGAAGATTGCGCCCCACCTTGAAGAGTTAACCAGGGCGCTTGGAGACCTTGAAAAGACTGGCATCCGGGCAGAGTTTGAGAAACTCATTGCCTTCCGTGTCCCACCTGACATTGCAAAAGAGAGTATTCTCCGCAAGTTTGGAGAAAAGAAAAGAATTTTGAAAGTAAAGGATCTGTCTGCTAATCTTAAGAACTTTGAGTTTACAGGAAGGATCCTGGATCTTGGGGAGAAATCAATACGCTCGCAGGCAGAGGCTCAGGAAAAGCCTTCCAGGCTTTATACCGGCGTGCTTGCAGACGAAACCGGCTCAGTTCAGTTTTCTTCCTGGAAAGAGCTTCCAGGTTCTGTAGGGGATGTGATTAACGTCAAAAATGCCTATGTACGCATCTGGCAGAACAGGATCAGGCTTTCCATAGGAGAACAGTCTCTTGTGTCGAAGATTTCGGACTCATTGCTTCCTTCCTTATCCGAACTTTCAGCAAGCCAGAAAAAAAAGTTAATTGACATAAGAGCTGCCGATTTTTCCGTAGATACCGTTGCCTGCATTCTTCAGCTTTCCTATAGGGAAGTCCTTGTAAAAGGGCGCCAATCCAGAGTGATTTCAGGCGTACTCGCGGACGAGACCGGCAGGCTGCCTTTTACATCCTGGATTGAACTGGATGGCATTGATATAGGGAGCATTATCCGAATCGATGGAGCTCAAGTCAGGATATTCAGGGGAATGCCATCAGTAAATATCCTCAGCAGCACAAAAGTCTCCTCGGCCGGGCCAGAAGAAGCCGAAAAACTTGCATTTACCTTCGAATCCGTCGCAAAAGATCCAGTGCCAATAAAAATAGAAGAAATAGATTCAAGAGATAGCATGTTTGATGTGTCCGTCGCAGGCAACCTGGTTTCAGTCAGGCCTGGTTCAGGCATAATCTCCCGCTGCCCTGAATGCAGCCGTGTAATACAGAAAGGAAACTGTAGAGTACACGGCAAAGTAGAAGGCATATGGGACATGCGGATCAAAGCCGTACTTGATGACGGAACAGGCTCCATGTCAGTTACGTTTCCAAGAGAGCTTGCGGAAACTATCTATGGAAAAACTCTTGAAGAAGCCGAACAGCTGATGTTTTCTGATGTCTCAAAAGACGCAGTCTATGAAGATATAAAGCGTTTTCTTACAGGTCGCTACCTTGCAATACGCGGAAACTCTTCAAAAAGTGAATTTGGGATTTCTTTCGTAGCTGAAAGCGCCTGGGTACCTGAAGAGGATATTGCAGTGAGGGTAGTTGAACTCCTTCGCAGACTCGGGCCAGATGAAGAGGATGGATCGGATAAAAATTCACAGGTTTCCAGGGGAGGAATTGAGCTTGCTTAAACGAGAAGTTGCAAAAAGAGTTTTTGCAAGAGAATTCGAAGCCTGCAGAGAACTCGAAAAATCCGAAAGGCCTGACTCGGAAGCTACAGATTCAAAAACTCCAAACCTGCTTATCAGCCCTCTGGGACTTATTCTTAATCGAGTTTTTGTAGTTGGAGTAGTCACGGAACTTGATAATATCGGAACACAGAGTGAGATGTGGAAGGCAAGAATAGTTGATCCCACAGGGGCCTTCACCGTATACGCAGGCCAGTACCAACCTGAGGCTTTGATATTCTTTTCAACAGTACAGGTTCCTTCTTTCATTGCCCTTACAGGAAAAGCAAGAACCTACGAGCCAGAGCCCGGCTCGGTTTTTGTCTCTATTCGAGCTGAAGAAGTAAATGTGGTAGACGAAGAAATCCGCAACAGATGGATTGTTGACACTGCAGAACAGACCGTTGAGAGGCTTGAAGCCTTCTCGGATGCTCTGGCCAGTGGATATCATGGAGAGGAACTTCGGGAATACCTCCTGGGAAGAGGCATTTCTTCCGAGCTTACGGAAGGAATTGCCATTGCGCTTCAACGGGAATACTCTCGTGGTGAGTTTGCAAAAATACTTCGGACTTCCATCAGAGAGGGCCTCAAAACACTGGATTTGGACTCAGAAAACAGTACCAGTGCCAAGGCTGACCAGAAGGAATTCGTTCTCGAATTGCTCAAGGAAATGGGCGGAAGCAAAGGAGTTGATTATGCAGCTTTTATTGATTCTGCGGCTTCCAGAGGCATTCCTGAGCAGGTTGTAGAAGAGGTTATCCGTGCTCTGCTTGCAGGCGGGCAGTGTTACGAACCAAAGATAGGGATAATAAGGCTTGTAGGATAATCGTGTAGGGAAGAAAACTACAAAAGAGATAAAAATAGAAGAGTTTACCTCTGAATACGTGTGATAACGCTTAAGTGTGATTAGGTTGATTGGTATTCTCTATTAAGATTAAATATTCATGCTTATCTTATTGATCTGGAGAAATTGACATGAAAGTATTGGTCAGTGATTCACTCTCCAATGAAGGTTTGGAGATTCTAAAAGAACACTTTACGGTTGACGTTTCCACCGGGCTTTCCGAAGAAGAGCTGGTGAAAAAAATTAAGGATTACGATGCACTTGTAATACGCAGCGGCACCCAGGTCACTCAGAAGATTATCGAAGCTGCCGACAACCTGAAAGTTATCGGGAGAGCCGGGGTTGGAGTTGACAATATTGATGTGGATGCAGCTACAAAGAAAGGCATTATTGTGACTAACTCTCCCGAAGGCAACATGATTTCGGCAGCAGAGCACACAATTGCCATGATGATGGCAATGTCCAGGAACATCCCCCAGGCAAATGCTTCCCTGAAAGCCAGGGAATGGAAACGCAATAAATTCACGGGCGTTGAGGTCAAAGGCAAGACTCTGGGCGTCATAGGTCTCGGGAGGATAGGTTCCGAAGTCGCAAAAAGGGCGTCAGGGCTTGAAATGAACCTTATGGGATATGATCCATTCGTTTCTGAAAAGCGAGCTACCGAGCTTGGAGTCAAGCTGGCAACAGTTAACGAAATCGCAAAAGAAGCCGACTACATCACCGTGCACACACCTCTTATTAAAGAAACTAGAAACACTCTTGATGAAGAGCAGTTTGCCCTGATGAAGCCCACAACCAGAGTTATCAATTGTGCTCGTGGTGGCATTATCAACGAAGAAGCCCTGGCAAAAGCTATTGAAAGTGGAAAAATAGCCGGCGCAGCAATAGACGTTTTCGTTGAAGAGCCTCCTTTTAACAGCCCTCTCCTGAATTTTGACAATGTTGTAGTCACTCCTCATCTTGGAGCCTCCACTCAAGAAGCTCAGATCAATGTGGCAGTTGAGATTGCAAAGGAAATAGTTTCCGTCCTTACAGGCGGGACTGCAAAGAATGCAATCAATATCCCCTCGGTAAAACCAGAAGCTATGGCAGTTCTTGCTCCTTACATCAGGCTCTCGGAGATTATGGGCAAGATTGCAGGGCAACTCGTAGATGGAAATTACGAAAAGGTAGAAATCAGGTACAATGGAGAGATTTCCGGAAAGGATACAAGACCTCTTACAGTCTCTGCACTTAAAGGGCTGCTTGAGATGGCTCTCGGTTCCGGAGTAAACTATGTCAACGCCCCAACTCTTGCAAAGTCTAGAAAGATTGCAGTCGTTGAGAGCAAATCCGAATCTTCTGAGGAATACGCTTCAACTATCAGTATCAGACTTAGCAGCAACGGCCAGACAAAACTGGTTGCAGGTACTGTTGTCGGAGATGAGCCAAAGATCGTTGCAATCGATGACGACAGAGTGGATATCTTCCCTGCAGGCCGTATGATTTTTGCCAAACACATCAACAGACCCAATGTTATCGGACCATGCTGCTTGGTGCTCGGTAAAAACAATATTAATATCTCAGGCATGCAGGTTGGCAGATCAGAAATCGGAGGCGTAACCATGATGGTACTTAACGTAGACTCTGAAGTTTCTGACCCGATCCTTGAGGAAGTCCGGAAAGTCGATGGAATCCTTGATGCCAAACTTGTAACACTTTAAACTTTCCTTTTTAGGAAGACTTTACTCCAGCATAGTCCAGGATGGAAAATCCTGAGCTGGAACCTTTTAATTTTTAAATTTTTATCTTAAATTTCGTGATTTTAGACTTTTTCATCTTAAATTAGTATAGTATACACTTAATAATGGATACTCTTGATACAAATTATACTTTCAATAATATTATACTTACAATATTATATTGTACTCTCCTTGCCATTACCAATTTTTAAGAGGGTAGTTAATGGAAGAACTTAAACGCGTAGTCTCTGTTCCTTTTAAAAAAACTCTTGCAGCTTCTCTTTCGGAAAAAGATTTTGAATATTCCCTGGCTTTTGACCTGAAATGGTTTTCCCCAAAAACTGCCTCAAAAGTAAAAGAAAAAGCCCTTGAAGAAGGCTTTCTTATACTTAAAGGAGGAGTTCTTATGCCCGGTTTTGATGTGGAAAGTATCCGGATTCCGCATGCTTTCAAGCCGTCGGAGAATTTTCTCGAGAGCTCGAGAAGCTCCGGAGAAAAAACAGCGGTAAAAGAGGAAATTTCCTTTGAACAAGTTCTGGAATTTATCTCCGCAGATATCGGGGTAAACCGGCAAAAATTAGTTTCCGAGATTAATTTCATGCAGGACCAGCTTTCCTATCTTGTGGATATCCGAGTCGTGGCTCTTATTGTAGCAAAAAAGTTCGGATGCAATATCGAAGCAATTTTCTGGAAGATTGCCGACTCTGTACTCCGCTCTTCTTCTTAATAATTTATGCTAACTGTCTAACTGGGAAGAGAATTTTATCGATTTATGATTTTCAATTCCTTTTAAAGTACAGTAGATCCGTAATATCCTAGTACCTACTTCGATTGTAGGCGTCGCCATTTTAAAAGGTATCAGTTGATTACAATACTTTTCGAATAGGCTCTTAGTACCTATCCAAAAAATAAGTGTTAGCGTGTTGTGTGTCTTTTGGAGCTGAACAATAAATAAGCTCTAAGCAAACTGAAAAATACTCAAGGTTCCCACAGACCACACATAACCCTTTATTTCAAATCTCGCGGCTGCTTATGCTTAGGCAAAACTGGTAATTCTGTAGTTGTTATCAAAATTGGGCCTTCAATATCTTTTTCCCTCTCAATAACTAATTCTTTTCCTTTCTTAGTGAGGGCAAAGAGTGGAATTGCAGCAGCTACTTGAACTATGGGTTTTGCAAGCTCCCTTATATATTTAGAAGCGCACCCGACCACCAAATCTGAATTTTCCAGAAGACCTTGAGCTTCTTCCTTGCTGACGCCTGTAACATGCACAGCAATTACGATAAGTTCAAGACCAAATTCAGCTTCCAGTTCTCTCAGCTTTTTTGCAGTTTTTGAATCAGCAGTGGTTACTGCAACCTTTTTGTAACCAAGTTCTGCAGCTTTCCTTACTCCTCCAACAGGGTCTATTGATGCAGTTTTAGTATCAAGCACAATTCCGCCAAGTTTTTGAATTCCATTTATAACATCCTCAATGGGTTCAGTTTCGACCAAACCTGACATCCTGCCTCCGATACCCTGGACAAGTTCTGGATTGTTGGATATAACAGTTCCTGCTCCGTCGCAGGCGGTTACAGTTGCATCAAGAAAACCGCTGCGCAAACTAGACATCATTATTTCTGAGGCTCCAAAAGCTACAAAAGTATCACTCCCAAGGAGATGGCGCCTGGCTGTGAACATTCCGTATTTTTTTATTTTGAACTCTACATTCTTTTTGACTTCTTCAGAGGTGATTTTCTGGACACCGCTTAGCTTTTCAATGAGAGGACACCATTCAAGTTCAGGCTCTCCAACATCGATTACTTCACCATCCTTTACTATTACCCTTGTTTTTCCCATTATTTCCATTATATGAGGCATGATTATACCTTCAATTATTGGTACTTTTAGCTTTGGCTTCTGCCTTGGAGTTAAATTTGGCAGTGTCGGTTATAAATCTCTCACGAGTGCCCTCAGAAATATTTTCAACGCCATCATCAGCTATAATTGAAAAAGTGAGCTTTCGTCCCTCTATTTTTTCCAATTTTGTCTTTACCGTAACGGTCAAACCGGGGGGAGTAGACACCTAATGGTTCAATCTAACATCGGTGCCTATAGTTTGTTCAACAGGGAAGTCTAGATAGGGATTTATTGCCTTAATGAAAGCCCATTCAAATAATCCAACCATGAACCCAGTAGCAAAAACTTTTGGCATAACCTGAAATTCAGGTGATTCTGGATAAAAGAAAGAAACAGTATTATTCTCTGGTATTTTGAACTTGAATTCGTAAGCTAGACCAAGCTCCAAAGAAGAACTATCCATATACATGACCTCTTTTTAAAACATTCTACGCAAATAACCTCTTTTAACTCTAGGAATTGGCAGTTGAACTAATGAAAATTCAGTCCTATGCATTAAAATTCTTTTAAAGTCTATAAAGTTGTTATGGTCTCAAAATAAGGAAGACGTTTGATTATCTAATTTTGTCTAAAAATAGTTAAGGGTTCATAAGATTAGTCGTTTTAGCATATTATGTAAGTTACTTCGGTCTATGCATAAATATTCATTCCGTTGTGCATAGTGCCTATAACGATACAGTAAATCACAAAACTTTTCGGATAGGTTCTGATCAAATATCAAATACAGAACCTAAAAATATATCCTTGAGGACAAATCCTTAATAGGTTTAGTTTATAACGCTTACAAGTTCTTGTGAATTTCTTCCATAAGCGGGGAAGCCGACAACTTTGGCGTAACTACCTCAATATATGCACCTGTTTTAGTGCTACCTAACTCTTCCATAGTTTTATCTAACTCACCGCAGGTAGTAACCTTTCTCATTATCCAGTTATTGCAACCAAGCACCTCTGGCAATTTATGGTATTGCCACTCTGCAAGGTCATTATAGCAATAATCTAATTTTTCAGATAGCATTTTTTCTATCAGGTAGCCTTGATTGTTCAGCACGAAGATAATAGGCTTTAGACCATAGCGATAAAATTGGCTAATCTCCTGAGCTGTCATCTGGTGTGATCCTTCTCCAGTAATAAGGATCACTCGCTGGTCAGGTGCAGCCAGTGCAGCGCCAAAGGAAGCAGGAGTAGCCCAGCCAATCGCTCCCCAAAGCATCTCGCTCTCGAACTTAGCTCCTTTAGGTAAAACCAGAGGCAGTAATCCGTAAAAGGATGAACTTGAATCAGCTATAATTATATCATCGGGCTTAAAGAATTCTGCATACTTTGTGTATAAATAGTCAGCTGTTATCAGATCTTCATGATTTACTTTTGGAGTTGAGAGCCGTCTGGCCACGGGTCCCTTGATATCGGTACGCTTGTTGAGCCTTTTAGAGAGTTCCTCCAATACATCAAGCATTTTCACATTGATGTGATCAGTATACCCTATATGAACACTGGAAGGCATGATATTGATAATTCGAGATTTATCCAGCTTTGCCGTGAACATTCCCATGTTAATATCAGAAGGAATAGTGCCTATGGCCAGTATACAGTCGCAAGATTCCACAAATTCCCTGATTTCAGGATTAATAAGCTGTCCCATGTATAATCCCAGGTAGGAGGGATTAGTCTCATCAAGCACCGACTTATCCAGCGCCATAGTAACATAAGGCAAGCCCGAAGCGTTGATAACAGCCATAGTCAGATCCTTGAGATCAAAACGGTCAACAAGAAAACCCGGCATAATACAGGCTTGTTTTGCATTCGATAGTTTACCTGCAATAGTCGAGACTACTTCTTCAAGAGTCGCAGGATCGCTTTTTACAGGTGTTTCTTTTGGTGCCGTAAAAGATGAGATTTCTACATTCACATAGTCATGAGGTATTGCAATGTAGACAGGACGATGATTTTCCAGAGCTGCTGCGATGACTCGCTCGACTTCTTCAACGCAGTTTTCCGGAGTAAGCATTGTACTCGCACATACTACTGGTGCAGCCATCTCCATAAATATACTAGATTCTCCGTCACCAAGTGAGTGATGCACTATATCGTGTCTCTTCTGTGCCTGCATTTTTGGCATGCCGACAATATGGAATACCAGATTGTACTCCGCGTAAGAGCCTGCTATACCGCATAACGCCGACAGTTCACCTACGCCAAAAGTAGTAGACAACCCCGACATACCTTTAATACGAGCATAGCTATCAGCAGCATAAGCAGCATTCAGTTCATTGCAGCAGCCTATCCAACGAAGCTCCTTATCATCACAGACGGCGTTGTTGATAGGAAATGCAAAGTCTCCCGGCACGCCGAAAATATCCCTTATTCCCAGTTGCTTTAATCTATCCAGAAGGTATTGAATAACTGTCGGCATAATAATATCACCCGCTCCCCATTAGCATATTTCATGTTTCGTACTAGGCGCAGTAATTATTAACGACACACATAAGGAAGTCTAAACTCGTTTGCCGCCTGCTCATAAATGGATAATAATGTTATGCGAGGTTTCTCGCTTCCTCAACGTTGATTATTCCCCAAGTAGTAATTCGTTTAATATTATAAAAATAGGATTTCTTTCTGATACATCTTCATTATATTGATTAACTCCGAAAGCGAGTTTTCTAATTAATAAGTAAAAGGATGATTGAGCTTATGAGCAAACAGAGAGAAAAAAATATCAGAGACAAAAAAGATTATTATTTGGAATTCTCATAAATCTGAACTAAGGTGCACATAATCTTTATGTACTAGAAATGTTATTCACATCATACCAATTCCGACTAATCGCTTGTTCTTTAAATTTGCTACTTCTGGATTGAGATTCCGAAGAAGCAGTTATAGCGATGTTCGAACGCGATAGGGAATTTTTTTCCGCGTGAGTGAGATTTCTACAAATCTTGCGGAGGAACATACATTGGGTAAAAAATCACTGGTAAAACTGACAAAAAAAACAAATCCAAGAATCGTTTCCCTGATTCTTACCCTGAAAGATAGGGCAAATGCAAACACTGCCCCCATCTGGAAGGATATCGCGAGACGTCTTGAGATGCCGTCCAGAAACTATGCGGCTGTGAATATAAGTAAGATTAACAGGCACACGGCAGAGGACGATGTTCTGCTTATTCCGGGAAAAGTTCTGGGCGCAGGTCTACTTGACCACTCCGTAACTGTTGCGGCTCTAACCTTCAGTGACTCCGCAGTTGAAAAGATCACTGAAGCCGGTGGCAAGTGCCTGAGTCTCGAAGAGATAATGGAAGCAAATCCAAAAGGGTCCGGTATCCGGATTTTCCGCTGAGGTGTCGAAGATGACGGTTATCGATGCAAATGGGCTTATTCTAGGACGTCTTGCAAGTACAGTTGCAAAACAGTTGCTTTCAGGAGACGAAGAGATTTATATTGTGAATGCTGAAAAAGCCGTAATTTCTGGCTCAAGGGCGACCACCCTCAAAGAATACCGGGGAACCCGGGAAAGAGGTGCTACGGAATTCGGGCCTTACTTCCCGAAGCGTCCGGAACGCATCCTTAAGAGGACTATCCGTGGCATGCTGCCCTATAAGAGAGCAAGAGGCAGGGACGCAATGTCCAGGCTCAAAGTCTATGTAGGTGTTCCCTCTGAACTCAAGGGCACTGAAACAATCACAATTGCAGATGCCGATATGAGGCTTTTAAGCTCCAGTAAATATATTGAGCTTGGTGAAGTAAGCCAGAAATTGGGTTCAAAATTCTAAGGGTGAGTCCTCATGGTCAAAGTAGTTAATTCATCTGGAAAGCACAAGACTGCAACTGCACGTGCAACAGTCACGAAAGGAACCGGTAAGGTCAGGATCAACAAAATTCCGCTCGAGCTATATAAACCAGAGCTTGTAATGATGAAGATCTCAGAGCCCCTGCTGATCGCAGGAGATGAAGTGGTCTCCGGACTTGATATAAATGTAGATGTTCGGGGCGGCGGGATTATCGGGCAGGCTAATGCGGTAAGGACCGCAGTTGCCAGAGGTATTGTGGAGTGGACAAACGACACAATCATTAGAGATAACTTCGCAAGCTATGACCGCAATTTACTTGTAAGCGATTCCAGGCAGAAAGAATCAAAGAACTTTGGTGGACCTGGAGCAAGGGCTAAATACCAGAAATCTTACAGGTAAGACTATGATCCCAGTC
Organism: Methanosarcina sp. UBA411; assembly: GCF_002495725.1. Classification (NCBI taxonomy): domain Archaea; kingdom Methanobacteriati; phylum Methanobacteriota; class Methanomicrobia; order Methanosarcinales; family Methanosarcinaceae; genus Methanosarcina; species Methanosarcina sp. UBA411. The sequence goes on from NZ_DAGK01000029.1 coordinate 16,319, forward strand.
CGATGTTTCTCATGTGGAAAAGTAATCTCAAACTATTGGGATGAGTACAAAAGACGTGTTAGTGATGGCGAAAACGCTGCCGTAGTGCTGGATGATCTTGGGATCACCCGCTACTGCTGTCGCAGAATGATGCTGAGCCATGTTGAACTCGTCGATGTGCTTTCGCCGTACCAGTAAGGGACCGTAGGGTAGCTTGGTCCATCCTTCGGCGTTCGGGACGCCGGAACCTGAGTTCGAATCTCAGCGGTCCCATTTCCCTATTTCCAGGGTGCTGGTTTTAAGGCATGTACTGTAAATATCAAACTTATCATGATTCTAAATAATTGGAATTCATCGGAGCGTTTTTAAATTTCAGGGTGATCAGTTGGTCAAGGAAAAGTATACCCGGTTCGAGCGTGCACGGATCATAGGTGCAAGAGCATTGCAAATTGCAATGGGAGCTCCTGTCCTTGTTGAAGATGACGGGCGGTTGGATCCTCTTAATCTTGCTATTGAAGAGTTGAAGGCCGGAGTTATTCCTATCACGGTCAAACGTAAAATCAGTTAAAAACGCAGTGGGATACATTTTC
>NZ_DAGK01000019.1:0-11170 GCF_002495725.1 Methanosarcina sp. UBA411
CTATAAGGGTTTCTATATTAGTAATTAACTAATTTCCACAGAAAACAGACTTCTCTAAATAAGGGAGTTAACATCTTTCATGCCGGAATGCTGACTATTTGACATAAACCTGACATAAAAATCAAGGATAAGCTTTCTGTGGCAACAGTCTAAATGTTAATATCAACGCAAGAAGACCATAATGATGTTTTTTGTTTGTTTTGTTTCGCGCATATTCACGGCTAGAGCCTGGGTTTCGATAAATAAAACCGTATGTCTCCACATGTCCAGTTAGAAGTTCTTTTAAAAAATGAAGGAATGTTAACGAGGAAAAGAAAGAATTCGCCCTGCAAATTATTTTTTCTGAAAAATAGAAATGTATATTTTACAAACCAGTTTTATACACACCGTCTCGGGTTTGCGACCTCTTTTTTAAGAATTTCCATCCAATCCGGAGCCTGCACGCCGGGGTATTCATATCCTAAAAGAAGGACCTCGCTTAACTCTTCGTCTTCAACCGGCACATACCCGGTTACTTCATACGTTGGAAACGGAACCTGGAGGACTCCTTTTACAGTCTCGTCACCTTCAAGTTTCGTAAGCCTAGTAAGATTCTCAGTAAAAAGTACTTCTTCGGCACTGCTTGCAGTCACAATAGGTATTGTACGAATCGAGTGATACATGCACGATTCAACCACAACGAATCCAAGTACGAGTTCTTTCCAGATCATGGGCTTGTTCTGGTCAGTTGTTTCTACCATTGTTTACCCCCAACTAAACATTCGGTTTAATAGGTTTTGAGCTTATAGAAATGATATGACCGTAATCGATAAGTCCTTTTCTTTTGAGAAAACTATGTTAGAAATTCCTTTTCTACAAAAGTTTTGGATTCTCAAACTAGATAAAAACAAATTTGACTATAAAATTGAACTGAATTCTTAAACAAAGAAAAATAAGTAAACAAAAGAAAAACAAGTAAACAAAAGAAAAACAAGTAAACAAAAGAAAAATAAGTTAAGATCTAAGCAATTGAAGTGGAAAATTGTAGTACGTAACCTCAAAAATACTTAAGACATCTTTTAATGTGTCCAGGATATGAGTTTAACTGTAATGTCTATCGTGTCTTGTATTGTGTCAACTGCGTAGATCTCGATTTGTATTTCTGTTTGTATGTTTCTTTTTGCCTATTTCTTTTTGTTCAGGTATGAATTATCGTCTCAGGGGATGTCATTGAAAGAAACACTCCACAGGGGGACACAGTAGTGAGAGTACCGGATCACAAATCGTATAACTTCTTTCCGACACTGTATCCTGCACCGTATCCGTCTTTAAACCCATTAAAATATCCGCCATCATATCCGGAATCCGGCCCATAGTAGATCGCGAGGAACATTCGCGGATCTTTACCGGTTATACCATCTATAAACCCGGCACTGTACCCTTTTAAGTATCCTTCCCAGTAGCCGCGATCATAGCTGTCATTGTTTTTTTCATATTTTACAGATGCAGCTGCGCTTACGGACGAAGCCGCCATCGAAGCTACAAAAAGAACTAACAGAAGAATACTTAATGTCTTTCTTATTCTTTTAGATATTTGTTTTCCCATTCTTTACCCTCCAATTTTTTGTTTAATTTTATCTAGATTTTTTAGTCATCCATTTTACTACGATTGGTGTTTTAAACCTCTGAATATTTATCGCGTTCACAGCAATTTTTTAATCTTCATCGGCTAGATTAGCCCTACTTTGAGATTAATAAACCTGGATTTCAATTGCTGTTCAACTTATATTCATATCACTGGGGGGTATATAAGAAGGATAGAAGAAATTCTCCTTACGTTTATTAATTATAGAAAAGAATGAATAATAATAATCTAGATAGATTAAAAAATGGGATTTGATCTCCTAATATCACAAAAACGCTGTTGGGCCGATGGTTATAATACTCTATTACCCACCGATATCAGTGAAGAGGAAGCACAGGAAGTAGTATATGGTAGTAAAAAATATATTATTAAACACAGTATAATTTTACTTTATAATTGATATAAATGAGAGGATAAGATGATAGGGATCTCTGAAATAATTGTGTTCAACATAATATCTCTTGTACTATATCTCTTATACTCTTAGTATTAATTTTGAGGCTGCTTTTTAAGTTAAAATGGAATTAAGAATAAAGTGGAGGCTGTAAAATGATGGGAGTCAATGAAATAATAGCGATTGCGCTCAATGTAATATACCTGTCATATTTGTGGTAGTGATCGTTAAATTACTCCGTAAGTTAAAATGGGATTGACAGTTAATCAATCGTAAATAAACAATTGTAAGGAAATTGCAATTCCTCTAAAGTCCCAGACAATGTTAAAATTTCATTTTGACTCCTTCAGTCTTTACGAAACAGTTTTTTCTTAATTTTTCGCCTGGCACTGCCTGACATCTGTTTAAGAATAATGGGCGTGGGTGTATTTTTTCCTGCAGGAGCAACTTTTCCTTCACGAATTGCTTCCAGCACGGCTTTTAGGGTATTTTCCGACGCATCGATTTCGGTGTATGCTTGGCCTACCATTTCGGGAATATGGGAATCGCTTCCTGCAACGCCTGGGATTCCAAGTCTCTTTGCCTCTATTGTGGCTTTTCGGTTGGCTTTATTAAAAAGGCAGCGGGAGTTAAAAACCTCAACGGCATCAATGTCAAGCCCTTCGAAACTCCCTATTCCATGGGAACTGCGCTTGAATGGGTGAGGAACAATAACCGTGCCCCCGAGTTTCCTAGCTCTCTCGATCGTTTCTTCGGGGCTCAAAAAAGGCTCGATATTCTGTCTGATTCCAAGAACAAGGATATGCCCTTTTGAAGAAGTAACCTCCACGCCTGGAATAACCGTAAGCTCAAGGCCAAGATCCAGAGCCTTTTTTTCACAGGCAAGCCCGCCTTCCACAGTATCGTGATCACAGAGAGCAAACCCATCAAGCCCCTTTTTACGTGCGACTTCAAGGATGTCGTCGTGTCTTGATTTGCTGTCTTTTGAATACTCGGAATGTACATGCAGATCGAATTTCATGCTAACAGGTGAATGATAGATGAATTTATATAAATTTTGAAAAGGAATTTACTCTGCATGTATTTTTTATAACAATGCTTAAGAAATACAAAATGTTTGTTTATTCATGAACAACATTTTCTTAGAAATGAGAGAAAAATCCTAGAGGAATTGCGAACGGGCAGAAACATAGCAAAAATCTGGTTTTAAGGGTGTAGTTTAGGATATTAGGAGGGTCTGATGTCTTCAGTAGACACCCGTTCGCATGTAAACAAACAACTTCTGGATATAAATATCTTTCGTAAATATACGAACTGTATTTCGGTCATACGATAAACTCTCTGATAAAAAGATATTGGAAAATGCTCTGTCAATATTCCAGTAATTTTTATAATATTCAAAAAGCTTTATACTCTTCAGAAAAGTCTGGGAATGTTACGCGTTCCCAGACTTTGTCCTTTTAAAATTTGGATAAAAATCATTCTTCCCTTATGGTTTCCTTAGGTTCAAGGAGAGCATGTACCCGGTTAATTATCTCGGTTCTTGCTTCATAATCCACAAGTATCCTCTCTCCGAATTCAACCCTGTGTACGATTCCTTCTTCATACAACCAGGAGAGAATTGACATTCCTTTTTCCGAATTAGGAAGGGAAAGAGAGCAAAAACACCAGGGGGGTAGGTGCTTTATTATCTCGGCTTTTAGTGCAGTCATGCCGATACCTTTTTTTGCGGAAACAAAGACCGGATTAGGGGCCATATAGCCTATCTGTTCCATAATGGCGTCAAATTCGGATTCCTCAACCAGATCGGCCTTGTTAAGCACGGTAATGATGGGCACTCCCTGAATCCGGTCCCAGAGAGTATCGTGAGATGTTGAAAGTTTCTGCAGGATCGTTTCGGGTTTTTCGCTTGCATCCACGACCAGGAGTATAAGATCCGAGAGAAATATTTCATCAAGAGTAGACTTGAAGGCATCAATCAGCCAGTGAGGAAGATCCTCTATAAATCCCACGGTATCGGTCAAAAGAGCTTTTCGTCCTCCAAGGTCCAGAGCTCGGGTCATGGGCACAAGCGTTGTGAAAAGCATATCCTTTGCCTCGACACTTTCATTTACAATAGCGTTGAAAAGCGTGCTTTTTCCGGCATTTGTGTATCCTGCAAGGGAAATTAAGGAAAAGCCTTTCCTGTGCCTTAAAACCCGCAGGGACTCATCATCCTTTTCTGCAGATTCGAGTTCATTCTGAATCCTTGTAATCCTCTTTTTCAGGTCCTGTTCATAAGAGTCCTCGTAGTCTCCAAGCCCCATGAAGCCTGCCCTTTCCTCCTTTTTAAGGAGAGAAACAACCGCTCTTGCCCTAGGTACCTCGTATCTCAATCTTGCCAGTTCAACCTGGAGTTTCGAGCGGTGAGTCGTTGCCCTTTTTGCAAAGATTTCAAGGATAAGCTGGAATTTATCTATAACCTGGCATCTGCAGATTTCCGAGACATTGAAAAGCTGGGTTGTAGAGAGCCTGTTATAGAAAATCACTTTCTCTGCACCCGTACTCCTGACAAGTTCGGCAAGTTCCTCAATTTTTCCCCTGCCGAGCTGGTACTTTGAGTCGGGATACCTGGTTTGCTTAAGCTCCCCAACCGTCAGGTAACCTGCAGCTTTTGTAAGCTCTCGGAGTTCCTGAATGAGATATTCTTCACTTTCAGGGTCCGAATTGGGAATTGTTCTTTTAACGAGAATTACCCTGTTCCCGTTATTGGATCCGTTACTGGATTTTTTTTCAGCTAAAATTTTCATGCCTCGATTTCAAGTTCCTTTATCAGTAGATTACGGGCGCTCAGGGAAATATGGTGCACGAGTTCAATTGACCGTCTCTCGGCAATCGATTCCTGATACTTAAAAGCCCTGGAAAACATACTTTCGGTCACCCATATGGGTTTATTATACATATCCCCCTTTTCTGCCACAATCGTACCTTCAAAGGAAAGCTGGTCAGCCGTATCTTCGATTAGCTGCACGACATCTAGCAAGCGGGGAGCTCTTTTTTGCCAGAGGGGAAGGATTTTGATCTGCTTGACCTTTTCGATATGGCTAGCCGAAACCGTAAGCGCTGCGGCTGCACATACCATATAATAACCTCCTTTAATCCTGTGCCTTCCAGAGATGTCTACTGCAATAATATCCCACATATACTTCACCCTCGGCTGAATATCTGACTGTTACGAAATTCTGATTGCTATGAAATTAAGAAAGATTAATATCTGGGAAAAATCCCCTCAAAATACCAGACTAGAATCTCAGATTCTGATCTCATATCAAAATGTCAGATTAGAATATCATATCCAAATCTTACATTTTCGTTCGGCTGATATCCAGGTATTCGATTTCTTCCCCTTTCTCTACCGCAAAAAGCATTGTTTTCCTAACACTGTTTGCAAGCCTGATCGCTCCGGACATAACCGAAAGCCTGAACTCGAAATCTGCAGGAATGGCGTTTACAAGGTATTCCGAATGCGGAATTTTTTCTATTGACTCTACCTTTCGGTATACCCTGAAATTCGTCCCGAATTTAAAACCGGTTTTGACCACATGCCCCGAATCCCTGAGATTTTTATATGCATTGTACTTTCTCAGGAAGGAGCTTTCAATCTCCGAGGCTTTTTCGATAAACTCTTCGAACGAAAACACTTTACCTTTCCTGTCCCGAACCGTTATTACGCCTGTGGAAAAGAGGTAAAGGGATTCTACCAGGGAAAGCTGAAGCCTTTCGGAGTCCAGCATTTTCCCGTAAAAGCCCTTGGAATAGAGAGTTTCCGAAGCCTGAGCATCCCAGACTATTACTCTGTCTTCCAGGAAAGTTGCATCGGTTTTGACGGCAGGATACGGCTCAGGCATTCCACCTTTAGGAACTACGGTTTTAACTTCATAGAAAGTAAGGTCACTTTCTTCATCCACCACAGCAAGGATGAACTGTTTATGCACATTCTCTGCCGAGGCAACCGAGTCCTGAAGGAGTTTTACAGAAAGGAGCTGCCTTTCCGACTGGACGTGGACAAAAATATTTGCCGCACTTTTGCCAGGGTGGCTGCCTCTGGGATACACCCGGAAATCAGCAGCTGACGGCTGGACATAATACCCTCTCTCTTTAAGATCCTTATAAACTATATATTTCAGCTCAAAATTCGGCTGTCTCAAAGAAGCCTGTTCGAAAAAGGCTCTAAAATCGAGCAGTATACCTTCGAGTTCGATATCGAGCTTTCCTCTGGATAGAAGAAAAGCAGCTTCTACAAGTGAGAGTTCAAGTCCTTCACCTTTAGGACGCCCGAAGTACCCAGTTTTATAAAGTTCGGCTACCGCTTCCTTTCCGGCAAGGACCCGGTCTCCTTTAAGTTGTGTTTTCAATAGATTCACCTGAAAAGAAAATGAAATGAAAATAAGTTCTTTACCTGTCTGGTTTGCTGCAGTCTAATTTATTATAGCGTAATTTCTCTTAATCTGGAGTCTAATTACATAATTTGTTATTATCAAGTTTGTTGTAATCCAGTTTATTGTAATCTAATCTGCTGTAATCTAATCTTGTTATAATCGATTAATATAATATTGCTTTTTCGACCGGCATATAGAAGGGGCAGGACTTGTAGACGTTGTTGACGAAGCCTGGAGATGTCACGGAATGCACGCATCACGGAATAAGCCTGGATTCACGAAACTTTCTTGCAGCCTCTACAAGTGAGCTCGCAAGCTCCCTATATGCAACTCCGTGCAGGTGGGCATAAGAGCCAAGGGTATTTCCAGAAATCAGCCCGTCCATGTCATTCTTTATGCCTGTTCCCCTTGACAGGGTTATTGCAAATTCAGCGTTTTCAGGAATTTCCCTTATCTCGGAATGGTGGAATTCGTGTCCCTTGAAGCTGTTGCCTTTTTTCCCGAGAATGCAGTCCTTATTAAGGGTTCCAATATTGTAACTGACTACTCTTGTCTGGCCCATAATGGTATGCCCTGGGAGCGCCCCAACCATTGAGTATGTGGATGCCGGCATTGAGGCATCATGATAGGTGCCTTTTCCGGGGATGCCTGTGCTTATTTTTTCCGTAAGGTACATAAGCCCCCCGCACTCGGCATAAATAGGCATGTCTGCAGCAGACGCCTTTTTTATATCCTGGCGCATGGACTCGTTAGCTTCAAGTTCGGCTGCAAAGAGTTCGGGATAACCGCCCCCTATATAGAGCCCATCAACCTCAGGAAGGGTTGGGTCTTTAACAGGGCTGAAGTAAACGATTTCTGCACCTGCAAGTTTTAGAAGATCGATGTTATCGCGATAGTAAAAGTTGAAAGCCTCATCCAAGGCTACCCCTATCTTTGGTCTGGATGCTCTGGAATCGGAAACCGAAGAAAAAATACTATTTTCAGGACTTTTCAGGGGCTTTGCACTTTTTGCAATTTCCAGGAAGCGGTCCACATCAATTCCTTTATTGATGATTTCCTTGATACCGTGAAGGCGGGCTTCAAAGTTTCCATCTCCAAACCGCCTTCGGCCTTCAAGAGCTGGCATAAGTCCGAGATGGCGCATGGAGATCTGCATCGAGGGATCTCTTGGAATTATTCCTATTGCCGGAATGCCAGTGTAATACTCGATTGCTTCCTTTGCTTTTTCGGCATGGCGGCGGCTTCCTATGTTATTAAGAATAACGCCTGCAATTTCAACATCAGGATCGAAGTTCTTGTATCCGTTGACAAGGGCAGCACTTGAACGGGTAATGCTCCGTGCATTGATTACAAAAATTACAGGGCAATTAAGGATCTTTGCGATCTGGGCAGTGCTTCCAAGGTCGCTTAAGCTTTCAAAACCTTCGTAAAGCCCGCGAACCCCTTCTATAATTGCAATATCAGCCTTTTCGCCGGCCTCGCAGGCATGGGTATAGACATCCAGAATCCCATTCTCATCCATAAGGTAGCTGTCAAGGTTCCGGCAGAACCTGCCAGTTATTTCAGTATGGTAACTCGGATCTATATAGTCCAGGGCGACCTTAAAGGGCTGGACTTTGTATCCCCTTGAAACCAGAGCAGCCATCAGGCCCATAGAGATTGTAGTCTTGCCTGAAGAGGAACGGTCTGCGGAAATGAGAACCCTTGGAATCCCTGTAATGGGTTGCCTGTCATTAAGCATTTTTCGATACCCCTGATTTGTTTTGCACGACGGCTAGTAGTTAACTACTTTTGCACTTCTTAACGGAAATTTCGTCGACCTTTGTCGCTCTGGTTTATTTTGTCAATTCCCTCAGCCGCTCATCGCTCAGGGAATCGGCTGTAACTCTTTTTTCGTTTTCAAGAATTGTTTTCCCAAGCTTGCGATATATATCTGCAATATCTGACTCGGGAGCTTTTTCCATTACCGAGTAACCTTCCCTTTCACAATCCTGAACTGCCTGTCTCTTAGGGATAAAAGCCATAAGCTGGCTGCCTATCTCTTCCGAAAACTTCGAGACGATTTCCTCTTCCCTGCTCGCATTTCTGGAATTGCAGATTACCCCGCTAAGCGGCATTCCTATCTTCGACAGGCCTTTGCAGATATTATTTGCTGCATAAAGGGGCATGTACTCACCTGAGGTCAGGACGTAAGCCTCATTTACAAACCCTTTCCTGACAGGGGCAACAAACCCTCCGCAGACTATGTCTCCGGGCACGTCGTAAATGATCAAATCTTGCTCTTTTAAGAGCTCTCCTGAAATGCTTTTCAGTTTCTGGATGGCAACAATAATTCCTCGCCCTGCACACCCTATGCCGGGCTCGGGGCCGCCGGCTTCTACGCATTTGACTCCTGCGTATCCTTCAAAGACTACATCCTCTTCTTTTACATCCACACCCTCACGCAGGAGGTCGAGAATGGTTGGAATTCTCCTGCCTCCAAGCAGGGTGATTGATGAGTCACTTTTAGGATCGCAGCCTATGATCATGACCTTCTTTCCTGCCTCGGCGCAAGCGGCGGCAACGTTTGAAGCCGTACTCGATTTGCCTATGCCGCCTTTTCCGTAGATCGCTATGACCTTCTGGTTTTTCAAAGGATTTTCCTCCTGATTTTTTTCTGGTTCTTTATCCTGGCTCTTCTTGTTCAGGCTTCCTTTGCAACTTCCCTTAAGGTAGCCCCAAACTCGGATTCTACAATCTCACTGACTCCCAGCGTTTTTGGGTGGAGGTCAATTTCTACTAGCACATACTCATGCCCCATTTCCTTTAAGGGCAGGACCTGTCTCGGGCCGTTAGTAACCGAAATCAGCTCCATGTTCCTTATGTGCTCCATAGGGATTGCGTGCGGAACACCCGTAATGACCGCAAAATCAAAATCACTGTATTTTTCCTTTATTAATTCGCTTACCTTTTCGCCTGCAATCGGGTACTCATCCATACCGCCAATAATTTCATGCACCTCAACCCCGTGTGCTTTGAGGTCTCTCATTATATACTCGGCATGCTGCCTTACTCTGGGAAGCCCGAGCTTTGGGTCGATATTTGCCATGTTGATAAGGTTTTCTTTTTTCCCGAGAGCTGCTGCAACTTCATTGACTGCAAGGGTAATGTCTGCAAACATATAGCCGGTTTCTTTTTTGGCATTCATGATGACAAGGCCTTTCTTGCCTTCCTTGAGGAGTTGAATCACACGCTTTGCAGCTTTATATTTGACATCCCCGCGGGAGGGGGCAAGGTATTCCCGGCTAGCAGCCCCAAACCTTTTTTCCACATCTGTGGCTTTTGCAAGGAGGTATTCCTGACGCTCGAATTCTTTATGGTCAATAATCCCTGCATCGAGTGCGGATTCCAGGGCAAAGAGCACTCCTTTTGTATTATTGTGATAGCCTGCGTGCACCTCAACTTCGATTACAGGGACATCTGGATTTGCCTCGAGCACGGCTTCGTGCATTTCTTCCCCGATAATCATGCTGGCGCAGGTTCCTACAACCCCGATAACTTTAGGGTTAAAGAGTTCCACGGATTTGTTAATAAGTTGTACAAGCCTGTCATGCCCTCCGAAAACGAAACCGTTCTCATCAAGGCCTGTGGTAACGACATGTATACCATCTTCTTCGAGCAGCCTTGCATGTTTAAAGGAACATCCTGGAGGCCCGTGCAGGATAGCGACATCGACATTTAAGTCTCTCAGAGTGTAAAGAGCCGCTACTATGGAACTTGGACGGGGATGAATAATTGAAATCTCTTTTCCAGCCATGAAAAATCCTCTTTTTCAGATAATTGGTGCTGATAAGAATAATAATGCATTTCCTTCTGAAATAATGCATTTCCTTCTGAAAGTTAATGTACCCTACGGAATTTGGATTACTTCCTGTACCACAAACGGGGTTGTGAAACACGATCAGTTGAACTTTATACGAGTAATGGAAACGAGTACAGATTGGAAGAGCCTGTATAAAACTCTATCATCAAAATTTCGGCAAAACGCCTGCAGCCTGACCCTAGTTTATGTCCAATTTATATGGTCACATCGGAGAATAGTTTCTCAATAATTCCTCAGTGAAAATCCTCCATAAACGGAATTCTTAACGGAAGCATTTTACCGAAGAGAGTATTATATCTTCGTCTTCTGCAAATCCCAAGGCTTTTGAGAGTCCTTCCGGAAGATCCTGTGCATAAGATATGTTTTCGCCAGCTACTGCCTTCATCCGTTCTCCTACTAGAATGACCTGCCTGCATTTTCTTCCGAACTTTTCTACAAAGCACTGCACGAGTTCAGGGGGTAATCCTTCACAGACTTGAGAAGCTTCTTCTCCCAGCACGAGGATGATGCCTTCCTTTTTTTCGTCCTTTTTCTTAAGGAGAGCATGCTCAAGGGCTTTTTCGGCTGAGAGGATATCCATGCCGGAGTTAGAGTTATCTATAAGGGAGATGCCGTTCATTTCCCTTTCCTGCATCCTGCCTGAAAGCCCCTTGAATTCTTCAATTACCGATATAACAGCTTCAGGGCCAATTCCAAGTTCGAGGGCAGCTGCCGATGCCGCAACAAAGGCAGTCCTGTAAGCTGAAATATTATACCCTGGTCGCAAGGAAGCTGAAAATATTTCTTTTCCCCTGTGTATGAAGCAAATACCAGAATCTGAGGACGTCGGAGGAGCGTGGAGCTCGGGTGAGCCTGCTGACTTTGATGAATCT
>NZ_DAGK01000019.1:11365-26579 GCF_002495725.1 Methanosarcina sp. UBA411
CTGATAGATTGGCTGACTCTGATAACCCTGATGGGCTTGAGAGCATTTCCAACTCTGAAGAGACTGCTAGTGCTTCAGGCTTGAGTCCGGTTTCCAGCACAAAGTCGGCTACCTGGTCTGGGGTTATGGGAAGTTCAGCAATGAACGGATCTTTGAAGGTAAGAACTTTAGTCTCAGTAGTTTTTGCAGCTTTGAGGGCTTTTTCGGCTCCTGCATTAATGAGAAGGGTACTTCCAGGTTCTGCGTGCCTGATAAGTTGGAGTTTTGCTTCGCTTGCAAGGGCCTTATTGTTTGCAATCCCATAGTCCGGCGAAAGGGTTGTAAGAATCCCTAAATCAGCAGTGCCTGTGCCCCCTATTGAGATCTCAAAGACAAAAAAATTTGGTCTGAACCCGGCCTTGAAAGCTTTCTCAACTGCAACCAGAATGCTTCCGGGAGTTATGCTCAGGCCTCTGTAAATAAGGGAAGAGGTACCCGCTTTCCAGTACTCGAGCCCCCGTGAAGTGTGCAGCACTACTTCAAACTGCCTGGAGAGCATATCCGCAAGGAGGGATGCAGTACTCGTTTTTGCTTTTACGCCTGTAACCTCAACCTTCTTTATGTCGGATAGTCTTGAGTCGCCTTTGAGGATTTCTCCGACAATTTCGTGGTGCGAGAGGATTTTTTTTCCCTGCGTCCTAGCTTCTACAAGCATCGGATAGGTAGAATCAAGGTGCACAGGTGCTACCAGAATATCGAATCCAGAGACAGGAAGAGAAGTTTTTGAACAGTGTATCCTGTATTTCTCTTCAAGTTCAAGAAGTGTTCCAGGCTCCACTGTCCTATAGACATCTATTCCGGTTACTTCGCTTCCAGCAGCTGCAAGACATTTCGCAATAGGAATGCCGCCGTGAGTCAAATCGAGTACGGCAAGCTTCTTTCTGTATAGGTCCATGATAAAACCGGACCCTATGTATAAATTTAAAGGGCTTCCTGAGCCCTTTTGAACACAAGGTCAGCGATAAGTTCATCGGCCCCAAGAGGCTTTGCATAGCACAGAGAGACTGTTTTTCCATCAATCTCCAGGGTGCCACAGCCCTTTTCATCAAGGCTCAGGATCTCGGGGATATCTTTTGTGATATGAACTCCAGAAGCCAGGAAAACAGGTACTGCTGCAATTTTTGTCACTCCAGTACCAGAAAAGCCTTCAATTGCTTCTTCAAGGGTTGGCTCACTATTTTCCATAAAGCCGGCTCTTACAACAATGTCAGAGTGCTTCTGTGCGATATAATCTGCGATCTGGGTAACTACTTCCTTATTGTAAGGCAGCTTACTTCCATGGCCTATGGCCAGAATTCCGAGTTTTTCTGTCATTTTTAAAACCTCAATCTTGTCTGTTCAGGCTTAACACAATCGTTCGGATTTGTAATAATGAAGAGTTTAACATAGTTAGGATTTATATGATATAATCCTTTTGAGAAAGTAACAACGGGAGAAAGTTTTGGTAGATCTGGGCATAACCCATAGTTATATCAAATTTATAATGTAACTGTCTACATTTATCTGGTTGACTTCAGGTTTTTTGTTTTCAATTTTGATACGCGCCATTTGCCCTGGAGCTAAAGTTGTTATTTCAGTCGAATTCCCAGAGGCGCTTTGGATATATTCTCGCCAGCGCAACTTTAGTTTCTTACAATTAAATCAAATTTTATTATTTCGTATTAAATCGTAATAGTTTTATGTTATTAATATTTATAGATTTTAACATCTAAAATTTTGTTTTTATTTGGGTAGATAACATGACGGACAACACTTATAGTCATACTAGAGACTTTTGGAGCAGCATCCGTAATCTGGCAGTTCGTTATCAGGATTTTTTACTTGATCCCGGAACATTGTTTACTGTGGCAAGCGGGGTCTTGCTTATAATAGCGATAGCTGCTTATCCACAAAACATGCTGTCAGAAGGAAATAGCACGGATGAAGGTAACTGGTTATATCTATCATCTGCACTGGTTGGATCATCGTTTATATGGTGGTCTGCCTACCAGGGGATTAAAGAAAGGGACTTTACTGCTGATATCCCGGTTACTATCGCAACAATTGCTGCTATTGCTATCGGGCAGTATTCAGCTGCTGCAGTCGTAGCCGTACTTTTGCTTCTTGGGGGTATGCTGGAGGAGCTTGTTTCTGCGAGGGCAGGAAAGGCGCTTGAATCTCTGGCGAAACTATTGCCTGATAGAGTCACAGTCAGGCGTGACGGACATGATATTATAGTGTCTCTTGAGGAAGTTAAAGTAGGGGATATTATCTTGGTCAAGTCAGGAGAACGTATTGCTGTTGATGGAACTGTTCTTTCAGGCACTGCTTCAGTAAATCAGGCTGCTATTACCGGCGAAAGTCTGCCAATCGATAAACAGGAAAAAGATACTGTTTTTGCAGGCACTCTTAATGAAGTAGGTGCAATGGAAATATTGGCCACTAAAGTTGGAAGCGAAACGACTCTTGGACAAATCCATCGTTTGATTGAGGAAGCACAGACTCAGAAACCAAACGTAGAAAGACTCCTGAACAAACATGCTAAATTTTACACCCCTACTGCAATTATCTTAGGCGGCTTGCTCTGGTGGTGGAGTGGGGATCTGACACGAGCAATAACTATGCTTATCGTATTTTGTCCATGTGTGATGGTACTTGCTACGCCTACAGCACTGGTGGCTTCGGTTGGTAACGCAGCGTTAAGAGGTAATCTTATTAAAAAAGGAGCTACGATAGAATCTATGGCCAAGATAGATACCGTTATTTTTGATAAGACGGGTACACTTACCCACGGTGAACCAAAACTTGCCAGTATCATAGCATTGAATAACAATAAAGATGAAGACTTATTGTTACTGGCTGCCATCGCAGAGAAATTCAGTGAGCATCCGCTTGGAAAAGCTGTTGTCAAAGCTGCGGAAGAGAAGGGATTATTAGTCCCGGATCCAGAATCATTTGAATCCATATCAGGAACAGGCATAAGGGTTAAAACCAACGGAAAAAGCATTTTTGTAGGCCGTCTAAAACAAGCATCTGAATTTAATGTATCAATCTCTAATGAAGTTGAAGAAAGCATTACAAAACAATCTCAAACGGGTCATAATGTAGTCATGATAGGAATTGATTATGAAATCGCCGGGTTGCTAACGTTTGAGGATAAAATTAGGCCGGAGTCAAAAAAGTCTGTAATGAATCTTCATAGACTCGGAATAAAGACAATAATGATCACAGGTGACAGCAAAGTAGTTGCGAAACAGACAGCTAAAACTCTTGATATAAATGAGGTATATGCTGAAGTAATGCCCCAGGAAAAAGTCGAAATCGTAAAACGTCTACAGCTTGAAGGCCATAAAATTATCTTCGTAGGCGATGGTGTTAATGATGGTCCGGCCCTTGTCACGGCTGATGTAGGAATAGCCATGGGACTTACAGGAACAGATGTGGCAATAGAAACAGCAGAAGTTGGACTATTATCCGATGACCTTTTAAAAATTCCATATCTTATAAGCGTATCCAAGAAGGCAATAAGTACGATCTGGCAAAACGTTGTATTCTCGCTTAGCGTGCTCTCAATGGCAGTTATATTGACTATACCGGGCATACTTACACCCGTAACAGGAGCATTACTACACGAACTCTCATCAATTCCAGTGATAATGAACTCAGCAAGACTAATTACATATAGTCCCAAAGACTGAGAATGAACTAAAATTCTATCAGGTCTATTTCTTCTTGGTTGGGCATTAGCAGGTGGTTGATATATACGGCTTTTCTCATCCATAAGGAAATTTAACTTTCTGAATAAACAATAGCAAGGGAACGTTTATAAGGATCTGAAGAAAGACATTTTTACAAGAAAGAGAAGGAAGAAGAGAAACCCTAAATAGATAAAAAGGTTAAGGGATTCCTGAGAAAATTTCAGTTTAAATACACGCGTTTTCATCCTTTCGGCGCAAGCTCTTCAGGGAACCACTCCTGAATCTCTTTTGGCATATTGAATTTTACATCCCGAAGTTCCCCTTCACTCATGTGCCTGTACATAACCCGCAGAACAGCCCGAATTACTTCAGCCGGGTTTACATTGTCATCGAACTCAAACTGAGCATGCACCCTTCTTGCAAACTCCTCTTTCTTAAACTTCTCTGGTTTATCTCTGAGAGTCCAGCCGTCATAATACATCCCTTTAACTAGAAGGGGCAACTGTGCCGCGAGATCAACCGCTTCTTCTGCCGGTAGCCTGTCTCTTATTGCATGCAGTGTACCCCTCAGTGCTTGATATGCACTTTCTTTACTCTGCCATCTTAATTGGCTCAGAATATCCCTGAGCCATATATTGGTCAAGTCGATACTATTGTCAAGATTCCTTACTCCCGTACTCGTTTCAAATCCCCCTTAGATTAAAAATAAATATCGTTTGGCATAATTAAATTACGATCTGTATTTATATAAATAATATCTAAGAACAAAATTAGAAAAGGAATATCCGGGGCACAGCCAGATCTCATAATTAAGAGGCTGAAAAAGACGCTCTGGTTTTAACAGACCAGCAAGGTATTTCAATGCTTTACCAGATCAAGAACTTCTATGTCGTCATCCAATTTTGAAATCACGTTGTGCTCAGCTCCTATGAATAATATCCCGGTTTGTTCATTATCCAGGGTCTTGTTTATCCTTGAAGCTATGTATGCATCTCTTTGTTCAAGTAAAAATTCTTTTTTTGCAATGTATTTCATTTTTGCCTCTTCTTTTTCTTTCGTGGAAGAATCCTTTAAAATCTCAAGCAATAGATTACGTTCTTCAATCAGAAGCTCGGGATTCTCAGTGGCAGTGATCTTGGCTCCCTTTGCTACCATTTTTTCGATAATCTGATAATTTTTACTTCCAAGATCTGCTGTATTGTGAACAATTTTCATCCCTATTTCCCCTCCACATGGTAAGCCGTCTTGATAAATTATAGTATGCTCAAGATCCAAATTGAGTTGAAAAATTTCCTTTTCAAGTTCCTCCCAGAATTTTTCGATAAGCCTCTTATTTTCTTCCCATTTTTCTCTGCCAATTTTAGAAATAGTCTCCTGTATTAGTTCTTCACCTAAAGATCCCATATCTGCAGAGGTGTGGACAATCCTTACATATACAAGCTTTCTCATGTTTCCACGCTACCTAATTTTTTCACTTTTTAGGTGAGAATTATATTCCAAATAGTGATATAATCCCTAACATGTGACATAATCCCAAATATGTGCCCTTAAATAGTTATAATTTATATCATCAGATAGTCACAAGAAGGCAGATTGATATCATAAATATCGAAATACTTAATTGCAAAAATATGTAAATTAAAAATTAACCTTTTTGAATATCAAAAATAAACTTTAAGTTATGTGATCTATCTTAAACACATTTACTTTCATTGAAAGCTTTCTTTGCGCGATCCGTATTTTTATCAGTTGACGATATCTCGTCAAAATCCCCACGCAAAGCTTTAAGTGCGTATTTTTCTAAATCTATTTCCTGCCTCGTTCGAATGCCAAATCTCCTGAGTATAGATACGGGAGGGCACCAGCCCTGTATGGCGTACTGAAGCATAAAGGTTGAAGCTATTGCAGGTAAAATGAACCATATTCTACTTTTTTTTAAGCCAAGTACCAACCCTACTAAAGAAATCATAGATGCACGGACTTCAATATAACGTCCGATATCCCACTCCATATCAAGTTCTTCAATTCTTTTGCTTATTTCATAATCAGTCTTACTCGCATAAAACCTGACCATTGCAGCTATCTCTGTATCGATTGCCTGGTTAATCTCAGGAGGCGTATTAGCCCGTACTCTGTCTCCTCTACTGAGCTCGCTGTAATCGATCATTTCCATTAAATCCCCCCATCTTAATAACCATTTTTCAGTATATAGACCTGAGTTACCTTTTATTAAAAGAAAGTAGATATAAGCCCATATAAATTTAATCATAAAAATGAACTTTCAATACTCGTTTTTGTAATAGAAATAAAAGAATTAAATGTACTTTTTTCCATTTCTTATTTTCTTAGTCACTGCAAAGAGAAAATCCATTTTTATGCACAGAGGATAAATCCTGAAGGATAATTTCAGGTTTACCTCCTGTCTCAGAATTCGATCAATCCAGTAGGATAGTAAATTACTTCCACTCCTTCAAAATATACGCCTCCAGGATGCCTGTATCCGTTTGATCCACTCCAGTCAAAGTTCAGCCAGTATTGAATCTCGCCGTCTTCAAGCTCTCGATTTGAATACCAGATATTTTCGGCATAGTAATATCTGCTCTGTACATACCCGAGAATTTCAGATAAAGTTTCCTGGTTATTTCCTATGTAAAGTTCGGGATAGGCGTGCCCGTAAGTCTCATTTGTTGCAGTTACGACTCTTGTATTGAACCCCATATTTTTTAAAAGGGCAGACATGACTATGGAGTAGTCGTCACAATCCCCTTTATAACCTTCATTTATAGTCTGAGAGGCCTTAAAGAAAAAATCCGAGTTTTTTTCATAACGGTATTCCCAGTGCTGGTTCACGTAATCGAAAACATTACAGGCGTCTTTAATATTGTATCCTGAAGTCTTTCCGGTTATATTGAAAACTTCAGATGCAATTTTCTCATCTTCTGACACGATGCCTCTCTGGAAGTTTAGGGATAATCGTCTGTATTCTTTGGGATAAACGACATTTGATTTTTCTTCGGTATAAGTCGGGATCTCTGGTACCTCAGGAGAAATGTAATCAGCCAGGCGTGCAGTGCTATCATTTTCCTCGGTCTTGTTTTGTTCTCCTAAGCCTGTCTCATCAGGCAAAGGGCTATCCATTCTGCCGGGTATTAACTCCTGTAAACTCTCTACCAGATCTTCGGAGTTCAGATCTGAAATGGGAATGTCATCAGTAGCGGTAGGATCTATACATCCGGAAGCAAATATAATAAGAAAAAGGAGACTTAATAACTTGAAAAATTTCGTCCTGATCACTTTGTCGACTTCCTAGATCAATATGAATAAATACATACACATAAACAAGGTCTTAATTTATATCTGCAGGTTTATGCTATAAAACATACAAGGTATAAATTTGTAAGCTATCTTATTGTTAAATAAATTTATAAGTGCGGTCTTGTGAGCTATAATTTGTAACAGTTGCTTATAAATCCATACTATAAGCTGAAAGCTCTGTAAATTTACATTTTTAAAATTATTTGATTATGATGGAGAGTTTGTACTTCAAGAATGAAACTTAAAACTTTTAAATTCTTCTTTTCTTTTTCAAAAAAAGCCCACACTTACAGTAATCCAATCCTTCACAATATTTCCCATCCTTTTGAAAATTAGGGCATGAAGTGCGATATTCGCATTTACTTCTCATTATAAAGGATAGTATGCTCATTTCTACACTTCCCACCATATATTATATACTTTGTTTAGATATATAAAATGTTTCATATCCCTGATCTTGCTTATATCTTCGTTTATATTGCCTTAATTTCAGCTTCTATCAATCAAGCAGCATCATAGGTTATCTTCAAGCTGACTATTTCGCTGATATAGGAAAAAGCATCCATTTAAATCTAAAAGATGAATAAGTAAAACATCGAAATCAAAAACTCAATCTCGTTTTGCCCAGTTTCCTTTGGAATTCTTCTCGTATACTTTCTTAACCTTGCTCCAAGCAATCTTATATGCAGTCTCTTCTCTTGTAAAGAACGGCACAAAGGGCTTCTCAGCTTTTTTGCCAAAAAAAACTGATCTTGTCGGGCTCGATAGTATAAACTCAGAGAACAGTAGGAAACAACTTTCTATCTCTCGCAGCTTTTTGATACTTATATAATTGACACTCGTATTACAAGTGCGCCGTACCAAATTAAAGGTTACATATAATGTAAAAATAATAAAATTAATAAATACTAACTTTATGTAAATATTATAATATTTTATCCATTTTAATACTATAAGCTAATGAAAACAACGAAAATAACACATTTCCTTCGGGCTATATTTTAACACCAATGAACTGCTTTTATTGATTTTTTCTTGTAAGAGTTTATTTAGTATATAGCTCCTGAAGACTTTTTATTGATGTTTTTCCCCCTGGTATTCTTGGAAGTGACCTCGGTTATTTTGAAATATGGCAGCCCTCTGATGGCCAGATGGGCCATAGCATCCTCAATATCGGATGCAGGCTCCCTAATCTTATCCGGGCCTGCTATGGCATTGAGCAGCTCCGCAAGTGCAGGGCTGTTCGAGCTCCAGGTGCCGTCGCTCCGGGTCTCGGCTTCAAAAATTTGCCATTCGATTTTAACTGACATAGTGTACCCCCTCTCAAATGTGCATTGTCCATTCAGACTTCACACTCAAAAAATAAAAACTCATTAATTATCAAATTTAATTATTATTATAAGCTTTTGCCTATAGTATTATACTAGTCTTATATTGACCTTCTCTCATATATAACTCAACTTTCAAACTATAAGTATATATTTTAAGAAGAAAGAGTCAGGCGAAAAGAGGATTCACTGCGAGAAACTTACATTTTTACAGATTCCAGAATTGGTTTTAGTGGTTTAGAACTGTAAATTTCTGGTTTCTGGGATTTATGGCCCTTATAAGCAGATTAAAAGACCTAGCATACACTTATTAAAGTCTGCAGTTTTTTTCCATGTTTGTGTATCAACGTATCCTATTTTGATATTTATTCTTATTCTTCATATAAGGCTGGAAAAATATAAATATCCCTTTTATGTTTGAATTGACACTAATTTTACCCCAAAATCAATAGTAGTAAGCGGGAACACTCCTTATCTGTAATCAACGAGTTAATATTATACTAATTGTCGTATAACTCCAGTATGTATTCATTATTTTAAAAAATAGCCGGGGTAAATGTAAAAAATTGAGGTGAATTTTTATAGCGCCGATAGATATGATGATCTTTTTCCTAGAGATCGCTGTAATGCTCTTTATGGCACTATTATGCGGACAAGGAATGCGTATGCTTCGCCTTCCTGCAGTCCTTGGAGAACTCTTTGGTGGTATCATCCTCGGGCCGACAGTCTGGGGATGGCTCAGTCCAAGCACTTATAACTGGTTATTCCCAGAATCAGGGGCCATTTTCTATGGCAGGGATGCCCTTATCCAGATCTGCATGTTGTTCTTTTTATTTGCAGCAGGCTTGGAGATGAACCTGAGCTTGGTTAAGAAACGGAGCGTTAACATAGCCTGGGCAAGTTTGATGGGCATAGCGATACCGTTTGTATTGGGTTTCGGGATGATTTTCCTGTTCCCGGATATATGGAGAGATCATTTCCAGGGTAAATTAATGTTTTTCGCAATGTTCATGGGTACAGCACTATCAATATCCGCCCTTCCGGTTATTGCTAGAACTCTTATGGATCTGGATTTGATGAAGACAGACATGGGAATGATCATTACCGGCGCCGCAACCATCGATGATCTTGTAGGATGGTCATTATTTGCCTTTATTTTGAGCAATTTCGCACCTGAGAGCATATTAGACATCCCTCCTTACATGACCTTCGTTCTGGTATTTTTGCTATTTGCTTTCATGCTCACGGTAGGTAGAACCTTGGCTCAGAAAGTTCAAAAACGGTTGGAGTTTTCTCTGACTTGGCCGGGTTCTTTCCTCGGAATTACAACAGTTTTTATTCTATTAGCTGCAGCTTGTGCTGAAGCAATTGGGATACACGCTGTCTTTGGCGCTTTCTTGGTAGGTCTGGCATTTTCCCAAGGTCTGGAAAAGCGTGATGACGCGCATGAAATGATTCACCAGTTTGTCATGTATTTTTTTGCCCCTCTTTACTTTGTTTCAATTGGGCTGCGAGCGGATTTTGTGGCATCTTTTGACCTAACTCTTGTGCTTGCAGTTCTTATAATCGCATGTATAGGAAAGATATTCGGTGTGACACTTGGTTTGATAATCAGTAAACTACCACTGAGGCAGTCTGCCGTCATAGGCGTTGCCATGAACGCAAGGGGTGCTATGGAGATGATACTTGCTACCGTTGCCAAGGATGCTGGACTTATCGACGACCAAGTGTTCGTGGCTTTGATTATTATGGCGCTGCTTACATCCTTATTAACAGGCCCGGCAGTCAGCCGATTAAGTGGTTTTGGTCATTATGAGGCTGATTAAATGTTATCAAGCTTTTTTAAAGCCAAGAAATTTTTTATTTTTATTCCTGTTTAGGAAGTATTTCTCTTCCTATTTCAGGAATCTTTTTAATATTTAGAAAAATTTTCACGGAAATGTCGAGATCCCAATTCCTGTTTTACCAGATCTTATCCATAATTTCTATTAATGGTTTGAACTGCCGCGAGTACGACTAGGAAAACAATAATGGCAATACAAATACAGTAAAGTGAATATCTAAAAAGTGATAACGAATTGGTTTATACATAATACCGATTTATACATAACCAATATCATTGAATTAAGGGGTTAATACATAGTTATTGGGCGGATATGATGCAAAGTAATGATCTTATTAAAGAGCAGATACTACAGCTAAAAATAGAAATTTCGCAGTTAGAAGCCGAGGTTAATAAATTGCAAATTATGATAAACGAAAAAAAATATGCTTTGAATAGATTATCTGAGCTCTTAGAAATAAGGGGTGTGGCTTTAAATGACAATAAATGAGCCTATATGTGAAAATAAATGAGTATTTACGCTACTATATGCATTTAATGTCATTATATGAAACTTGGTATCAATCGGAGAATATTATCAATAAATGAAAATCTATGAACGTAGGTATAGTCCAAAATATTGATGTAGTCCAAAATATTGATGTGCCAACTTAATCCCTTATATCAAACTAAAAAATAAAGATCACTATTATTAGAAAGGCCATGAGATTCTTCGAATGGTGAGCACAAATAAGTGAAAATATTTGAGAGTATTTTTATGCCAAATAAGTAGAAAATAATTCAGCTTTAATTCTATTATACGAAATCTTTTATAAACTTTGCAAACAATTTTTTAGATTCCTCGAATCCTTTGCTTATCCCATCTAGGTAATCTTCGGTATGATGTAGTTTTTCAAAAACGATTGTGCCTAAAAGAAGGCCAAATCTATCTTGTAGGCTCTTTATCTTTGAATTTCGATCTTCCTTTAGATTGAAATAAACAAATTTTTCCGCATTCTCTTCAAAAGTATCCTTAGCTATTTCAAGTCCTTAGTTTATTCCTTCTTTATAATCTGAATAAGGTTGTCTCTCTTTATTCCTCTAAATCAGCTTACTGAATACTTTGACTGCATCTTTAGCTTTTTGCTCCTTCAATTTACCCTCTCCCTATTTTTAAAAACAAAAAAACTATTCATGCCATAGAAGAAGTCTTGACCCCTGCTTAAATTAATCTTGTTTCCAGATAATTAATTGATACACTATTTATTATACTTTATTCAGTTCCAATTTCAGGAATTTTTGCTTTTAAATAGATTAACTTTTCTTTTTAAATTACAAACTTTTCATAGATTCTGCTTCTACCCCTCTTTCAAATCCAACTCGTTCATAGAATCTGAATGCGCTTTCTTCTTTTCTTCCGGTTAGTAATACAACTTTATAACGATTATTCCACTTTGCAGTCTCTAAAGCCTTCTATAATTTGGCATACTTGGGAAAATAGAATTGAAAAATTGAGAGATGAGAAAAATTATAAAGTAAAGGGAAAGCTTATGATATTTTCTATCAACATATGCAAATATGAAAATATTTGGAAACAGCCTATGTTAAATAAAAAATATAATGCAAGCTAAAAAGTGAAGTTTAAAAAATTAAAAAGCAGAGAGAAGTGAAATATAATCTAAGATAAAAATAGAAAGGGAAATTTATAAATATTAAGTTTACATCTTCCACTTCTTCATCTGCTCTTCACGCCATTTTTCCATTGCTTTCCAGATGGGCAGAGGATCAATGCCATGAACTTTGATATATTCTTCCCGCATATACTCATTCATATTTCCGTCTACGAAGCGTAATGTAGCCTGATCTGGCTGCAGTCTTGCTCCTGTTGGTATTGCTACAGGGTTTATGCAAACATCTGCACAGTACCGCCATTCTTCCCCACCGCCTGTTGATTCTATCCTGAATGGTTTTCCGCAGTTCGGACATACTCCGAATATTGTCTGTTCTTCTTTCTGGTCCATAACTTCCCCCTTTATGACTGAAAAAATTCCAATTCATCTAAATATTGCATAGGAAATTATATATTCCATTTTATATATCTATTTTTGTCTGAATTTCAATATTTTTTTAATTTCCCTTGCTCGCACATTTTGACATTATTCTACTTGCTTTTCAGAATAGTGCAAATCTTCATTTTGATTGGAGAATGTAGAAAGCGTAGATAATCAAGAAAAATGTAAAGAATATAAAAAGTATAAAATGAAGAAAAATTTAGAGGATTAAATAGGTAAAGCTGGTTTTATCCAGATCTAAAAATTAGATTAATTCTTTCCTTCTATTTTACTATATTTCAAACATCTCCAGGCAAAAAGCTTACAGCTGCAGAACAAAATTGTAAAACATATAGACAAAAACAACAATGTGCATATTGAGATTTGTATTTCGATCGGCGACGTTTTACTTGCTCCTTCTTACCTTCAATATAGTATTAAGAGCACGATATTGTACATCCTTATTTATTATTTTCGGTATGTATCTCTCTTTAAAGATTTCAAATCTATTTAAGTACCTTTACAGCCGGCAAGGTAGATTCGGAAGAAGTTCGTTTAATCCTGGTTTTACTGGCTCTTGCTCGTGAATATTCTTATTTTTCGGATTGTTTTTTCCTGGCAGGGTTGCAGTTTCCGCAGGTGATAATCTTCCAGAAGGCTTCAAACTTAGCTTTTTTCCTCGACTAGCGGGCTGGTTCTGGCGATACTTTACAAATTTGTAATATTCCTACACTCTGGGTTCCCAGGAGTGAGTTCAAAGGTTCCTTTTCAATCTACCTGGATTCTTCCATAAACTTAGCTTCTTATCTTACCTGGCCTGTTTCTTTCCTTCGATTTTCGAATACCCTTCTTCCAGATTTCTATTCCTTCCTTATTTTCTGTAGCGACGATTACACTCAATAACAGTAAAAATTCTAAGCTCAATCCAAAAAATAATAGAGCTTTTAAGCTAAATAACGGCTGTGAAAATTTTTATGTATTCTCTGGAAGAAATGATTCTTGTATGAATTCTTTAAATATTTTTTTAGATCTTTCAAATCCAGTATGTACTCCGTCCAAACGCTGCTCTGAACAGTTCGGTTTTTTTGACAGGGCGATGCCATCTAAGAGCTGGTTAAAGTTGCTCTCCAGGTCTCTTATTTTTTCAGCCGGATCCTCGTCCGGGACGGAAAGAGAAAGTTTTTCCAAATTATCCTCGAAAGTATATTTGGCTATATCCAGGCCTTTATTAACTCCCTCTTTAAAGTCTGAATAAGCCTGACCATCTTTATTCATTTCAATATAAATATTAAATTTCCTAATTAGATTCTTCATTTCTTGTGTATCCAAAATCCTCGCTTCCTTTTTTAAATCATTTTGATTTTTAAACTACGTTTTTAGGTTGAAAATACAAGGTTTACAGGAGTTTCAAATTTGTAGAAACACTAAACTATGAGTTTAAATTATGAGTTTTGAATATTAGTTATCATAAAAAAATTAAATCAGGTACTTTTTGCACTTTGCATAAAAAAAATGTACGGCATTAAAATAAATTCTTATATATAAAAATAGTATTTACAGGTATATTAAACTTTTGAGATATAATTGGAGACTATCGTATTTCAGATCTAACTAAAATATAGGAAATAATTTTAATGAGTATCTAGAAAGTCCCATCATTATCTACATAAATTATAAGCATCAGAAACCCACTTGCAACAAACCCGGTCAATCCATAAATATAGTTTTTAGAAAGTTCCACAAAATTAATTATGGGATACGCAAAAAAAGCATTCAACACAAGAAAAATCCTATTAATGCGATCCTTGCCTGAGATTGAGTTTTAAATTTTAATTTGAACGGTCCACTGGGATCCATCCCACCGTTTTTAATAGTGTCATTTGTCTTCTTGATGCACCAGCAAAGGGAGAGTTCCATAAGAGCAAAAATAAAAATTGTAGGATATAGAGATTGCTGCCATCCCTGGTCTATATACAGATTGAACACTGAGTAGCAAGCTATTATAAAAATCCATGCGTAATATTTTCTTAATTTCTTTTCGAGGGAGGGAATATCACGTGTCTCTTTCATGCCGCCTTTTACTCCCATTTAACTTAACATTATACACTTTTATAGACTCCTGAAGCTGATTATTTACATCTATACTCGCTTTAATGATTATATTCAAAAATATAAATAAGTAACTTGGGTTAAAGCTGAGCAACTAATTTCCTCAATATTGATCATGGTATGTATTTAGAAAAGTTTGCTCACAAATAATTTTATATACAAATAACTAGAAATTTAAATATATGAAAGGATTTTCTATAAATATTGAAGAAGCCACTCTGGAGAATGGCAATTTCCGCAAGGTACTCTATACCTCAAAGTATAGCCAGCTGGTACTTATGAGCCTCAAGCCCGGGGAAGAAATCGGGATGGAAGTGCATGAGGAAAACGACCAGTTTTTCCGTTTTGAACAGGGGAAGGGGAAATGCATAATTGACGGCAACGAGTACGAACTGAGTGACGGAGTTGCGGTAGTTGTGCCAGCCGGTGCTCAGCACAATGTCATAAACACTTCAGAGACGGAAGAGCTGAAGCTCTATACGATCTATTCGCCGGCACATCACAAGGATGGAATTGTGCGTGCCACGAAAGAAGAAGCCGAAGCCAATGAAGCCGAGTTCGATGGAATAACTACAGAATAAGGTCTAAGGAGCGGAAATAACGATTAATTCCTGCTACGGTCATTGAAGATACAACAGAATATGTAGCATTAAGTGCTTTTTATTATGAAGCACTTTTATTTTTTCTTTTTTGTAACTATCTTTTGTCTCTATACTTAGTAGATTTTGCTTGCGAATTTAGCCCGGATGCGTTTGCGTCCAACCCATCGATGTTTCAATCCTTGTTTTAATGAATCTTGCTCGCGAATCGTTATCGAGCGAAGCCAAAAGATACACGCTCTTGGCTTCAATCCTTGTTTTAATGGATCTTGCT
>NZ_DAGK01000019.1:26745-26893 GCF_002495725.1 Methanosarcina sp. UBA411
CCTTGTTTTAATGGATCTTGCTCTCAGATCTGGAATAATTTACCACAATGGAACAACATTTCTTTTTTCATCACTTCGGCGCGGCAGAAACAATGAATTATAAATATGGGCATCTCTTACCATTTTTTTACTGACCAATATACATATA
>NZ_DAGK01000015.1:0-68822 GCF_002495725.1 Methanosarcina sp. UBA411
CTAAAATTTCATATTATTATTATTATTATTATTATTATTATTATTATTATTATTATTATTATTATTCTGTTTTATTTTAATATTAGAATTTTACTCTAAATGGCTTTCTGGAAAATGTAATTTTTCATAAGAAATATGAAGTATGCGGCTCTAATTAGATAGAGAGAAACCTGCAATAGTACAGAATTCTCATAAATATAACTGGGGAAGGGGTTTAGCTTGAAATTCGAACGCATTAAATCGGAAGGTCTGGCTCATCTTTCTTATTTTATTGGCTCGGAAAATGAATCCATAGTTATTGACCCTCGAAGAGACTGTCAGATCTATGTCGATCTTGCCAGAAGAGAGGGTATGAACATAAAATATATTTTTGAAACTCACAGAAATGAGGATTATGTAATAGGTTCCCTGGAATTGAAGGAGCTTACAGATGCAGAGATTTACCACGGTCATGGAGTGGAGTTCAAATATGGAAACTATTTAATTGAAGGCCAGAAGTTTGATTTTGGCTCAATGAGATTGGCTGCTTTGCATACTCCGGGCCATACAGATGAGAGTATGTCCTATATCTTGACAGACCTTTATACAGGAAAAGAGCCTGTAATGGTTTTTACAGGAGATGCCCTATTCGTAGGAGATACGGGAAGAACTGATCTTTATGGCTCGGAGGAAGCCCAAAGAATGGCATCAAACCTCTATGACAGCATTTTTAACAAAATCCTTCCCCTGGGAGATGGAGTTATATTATGTCCTGCGCATGGCGCAGGCTCGGTTTGCGGCGGAGCGATTGCCAAACGGGACTACAGTACTCTTGGACTTGAGCGTATCCAGAATCCTGTTCTGCAGAAAACCGACAAGGAAGAATTTATCAAGTTCAAACTTGAAGAGCAGCTCGAATTTCCTCCTTACTTTGAGAAGATGGAGCAATACAATCGGGAGGGCCCTACTCTGCTGCATGGTCTGCCAGTTCCGAAGTTGCTTTCACCCTTGCAATTCAGAGCAGAAATGGAAAAAGGGGCAATAGTCCTGGATACGCGCATGCCCCACTCTTTTGGAGGAGCATATATAAGAAACTCCTACAGTATCTGGCTCGGAGGAATACCTTCCTTTGCCGGCTGGGTGCTTCCCTATGATAAACCAATACTCCTCGTGTTGGAGGAAAAAGAGTCGCTTGAAACCGTTTTAAGGTATCTGGTTCGCTTGGGTTATGACAATGTCACGGGGTATTTAAATGGTGGAATTGCAGCCTGGTACATGAAAGCCTTACCCGTAGATGGATTTAATTTTATGTCTGTCCATGATCTGAAGAATAAACTGGAAAAGAAAGAGGAAATGACACTTCTGGATGTGAGGAAAAAGAAAGAATGGGACGAAGGGCACATTCAAGGAGCTAGACATATATATATTGGCGAGCTTGAGAAAAATCTGGACAGCATCCCCAAAAAATCTCCGGTAATCATTTATTGCGATAGTTCCAAGCGCTCCAGTATAGCAGCCTCAATTTTGAAAAAGCATGGCTATAATAGCGTATATAATGTGCTTGGTAGCATGACTGCATGGAAAAGTGCCGGATATGACATAGTAAAATAAGCTTATTTTTTTCCCCAACTTTCTTTAAGCTGCACACTCAGAAAAGGGGTTTAGAAATCTTTATATTCTCTCTCTTATTTTAACTTACCATGGTTTTACATGTTCCTCGCATTCTTCTTCCAAAAGATAATTGGGATAAGTGGGCAGTGATTGCCTGTGATCAGCACACTCAGGATCTGGAATACTGGAAAAGAGTTGAAGAATTTGTTGGAAATGCTCCTTCTACGTTAAATCTAATTTGTCCGGAAATATATCTTCCTTTAGATGAGAATAGAATAAGTAAGATTCATAAATCTCTAAGTGATTACAAAAAAGTTCTTATTGACCATGGCCCCTGCTTTATTCTTGTAAGACGTTTGGTCTCAGGTAAGGAAAGAATAGGGCTTGTGGTGGCAGTTGATCTGGAAGAGTATCAGTTCAACGGGTCCGACTCGATTATTAAGCCAACAGAAGGCACTATTAAAGAAAGGCTTCCAGCAAGAGTGAGGATAAGGGAAAATGCGGAACTGGAACTTTCTCACATCTTAGTATTATACGATGATCCCTGTTTCTCAGTTACAAGAAATCTGGATGATTCCGTTTGTGAAGATGATAAAGTTTATGATTTTGATCTGATGGAAAAGGGTGGCCATATTACGGGTTACAGGATCAATAATGAAAAGGTAATTAAAGAAATTTCGGAGAAGATCCTTAGTCTTGGACCCCTTCTTGTTGGAGATGGAAATCACAGCCTTGCTGCTGCAAAGAGTTTCTGGGAACAGATAAAAGGGACCGTACAGGCCGATCATCCTGCAAGGTACGCAATGGTTGAGCTTGTAAATGTTCATGATCCTGGGCTTTCCTTTGAGCCGATTCACAGAGTTGTCAGTGGAATTGAGCCCGAAGAGCTACTTAAAAGATTCAATGCAAGGATCGAAGAAATTAAGGGCTGTCCTTTAAATGCCGATTTTCCGTTTGCAGGACATTCAATAGGGTTTACTACAAAAGATAGATCTGGTGTGCTGGTTTTTGATAATCCTGTGTACGATCTTGAGGTCGAGACCCTTGATGAGATAATTGACAGTTATTCAATTGAATATGAACATGATCCTGAAGTCGTGGAAAAACTTGGAAAAAAACAGGGTAATGTTGGTTTCTTCCTTCCCCCATTAAAAAAGAGCAACTTCTTTCCTCTTATTAAAAAGAAGGGAGTTCTCCCAAGGAAATCCTTTTCCCTTGGAAAGGAAAATGAGAAGAGATATTATATCGAAGCCAGAAGGATTGTTTCATAATCTTATCTGTCATGTAAACTCTTTCAATTTTCTTTTTATACTTCCTGAATCTTCCTTTCTTTTCCTTTCTTTTCCTTTATCTTACCTTGTCTACTTCTGCATTTATTTTCTTATTTTATCTTTCTATACATTTCTTTATCTTCATTTTATATATTTGTATAATACCCAATTGTTTTATTTTAACAGTAAGGTATATAGTGTGTTTTCATGAAGTATTAGATCCTGATATTTATTCAATTACCTTTGCTTAATTTCATTTCTGTGTCTGATTACAGAACTCGATGCCGTTTAATTGTAATAAACAGGAAGGATTTAGAATACGTATATGTAATCTTAAAAGGAGTGATTTCAATTAAAAAAAGATCTCCATTTATAACAAAGCGACTTAATTTGACAGTCAAATTATAAATACCTTTAATCTAATAATTAATTTATTAGCTAAATACTCACTGGGGGAGTGAAATATACCGGATTTGATAGGACTTGCTGTAGCCTTTCTAATATTGGCATTGATCGCATATATACTGGGCGCGCGGGGAGTTGCCGGTTTTTCAATGGAGATTGCAAAGTGGCTCGTTATAATCTTTATTATACTTGCAATCATCTCGTTCTTTTTATGACGGCAGCCTTTACAAAGCGAACGCTGATTCATAATAGGTTCTTGTATAAATAGGGAGGATGGACAAGTAATAAACCATAATCAAGAGATCAAAACCGGTTTTCTTTTCCTTATACTTTTTTCTGATATTCACAGGCACATAGAAATTAATTTGTTTATTTTTCATCCCAGTTCAGGAATTTCTTATTAACCGGTTCGCTATTACAACTACTTTTCTATTTTTAAGTGAATGTCTTGAATTTTTAAGCTAATTTTTAATTTATTAAAATTTTATTCTATAAATTACTTCAGCCCCAGTTTAAAAGTTTCATTCAAATTATAATTGGGAGTTTCTCAGTGAGCTTTTGAATGAGCTTTTATAGAGTTATTTAACTCAAATTAAATCAAAAAAACAGAAACTGAATCAATAGAAGTAAATAGTCAAATTAAATTAAATTAAATTAAATTAAATTAAATTAAATAGCAAAATGAAGGTTTTAAGCCCTCATTTTCCTTTTTTATACTCCATTTAAGGGTAAATTAAAGACTATTATAAACTCTTATTTACTTTTTATTGATGAAATTTTATCCTTCTATTATTGATAAGCAAAATATTTATATGAGAATTATATTACAATACCCTCATGGGTCATATGAATAATTTTCGGAGAAATTATAAAAATGATTATAATGTGATAACGATATTTTGAAGTTTCTGTTCAATTTATCCTTACCTCCGAAAATGGCTCCTCTGCCCCGCATGCACATGATTGTATAAGCAAAAACTCCTCTGCATCAGGCCACTCCTCAACGAATGAAGGAAATTGGGATTATCCTGAATGGGTAAATAGGAATTTCAGGTTATTCAAACCCTTTTTAAGGTTATTTCCAGAATTCTAGGCTTTTGATTGCCCTAGAACCGCATCAGGTTAGTTAAAAGCTGATAGTTAAAAGCTGATAGTTAAAAGCTGAATGCCAATATCAAGCCAGATCCCTGACAGAGGAAGTCTCAAATCAGTTTTTCAGGAAGCTATCTAACCTCATTATGATAAGTCCGGAATGATTCCGTAAAGCTTTTATATCAAGTCGAGGTGGTACTCCATAGAAATCTGGGGGGAGCTTTAAAAAATATTCAATGAGTTTATCCTTCTTCAGGTTTCAGAAAAACTGCATAGTCAGGAATTTGCTTTGTCACTACTGAAACAGTTAAATCGACTACGAACTTGTGGAGTTAAAAAGGAAAAAGGTTCTACGAGTTTCGTAAGCATATCTAAGAGTGCAAAAACATACTCCCAGCTTCAAAATGCAGCTAAAATCCCTGTTGAATCCGAAGCGCATCAATATTCTACACAAGGTAGGTAAAACCCAGACCTGCCTTCCATAACCCAATCTGAATCTAACCCAGATTCACTCTAAAATTCAAAGAGATCCTACCCGGGATCAAAACCAAAATCCAACCTGTGATCCACGAGGTTTTACCCTCTTAGATCCAACCAAACCCACCTGTGATCCAACAGGGGTTCTATCGGATTCAACCCAAAACCCAACCTGTGATCCACGGTTTTTACCCTCTAGATCCAACCCAAACCTACCTGCGATCCAATAGGGGTCTTTCCGAATTCAACCCATAGTCCAGCCTCGAATACTCGGAACCCAATCGAGGATTAACCCAAAATCCTCACTCGAGCCAGTCAGAACCAAGCCAGGACTCAACCCTGATCCAACCCGGAATTGGCCCCAAAATCCAATCGAAGATTTAGCTCCGATCCATCCTAAAGGTCGTAAGAAATCATGCAGCTTATCAAGAAACCCAAGATAGACCTTGTCTTGAAAGCTCACAAAGGGGCAGCCAGACAAGAAGTTCAGCAAAAAGACAGCAATACAAACAAATTTAAAATTCTCAGCTGTTTTAAGGAATTTGAAACAGTAAATTTTGAAACCCGAAGCCCTAAAATGAGATTTTCTATCAAATACAACACCAGTACCCTATCTGGTAATATCTGCAAGGCTCAAGAGTCAGGTTTAGCTTTCCTGCAAACTGCAAAAAAAAGCCTATCAAGCTCTAGTCTGCAGTTGACTGAGGACTTATTACAAGCAGTCACTGGCAAGGCAACCGAATATTGCTCCTGCCCATTGACCCAGGAAGTCGGGAACTAACCGCAATAAAACGGTATTAACATGTCAGTTAACGACTCGGTCAACCGGATAGTGGCAGGTTCCGGTGTAATACTTGCAGGAACCTTCATAGGAATGCTTCTTGACATCCTCACTAAAAAAGTACTCACATCCCAACTTGCGCCAGCAGACTTTGGTACATACTCCCTTGCACTTACTGTGATCTCAATTACAGGTGCATTTGCAACCCTTGGACTCAATGAAGGCGTACCAAGATATATTGCCTTCTTCAGGGGCAGGCACGAAGATCAGAAGTTACCTGAGTTAATAATCTCAGCCATGCTTATGGGCTTGATTGCAGGTTTGCTTTCAATTCTGGTCTCTCCTTCTCTGTTCCATAGTCTGGCCGGGAATGGATTCGATGCAGAGGGCAAAATCCTGCCCGTAGTAAGGATCCTAATCCTTGCAGTTCCGTTCACAATACTCCTGAACCTGACAGTAGCAGTCTACAGAGGATTCGGTCGTACAAGTGTTAATATGTACTTCTACAACATAATAAGGCCGGCTTCTCTGCTTGTTTTTGCTATAGTTGCCGTATTAATTGGGTCTTCTCTGAACGGTGTTGTGTTTGCGGATCTGCTTTCAATGATCTTTACCTTCGGTATAATGGCTGTGTACTTTATAAAAAGGCCGCCAATCAAGCGGGAGACAAAGCAGAAAAGGAAAATTCAATTCAGTGATACAACCAGACAGTTAATAAGATACTCATTCCCGCTTTTGATAACTGCAACTCTGCTCAACCTCATGAGCTGGATAGACACAATAATGCTAGGTTACTTCAAGTCAGCTGAAGTCGTTGGGATTTACAACGCAGTATACCCTCTTGTAGGGTTCCTATCCCTAGTAATAGCTTCCATGGGCTATGTATATGTCCCTGTAACCTCCAAGCTATGGGGTCAAAACAATACTGCACCACTTGGCTCAATTTATTCGGTAATGACTAAATGGTGCTTCCTACTTACATTCCCTCTCTTTGCACTGATATTCGTTTACCCTGAATACTTTATTACGAAACTTTACGGGGCTCAATACGTAGGTGGTGCCACGGCCCTGCGTATCCTTGCCATGGGATTCATAGCAAACTCGTACTTTGGATTTAACTATCACACTCTGTTAGCCTCCGGAGACTCGGATTTCCTTATGAAATGCTCAGTAGCAAGTGCAGGCATTAATGCTGTCATCAACTTCCTGCTTATACCTGAGTATGGCATGATAGGTGCAGCTATAGGGACTGCGATATCCTATTCAACAATCGAAGTCTCTATGACTTTGAGGGCATGGAGGAAGCAGAATATGCATCCGTTCACTTCGATGTACAAGAAATTGACTCTGATAGTTATCTTGATAGTCGGATCCATGCTCGCAGCCAAGAATGCTCATCTGCTTACTGGAGCAACCTGGGAGTACGTAATCTTCATAGTCGGGTATTTCCTGATTGTCCATCGGGCAAAAATATTGGATAATACTGAAATAAAGATGATAGGTGAAATTCGGAAGAATCTCAGATACAACATTCGCCTCCACATCCCCAAAGCACTCAAGGCCCTTGCATCATAATTTGGTCTTGGCAGAGGAAATTTGGTCTAGGTGAAGGAAAATAGCCGGCAACCCCTTTTTGAAGGTGCCGGCAGCTTTCTTATTATAGTTTTCAGTAGAAAGTTCCAGGTCCAAATATTACAAATATTTTTGAAAGAATTAATAAACATTTTAAAAAAATAATATTTTCGAAAAAACTGAAGCTGGACTACGGAATTTACTTGAAAAACAAAGCTAACGGTGCAGAATTCACCTGTAAAAAGTTTGCTACCTATCTTACTGACTGATTAAGTTCAGTCTTTCAAAGCTACTTTCTTTTTTATCTGGATTCAAGTTATTCCTCTGATTCAAGTTATTCCTTTGATTCAAGGTATTCCTTTAGAACTATAGCGTTATTAAAAGTCTCACTTTTTGCAGCATAAAGTAGAGTAAGATCATTTTCTTTCGCTTTTTCGAGAAGTTTTCTTATATACTCTTCTTTTTGCTCCAGTTCTTTAAGGTAGCATTCCCTGAATTTCTCCCATTTTTCAGGATCATGGGAAAACCATTTTCTAAGTTTGTCTTCAGGAGCTATTTCTTTTATCCAGAGATCAAGCCTTGCTTCACTTTTCCTGAGTCCTCTGGGCCAGAGTTTATCCACAAGTACCCTAAATCCATCCTGATCGGATGGCGGTTCGTAAACTCTTTTTACTCGAATCAACTGCCTACCCCTCTAGCTATTTTACTCCTCTTAATTAGTTTACTCCTCTTAGCCACTTTATTCTTCTTAACCAGTTAATGTGTCTTCAAGTATATCTAAGTCCTTTATATCCATTTTAATTATTTGTTCTCGCATTCTGAGATAGAAAATAAAGTTACACAAAAATTTAATAAGAACTCTTTAATAAAAGTGCAATATATTATATATTGGGAAATATGAGCCGGGGGTACGTAAGAGATCTTATTACCGAAACAATAAAGGAATGGCTGGAAGATGATGCAGTGACTTACAGCGCTGCGCTGGCATATTATTTCGTATTAAGTCTTCCTGCTCTTCTGTTACTTTCGGTATCAATAGGTAGTATTTTTATAATGTCTAAAAGTCTTCAGGAGACCATACTCAATCACCTGGATGGGATCATAGATGAGGCAATGAAAAATATGATAATATTACTTTTTGAGCAAATTCCGGATCTCAGTTCCCTGTCAATAAGTGCATTAATAAGTCTTATTCTACTGCTCTGGAGTGCGAGTAACGTTTTCAGACAATTGAAGAATTTCCTTGAGAAAGCATGGGATATCAAACCCACCGAATCCAATAGAATTAAAAATTTTACAAGGAATACAGCCATCTCCTTTGTTATAGTTATATTTTTTGGAGGGCTGCTCGTACTGAGCATACTTGTTGAAGGTCTTCTTTATGCGGCTTCAAACTTGTTCCAACAATTTCTACTATTTTCACCTTTGATTATTGATTATACAGGTTCAATAGCCAGCTTCCTTATTCTTGTGCTTTTTTTCATATTTGTGTATAGAGTCCTTCCCGATAAAAGTTTTGACATGAAATCGATTTTTGTAGGGTCTATCGTAACAGCAGTTCTTGTAACAATAGGAAAATACGCGATTGTATTTTTTATTGCATACAGTAACCCCACAAGCATATATGGAGCAATAGGGTCCATTATAGGGTTATTTCTTCTGTTTTATTATTCCTCAATTATGATTACGCTTGGGGCTGAGTTCACAAAAATATATTCAGAATCTTAGGACTTTTCCTATGTAAACAAGGTCTAAATTTTCTTTAATACTGTGTGCTGTTTTATTTTTGCTATTTAATTTCCTTGAAATCATGGTTAATATTATTTTTTTGAAGAGTGATACCCCTAACTGTAAAACTTTCCTTGAGATTGACACCGGGAATCTTCTTATACTATTAGAGTAAAAGAAGAAAAGCGTTATGTATAATCAAACATAACGCTTCGTTTATAACCCGAGTTATAACACAATATTGCTGTTGTCAGAGAATGTAAATACTAGAAAAATAAAGAAGTGACTTGTATGCCTAAGGTTTATTATTCTCAATTCTAAGTTCAACTATGTAAGTAATTATAAAAATGTTTTGTGTAGGTGAAGTAATGAAAAAAGGACTGATAGTTCTGTTAATTTTACTAAGTGTATTCCTTGCAATAGGATGTACTGATAATGGAAGTGAAGCTACAAAAGAAACGGGTACCCCAGTTACAGAAGAAACTCCAGTTTCTGAACAGGATCCTGAAACGGTTACAGTATCTGCAGCTGCCAGCCTTACCGAAGCTTTTAAGGATATGGAACCCAAGTTTGAAGCCGAAAACCCTGGCGTAGATGTGAATTTCAATTTTGGAGGTTCAGGTAACCTGCGTAAGCAGATTGAAGGAGGAGCTCCTGCGGATGTTTTTGCTTCAGCTGATGAGAATCAGATGGACATCCTTGCTAATGAAACCCTTATCGACAACAGTTCAAGAGAGGATTTTGTCAAGAATTCACTTGTACTTATTATCCCTGCAAACAGTGACCTTAATATCACTGGTGTGAAAGATCTGACTGACCCTAAAGTTAAGAAAATCGGCATCGGAAATCCTGATACAGTCCCTGTAGGAAATTATACACGTACCGCAATGACTGAAGCAGGTTTGTGGAGTCAGCTCGAAAATAAAGTAGTACTTGCTGAAGACGTCAAACAGGTACTCGTATACGTGGAAAGAGGAGAAGTAGATGCGGGTTTTGTATACATGACTGACGCAATGACTGCACCAGAAACCATCAAAATCGTTACAAATGTGTCTGTTAATACTCCTGTAAACTACCCGATAGCCATTGTTTCTTCTTCCGAACATAAAGAAGACGCACAGGAATTCATTGATTTCGTGACAGGAAAAGAAGGACAGGAAACAATGGAAAAACACGGATTCATGGCATTATCCGAATAACGGAATAAATATGACTCCAATGCTTGACCAGATATGGTTTCCTATATCTATTACATTCCGGATAGCCGCCATCTCTTCCTTTCTCGTATTATGTAGCGGGGTATTCCTGGCTTATATATTTGCAAGGCGTGATTTCCGGGGAAAAGAGCTTGCAGAGCTGTTGATAACACTTCCTCTGATACTTCCACCTACGGTAATCGGTTATTTTCTGGTGATCCTATTAGGGAAAAACGGATTTATTGGACAATTGATTTACAGCATTACAGGCACTGGAATCATGTTTACCTGGCAAGCTGGAGTTATTGCGGCTTATACGGTTTCTTTACCTCTTATGGTGAGAACTGCACAAGCAGCCATTGAAGCCGTGGATAAAGAACTTGAATATGCAGCCTATATTCTAGGGAAAAGCGAGATTGAAACTGCTTTCCTGATAACTCTGCCCCTTGCAAAAAGGGGCATACTGGCAGGCCTGGTACTAAGTTTTGCAAGAGCTGTCGGAGAATTTGGAGCCACTCTCATGCTTTCAGGAAATATCCCGGGAAAAACGAATACGATGTCGATTTCAATATACAGCGCTTTTCAAGCAGGGAATAACGAACTTGCCAACGTACTTGTTTTAGTCCTTACCCTTATGTCCCTGATATCCATTGCTCTTACTGGAAAAATTGCAAGCAGAGGAAAATCAAAGGTATAAGCTTGACTGTTTAGAGGTATAAGCTTGAGTATCAAGGTTAACATTAAAAAATGCTATCATGAAGCTGGAAGTAGTAAAAAAAGCGGGGCCAAGAAAGCTTTTATGCTTAATGTCAGCTTTGAAATGGAAAACGAACTTATCGTACTTTTTGGGCCATCAGGGTCTGGAAAAACGACACTGTTCAAATGCATATCGGGAATCACGGAGCCTGATAATGGAAATATAACCGTGGATAGTAAAGTGTATTACGATAAAAAAATAAAAATCAATCTGCCAATCCAGAAGCGCAATCTGGGCTATGTTTTCCAAAGTTCTACCCTATTTCCCCATATGGACGTAAGAAAAAATATAGAGTGCGGTCTCAAGAATTGGAATAAAGAAAGTCGGGAAAAAAGAGTAATGGAAATGCTGAGCCTTCTTCATATAGAGGAGCTAGAAAAACGTCATCCATCTCAGCTTTCAGGCGGGCAGAAGCAGAGAGTAGCTCTGGCAAGGGCCCTGGCTCCAGAACCAGAACTCTTACTGTTGGATGAACCTTTTTCTGCACTTGACAAAGAAATAAAAACCGAGCTTATTGAAAAAATAAAGAGTTTACAGCACGAGCTCAAAATCCCATTGTTGTTCATTACTCACAACCTTGAAGAGGTCTTCATGCTGGCTGACAGGGTTCTTGTTTTGCATGGGGGAAAAGTACAGCAGTTTGGTACTCTGGATGAAATATTCTATCACCCAAAAAACCTGCATGTAGCTAAGCTAATCGGCCTGTCAAATCTTTTTGACGATGCTAGGGTTGTGGGACATGATGAAATCTCCAGAAGTACAATATTAATGAGTGGAGACATGAAGATTAGGGTACCTTCTCTGAAACTTAATCCCGGAGATATGGTCTCTTGGGGAGTCCATCCTGAGAACATAACTTTTCTCCCTCCAGGCCATGAAGATCAGGATAAGAACATTTATATGGCACATGTCGTCAGCATTATCAATAAAGGGCCAAAGAAAAAGATTATAGTCAACCTTACTAAACATCATAAAACCCTGACCGCAGAAGTACCTGCACAATTTGTCGATTCCTTGAAGTTAAATGCAGGAGATTTCTGCCTGGTCAAATTAGAAATTAGTAAAATCGTGACATTTTGAATAATGTTTCGTTTTAATATGCTTGATTTTTATTCGCATCATACTGAAGTAAAAGCCAGGCACATCAGGTTTTCCACATGCTCGCAGAATTGAAAAACTGTTAAATATTCACGTTAAGCCCCATTATCTGGAGAATAGGCATTTGGGTATAGCAATTAATTGAAAGCCCTGCAGTAATTTTAGAAATTTATTACATCTCAAAAATAACTCAAAGGCAAGAGGCTCTCAACTTCAACAGGATTACAAAACATAATATCCTCTAGTTTTCTGCTAAGAAGCAGTCTTTACAATAAATGAAATAAATACAGGCAGAATTCGTCTTTATATTATTTTTATTATTTTGGAATTTTGTGGTCTTAATTAGTATTCAAGATTTAAGCTGTAGACTGATATTTAATCCTTGATTTTGCAAAAATCTATGAAATTAATTAATATAATTGGCTTTTTTGAGATTATAAAATAGAATTCAACAAAATTATATTATATCAATAATTTTATATATTATCAATTAATATTATAATATAGGCATCTGATAAGCGCTTTTCTTATATACCCAACTAGTTT
This sequence comes from Methanosarcina sp. UBA411, assembly GCF_002495725.1. Lineage (NCBI taxonomy): Archaea > Methanobacteriati > Methanobacteriota > Methanomicrobia > Methanosarcinales > Methanosarcinaceae > Methanosarcina > Methanosarcina sp. UBA411. The sequence goes on from NZ_DAGK01000015.1 coordinate 12,514, forward strand.
TATACCCCCTAAATCCCAAACCACCTCCCAATATCAGATGCCTTACTCCCTTCAATTTTGTTAATTAAAATCAATCCAATTTTTTGATATATTTCTATCTTTCTATCTTTCTAATCTTTTTTCTTGTTTTGTAATTATTTTATCAAATATATATTGACTAAGTTCCTAATTTCATGTATAAATCTTGTATTTCCCTCTTAGTATCATAGACTAGAAGTTCTTTTAAAATTATATCCTAAAAAAGATTATATAAAAGTAACTCCAACTCCGATACATGCCTTTACTCTTACCTCCTATCAATACCAAGCGTTTATGCCTGCTCCCTGCTACCTTGAAACTGTATCTTCTGGAGTTACACGACCTCCCGGTTTTTGCTTCAGTTCTTAATGCTCATGTTCCTGAAGAATGGCCACCTGACCAGATAACACCTGAAGTGATCGAAGATTTTATCGGGCGAATTCAGGCAAGAGAACGAAAAATCTGGAGTTTTTATTGGATTCTCCGCCAGAAAGATCCTGAACAATCTATTTTGATAGGAAATGGAGGATTTCTTGCTCATAAAAATGGGACATTTGAAATAGGATATTCTTTGCTTGCCAAATATCACGGTAGGGGATATGCAACCGAAGCTGTTCAATCGATGGTACAATGGGCTTCTTCCAGCCTCAAAAGAGACAGAATTATAGCTTATACATACCCTCACATGAAAGCTTCAATTCGAGTCCTGGAAAAGAATGGTTTTCTTTTAAAAGGAAAAGGTCCGGAAGAAGGGACCATAGCTTACGAGTTTTTTAATGTAGATGAAAATCCGATCTCAAACTCCATAAAAGTTCAAGTGAAGGAAGTTTTTACAGAAAATAATTGAGATATTTCCAGAAAATCCTATATGATAGCAGTATAAACCAAATTTTATATATTTGTAAATATTATATTGGGATAGGGCATCTGTGAACTTTTCTTATAAATACCCTCCAATCTATCCCCATTCCTCCTCCCAAAAACGGATGCCCTCATTATCCTAAAACTGCCAGAACTTTTCCCTAAAAGAGGTAGTTTATCTATCAGCTTATCTATTGTAGAAAATAGAAAGCTTCATTCATCCTCTAAGAAGGAAAAGACTAAGTAAAAAAATAACGGAGTAAAAAATAATAACGGTTTCTATGCCGTTTTCATTCGTTATACTTCAATCCTAATTTTACTTCAGTTCTCTTGGCTGCTTGTTTTCAGGCAGCACAGGCAGGGGCATGGTATTGATAAGAATGGGGCTTTTGATATCCTTTGCTCTCTCAATCACAAGTTCTTTTCCTTTTTGAGTAAGGGCAAAAAGCGGAACTGCGGTTCCTACCTGAGCAAGAGGCTTTACGAGGTCTCTGACAGGCTTTGAAGCACAGCTGGTTACAATGTCTGAATTTTCCACCAGGCTCTGGGCTTCTTCCCTGTTTAAACCTGTAACATGGACTCCAATTACTATCAAATCAAGCCCGAGTTCGGCTTCAAGCTTCCGTAATTCTTTTGCGGTTTCAGCGAAAGCTGCGGTTACTGCAATCTTTTTGTGCCCGAGTTCGGCTGCCCTTTTAACTCCTGCAACAGGGTCCATTTTTGCAGTTGAAGGGTCGAGCACGATTCCATCACGTTCCTGAATCCCGTTTATGATGGCATTGATTGGCTCGGTTTCGACCAGGCCGGACATCCTGCCACCCATGCCCTGAACGAGAGTAGGGTTATTGGAAATAACGGTTCCTGCGCCTTCACAGGCGGTCACGGTTGTGTCAAGTAAACCCCGGCTCAGGCCGGTCATCATAACTTCGGATGCTCCAAACCCAACAAAGTCCTCGAGTTCAAGCCGGCGCTTATCGGTAAACATCCCGAAATCGCTAATCCTGAATTCCATATTCTTCTTGACTTCTTCAGGGGTGATCTTCTGGATCCCACGTATCTTGGCAAAGAGGGGGCACCATTTGACTTCAGGCTCTCCGACTTCGATAACCTTTCCGTCTTTTACGACTACTCTTGTTTTTCCAAGCAATTCCATTATATGAGGCATAGTTCCACCTTTACTGGCTGAGCAAAAATATGATTGTTAAGAAATTAAAATTAGGTAAAAATAACAGTTAAGGTTTGTAGCTATTATATAATAGCTTTTGGTTTTGGCGTCTGATTCTATTTCTGTTTGGATAGAGAAATTTCCATTAATATAAGTCTACTTTTGAGTTAGAAATACAAAATTCATTGAAAAAGAAGTGAATTAGTTATTAGTCAGATCCTTCAAGCTCTTTCAATTTCTTTTCACAAAAGCTAATTATCCTCGGATCTTCAATCGCTTTTCCGATAGCAAGTGATTGCTTCAAAAACTCAATTGCTATTTCTAATTGCCCAAGAGCTATATAAGACATTCCCAAACTTACAAGGTTTATACCTTCTCCCTTTTTATTTCTGGTTTCCCGATCAATTATCAAGCTTTGTTTATAATATATAACCGCTTCTTCTGGTTGCCCAAAAACTAGAAAGAGATTACCAATGTTTCCTAACAAATCTCCTTCACCGCTCTTGTCTTCTAATTCAGTTGAAATTTTTAGAGCTTCTCTATAGCATTCTATAGATTTTTCCAACATTCCTGCATTTTTGTAAGCTATTCCCATATTCATATGTTGATTTTTTTCTCCTATCTTGTCTCCAATATTTTTAAAAATATCTAATGATTGCTTAAGGAAATAGATACCCTCATCCATCTTTCCAATCTGAGAATATACGATGCCTAAGTCTGAAAGATAACTGCTTTCTCCTCTTTTATCTCCTATGTCTCCCAGTACTTGCACAGCATTTTTGTAATTTATTATCGCTTGCTCTGTTTCTCCCAACTCTAAATACGCATTACCTAAGTTTCCATAACTGTTTCCTTCTCCACGTTGATCTCCAACTTCCTTTGCAATCTCTATTACTTGTTTATAATATTCAATTGATTTCTTATGATTTCCCAGTCGTTGATAAGCTAAACCAAGATTTCCAAGTTGGTTTGCTTCTCCTTTTTTGTTTCCTCTTATTCTTGTAATTTTTAACGCTCCTTCAATAAGTATAATGGCTTCCTCAGCGAATCCAAGTTTGAAACAAGCTATTCCAAGAATTCCAAGAAAATACCCATGACATTCTAAAGGAATAATTCTTCTTTCAAGGGAAATATGTGGCAATAAAGGAGTGCAGAGTTCCACTATAATTTTGAAGTTTCCCCAAAATTCCAACTGTCCACATAGATTGGAGTGATAAAGAATTTTTGCAGCTAGATCGATTCTTTCTGCATTACAGGCATGATAATGAGCTTCTATCAGAGATTGGACGTCTTCTTTTCTGGTTGGTTTTTCCGGTAGTTGGAGAGTAAGGTAGTATTTCACTGCAAGCATATGAGCTTCTTTTTTGTTTTTCAGGTCTTCATAGGAAAATTCTTGGACTAAAGGATGGAGCCAATAGTTTCCATTACGGTCAGTTTCGAGAAGGGATTTATCTAATAGAGTATCAACAGAATCAACGGGAACGCTGTCTGTAAACATTATTTTGATTGCTTCCAGAGGTTCAGGCTGACGATAGACCGCAATGCGCTCAAGTAATTCTTTTTCTCCGCCGACCAATTTGTCAAAGAGGAACCTTGCACTTTTAATTCGGTCTTTCTGGTGCTTTCTAAAAGGACTGAGATCTTTTAATATATTCTCTGCTGTATGTTTTTTCGCGAGTCCGGCAAGAAGTTTTAATGAGAATGGATGTCCGCCTATGTTTGTTAAGAGGAATTCCAGAATTTTTAATTCAACGCTTTCAAAGCCATTTTCTTTCAGGTAGCTTATAGCAAAGTTTTGTTTAAGACCTCTTATTTGTTGCTTGTTTTCATCCTCAAGCTCATCTATAAGGTATTCTCCGTTATCAAGCAATGGCATAACTCGGCTGGTGAGAATAATCTTTGCATTATGAGTATTATCTCTAAGAGCCTTAAATAAAAGGCCAAGCCCTGAATCTGTGAAGTACTGTTTTTCATCAATTATGTAACTCAGATCATCAAAAACCAGCCATAAAGAGTCTCTTTTCCTCAATTCCTCAGTAAGTCTGTTTATATCGGAATTTCCAGCTTGTCTCTTGCCTTTGAAGCTCAGGATTTCAGGGGCTTCCAGATAGGCTTCAAGCGCTTCAAGCACATCTTCGAGTTTTGCATCTCTATTATGGTGAAAGTTAAACCAGAAGGGTTCTGGAACACTTGTCGGCCTAAAGTTTATCAGGACTCGTGATAGCGTAGTTTTTCCGACACCTGCAACCAGTAAAAAGAAGGATTTTGTTCTTCTGAAGATGCTTGAGAGCTGAAGACAGCTCCTCTGCCCTATTTTCAGTGACAAACTTTACTAGATTTTCGGAATAATCCGGCAGGACAGAAGGACTATAACTTTTCAGGACTGTCTGTTTTAGCTCTTCTTGCCTCTTCCAATCCATGTATTCCATAATTTTTCTAAATTCTTCGCCTTTTATGTCTTCAAGATTGAGGATTATATTACCATTGCCGAAAATAAGGTGTTTGACAAAGTCAATGTCAATATTTATGTTCACAATGATTTCAATCTCTCTAGCAAGATCTGGATTTTCCATCAGCAACTTCAGGATTTCCTGCTGAAGTTCTTCCTTTGCTTTTGGATCATGGGAGTTTCTGAGAACTTTTGTAAGTGCTTTTTCGAGGGATTCACTCATTCTATGGCTTATTTTCTCCAGCAGAGCTTGTGCTCTTCTCCCATTTTCAGAACCGAGTTTTTCAAAGGCTTTTTCATAAATCATATCCACAAGAACTTCTTTTCCTTTGTCAACTGCAGGTTTTCCTGCAATGCACAGGGCAGACAAGGCAGGAGCGAGGATATTTGTTGCTTGCTGAGCGAGCTGGGTAAAAGCGGCTGGATCCATAAACTCCTCCGAATTCTTTTTGATATTAGAGGTCAGTATAATAAATTTTGTTATTTATAACGGCTAGAATAAAAATTTCACAGGTTTTAACTTTTTCCAGGGCTTCGTTTGATAATATTCGAAAATTTCAGCTTTTTTGCAGACTTCAGGGAAAAGGTCGCTCTCCTGCGTCGAGCGTGAAGTTGCCAGGGTTCTGAAAAGCAGTACTCACAACCGGTTATTAAAGTATAACATGAAAATAAACTTTACAAATTTGCTATATTTTTTAAGTGTTTCTGCGGCATTATTTTCACTAAATAGAGATAAGTCAAAACATGGTGAGAGTAAGGAATGATACGAACTGTTAGCTGATCGACTGTCCAAATTTAGTTAATGTCCTAACGAGGTTTCTAATATATTAAATAATAAATTAACTTGGGGGTTATATATGAAAAATTATATACTAGTTATAATACTTGGTGTTTTATTCATATCGTTAACAGGAACTGCCCTCGCAGAAAATGTGAAAACATACGATGCGGAGGCTTTTCGACAGGCTTTAGAACAGGACGGATTCACCGTACAGGAAGGTGAATTGGGTTACTTTGATTTAATCGGGTTATTAGAGAAAGGAATATTACCTTCTGCATACGGAAACAATCCCACCACAAAATATGTAGCATATTTCGTTCCAGCGACAACTGGCTCTGAAGTAGATGAACGTGTTTCTAGGTTAACAAGTGCACTCGGGATGAGCGGGAATACAACTCCAATCTGGAACCTTCGTCCTGATGAAGCCGTTGTTTTTGTAGGAAGAACACCGCCGGAATGCAGGTACTTCAGCTATGATCATTACATAATGCACAGGACATATGGGAACGAGTGGAGATGGCTCTTTTCCAACATAGCAGATACAGTGAACAACCTGGTTATAAAAACAGAAGGGACACCAGATGGACAGCCTGGGAATCCTTTCAATCAAACCACGGTAATAATCATTACGGCAGATAAAGGCATTGATCAACGCATCCGAGATGCTGCCCAATCAGCAGGGTATTCGGACAATATAATTAACACCCAGGTGCTTCCCTCAACCATGTTAAACATGGGCCTGGAGAATAACTCCGATACATTTGCTGCATTTGTCCGCCCAGCCTTATTCAATGACACGCAGGCTGGTGACGATTACATCAACAATACACCTGCAACTGTTTTCCGGATTACTCCCAACAACACTACGGAACTGGATCCTTATGATTATCCGGAGCTAAGAGCTCGCGGAACTGGAAAAACAGAGTTCGAGCTTACGGATGATCTCAAAGAGCTAAGGACTGCGATTCTCAACAAATATAATGAGTCGAGTGCCACAGAGCTTCCGACAAGTCAGGCAGTTCCGATAGGGAGTGATGCTATTCAGAGAGGAATCAATGGCGTAGGTCCCAACAACGATGCATGCTATCTATGGACAGCAAACCAGACTGCCTCTTCGCCGACACCTCCGTTCTTTAACACCTCGCAGTACTATCCTTTCTTGCGAGACCCGGCAATTACTCTGGGCAACAATACAAATGAATTCATAATTGTCTATGGTGTCAACCATGTAGCCACAGGAAAGGCGACGTACTCGAACTTCGCAATATATGGAGCAGATGTGTGGAACGGTGTTAGAGCTATCACAGATGCAGATTTCAATGGATCTGCTGAGGAATACCTCCCTGACAATCCTAATGCGAAATACCTTTATGTCTACAAGCTTGCCAGGAATTGCAGCGAAGGTGAACCATACTGCTATGAGGTTCCTTATGGTATGGGACCTCATGGTATAGAGTTGGATCAACCGCTTTTCATTGGCTGGAGGGCCTACATGGAAAACTCTACAAAAACCGGGCCATCCTACTCAGAGATCGTATACGATAGGGCTATAAAGTTCGATCCAAAGAGTTAAGGTAAAAAAGTAACGGGATATTAAGGCAAATTCAAGCTCTGGCTGAATGTGTTACCTACAAACACATTCCTTCATTTTTTTCAGGTTTTAGCTATTTTTGGTGGTCCACCAACAATCAGTTGGTATTTTCCAGAGTATTCACACATTAGCATTCCGCTCTCATTTTTTGCTTTATGTGCACTCAATTTCCTGTACACAGGTAAGCTTAGAAAACAGATGAAACTAAGCAAAAACACTCAAAGACAAAATATCAACCAGATACTAATGCACCACCTAATTTTTAATTTTAGCTTTATTGTTTCTTTTTTAGAAGGCTGCTCTCCTTCGTCGAGTGTGGAGCTATCCGGGGTTCTAATAAACAATATCTTCAACGTAACTGCTGTTGAAAAAATTGAAATTCATTTTAGCGGGCGTAAAAAAGAGTTAAAGAGAATCAGAGAATAAAAAATTCCCTGATCATTTAAGTTACTAAACAGTAATTCTACTAAAAGGCTGTACAGGGCTCAGAGCTGCGCACGCCTGTCGATTATTCTCTTTGCCTTTCCTCCGGTCCTCTCGATGCTGCCTTTTTCAAGGAGCTCGACATTTGTGCGGATATTCAGGACGGCTTTTAGTTCATGCTGGACGTGTTCCTGAAGGGCTTTAAGGTCTTTCAGGTCGCCGGTAAAGGCGTTATCCTGGAGTTCGACCTCAATTGTGAGTTCGTCGAGCATGTGTTTGTTGCGGTCAAGGATGAGCTGGAAGTAATCGCCCACTTGTGGAATACGGGAGATGACGTCCTGGATCTGGGAAGGGAAAACATTGATGCCTCTAACGATCAGCATATCGTCGGCCCGGCCCATTAGGCGGGAAATTCTTGTTGTTGTTCTGCCGCACTCGCATTCGGATTCAAGAAGCTTTGTCATGTCGCCTGTGCGGTATCGGATGTTGCAGAAGCCTTCCTTGTTGATGGAAGTAAGTACGAGTTCGCCTTTTTCACCTTCAGAGATCTGTTCTCCGTTTTCGTCAAGGACCTCGACAAGGAAATTGTCGCTCCAGATGTGCAGGCCATCCTGCTCCTGGCACTCGAAACCGATTCCTGGCCCGAACATTTCGGAAAGACCGTAGCAGTCGTAGGCCTTGAGGTTGAGCCGCTTTTCAAGCTGTTTCCGCGTGTTTTCCGACCAGGGTTCTCCGCCGAAGATTGCGGCTTTTAAAGAGAGCTTGTCTATAAGATCGAGTTCTTCAGCCGTCTCGGCAAGGTAAAAAGCATAAGAGGGGGTACAGTGGACTGCAGTTACGCCGAAGTCGATCATCATCTCGAGCTGTCGGGCGGTATTTCCGGTTGCGGCCGGCACGACCATTGCGCCCATTCTTTCTACTCCGTAGTGGAAGCCCAGGCCGCCTGTAAAGAGCCCGTAATTCATGGAGTTCTGGATCGTGTCGCTTGGGGTAAGCCCTATCATTGTGAGGTTCCTGGCGGTCATGTCCGACCAGGTCTCAATGTCTTTTGCCGTGTACCCGACGACTGTAGGCTTCCCACTGGTGCCTGAGGAGGCATGGATACGTACTATGTCTTCTTTTTTGGCAGCAAAAAGCCCGAAAGGATAGTTGTCCCGAAGGTCGGTTTTCCGCGTAAAAGGCAATTTACGGACATCTTCGAGGGTTTTGATGTCCTCGGGAGTAACTCCGGCGGCTTTGAAATTCTGCCTGTAAAAAGGAACATTGTCATAGACCAGCTTTACGCTGTGTTGAAGGCGTTTTAGCTGTAATTTCTTCATTTCTTCGGGATTCATTGTTTCGTATTTCGGCTGCCAGTATTTCATTAACAGAACCTTCTTTTTTATTTGTGAAACCGTTCTCAGGTTATAATGTTTAACGCATGAATGCCATGTCTCTACATGTCATGATATATTAAATAATCCTATGAGTAATATAAAACGTTCGGAAAAATCAGATGTACTGTAATCCTTCACAGATATAAATATTGTTGAGGGGAAGTGTTTTTTGAGTTGGGGAGGTCGAAAATTTAGGAGGCTTCTCTAGTATCAAATTATGGGAATATAGGTAAGTCAAATTTTCATGCACAGTTATTGAATATTAACATCATTGTTTTTTAAAGGTTTATGGAATCTAATAATTGTTTTTATTGTGTATTAAATAAAAATTAGCAATTAGAACAATACTCCTCAAAGCATTTTTTAAACATGTGGACTTTCAGGTTTGCTTTTATAATTTAGAGCTAGCTTGGTTGCTTGTAATTTTATTTCCTTAAACTTGACTTGACAGCCAAATTCAGCATTATCCATTAAGTGTGATTGAAGCTTGTCTTCTGTGCCATGTGCTCTATATGCTTGAACTTCCAATGTTTATCAGGTACTACAAGTAAACCTTTCATACTGGTGTGGAAATATAAGCTATTTGAATAAATTATGGGGCTATTGAAATTGGTTTCGTCTAAAATTATCCCTGTTTTTTCTCTTACAGCGTTTGCAGTTATTCACAGCCTTACTGCAAGCCTTCCATTCAAACGCCTCCTCGTGAGGGGCTTGGGTTCCAGGGCAGATAGGTTATATATGCCAGCATACAGCCTCGTTGCAGTTCTGACGATATCACCTCTCGCTTATCTGCTCTACAAAAATCCGGGACGGACTCTTTACAGAATACCTTCTCCCTGGCGCTGGCTGATGGTCGGCGGACAGTTAATTGCTGCGCTTATTGCTCCCAAAGCTTTTCGGGATGCTCCGCACAGATTCAAAATACGCTCGCAGCTCTCTGCCCCACAGACTCCTGAAGCAGGTTCCCTGAACATTAAGGGAATTTACCGATGGATAAGGGACCCCTTCCTGCTCTCAGGCCTGGTAATGATCTGGCTTACTCCCATTATGACCGTCAATCTGCTTGTCATATACCTTTTGACTACCGTATATCTGTTTATTGGGTCTCTACACTGGGAAACAAGGCTGGTGGCACAGTTTGGCGACGAATACAGAGAGTACCAAAAGAGGGTTCACAGGATAATTCCCAGGTTAAAGGAAACCGGTAAAGAGTTTGATTAACATCCAGCTTTATGCATTACTAACCAGTATCAATTGGCGAAAAAAGCATAACCTATGGAGAATTTGCAAAGATATACGAGGAGTTCTGTTCAAAAGTACTGTTTTTTAGCTGTATTTTTAGTGGCGATAACTGTAAATTGCGGCATTAAAGAAAGGACTACAAGCCTTCTCTGAATAAAGATGTTAAGAGATATGTAAATTGATTATAAGTTATGTATTCTCATAAGATAAGAAGTGATTATGTTTGGATAACTGTAGAATCAGTAGTTTAAAAAATGTAAAATTCCTAAAAAGATTTCAAAGAGTTTAATATCTCTTAACTCTAAAGCTGAAGAGATAATTGTGAAAGTTAAGCCTTTTTATCAATTCTCCGACTACATATAGAAAAGACGACTTGACAGCGGAAACGGGACTTATGTTGAGGTCAGTGTATATGTAAACTTTATGGACATTACTGTTGGACAGACATGCAGCATATAAGGAGTGTGCTATTATTGAATGAAACTCTACTCATTGCCCCTGCGGAATGAATTGTTGCATTTGCATGGCTTACTTAAGTAAGAAGAATAAATGTCCCGGCTGTAGAATTATGGTCAACAAACTTGTTACTCCAGTCATATTCAAAATAAAAATACGCGAAACTTTAACAAAAAATAAATTCACATTTTGTTTTGAATGCGGGCATTTTCCTTGAAAATGTCTAAAATATCTAGATAAAATGTATCGTACCAGATACAGTAAGAGTATTTTCCCATATGTAATATTATATGCCTTTACTAAGAAATTCTTCTTAGAAACGGGGGAATTACAAGTAGTAGTTTTTAGAAAATATGGCTACTGCAGGCTTTCTAAATCGTAATAGTGAACTACCTTTCCCTTTCTTCAGAGGTTCGTATAACTGAATATTATAAGGAAAACTGGATATTATAAGGAGACGGTATTCTGGTTAAATTTTCAGTTGTTATTCCTTTTTACAATAAAGAGCCACATGTTAAGAGAGCATTGGATTCTGTCATAAGCCAAAAAGTTCAGGATTTTGAGATAGTGGTGGTAAATGACGGATCAACAGATAAAAGTGCAGATATAGTGAAGAATTTCAGTGATACTAGAATTCGATTGATCAATCAAAAAAATGCAGGTGTCTCAGTAGCTCGTAATAGAGGTATTAATGAAGCTAAATCCGAACTTATAGCTTTTTTGGATGCGGATGACGAGTGGATGCCAGATTATCTTGAGACAATCCTGAGGCTGAGGGAGAAATATCCATGCGCAGGCCTGTACGCAACTTCAATAAAAACTGAGTTTATTGATAACGTATTAATGGATAAAGATGAAGAGTTAAGGAAGCTTATTCCAGATGAAGGATTAATATTAAATTATTTTAGTAAACCTGAAAGATGTATCACATAAAGATATATTTTATACGTCTTCAGTAACAGTTCCTAAAAAAATATTCTCAGAAATTGGAGGTTTTCAGACCGGTTTTTGGTGGGGAGAAGATATTGATATGTGGGGTAGAATTGCCCTAAAATATCCGTTTGCATACAGTAGCCAGGCATGTGCTATATATTATCAAAACGTTGTCAACAGTGCTGCATACAGAAGAAAACCTGTAAAGGGTCATCCTCTTTTAGAAACGGGAAAAGAGGCTCTAAAGCTTGGTAGGGTACCACCTGAGATTATAAAAGATTTAGAGGAATATATGAAATTCGTTGAGATGTGCACAGCAAAACACAATGTGGAGGCTGGTGATAAAAATCTGGCTTTAAGTCTTCTAACGAGAAGTGACATCAAATTAGCCTACAAAAAATTATTACTTAGTACAATGTTCTTAACAGCTATTGAAAACAATTCTCCAGCATTTTCTCAATTTAGGGTCAGGAAATAGAATTCTTGTGGTAAATATATTTAAACCTTAATTTATAAAATATAAATAAATAGTTTATTTCTTCTAATATCTAAATATTAGAATAATTCGCTTTTAAAATATCTTCCTGGTCTATTTTTATGATTAAGCTAAGATAATAATATCTATATAAACGACATTATTACCTTAATTGGCACATTTTAAATCACTAATCCTTATTCATATCACGTAAAATTATTCATATCACGTAAAATATTACTTAAAATATTAATTGCAGGTACTATAAAACAGTAATAAAGAAAGTGGACTAGAATGTTTGTTTATATCGGGGGGTAAAAATACGTGTTATATAGGGAACTTGGTCAAACAGGTAAAATGTTCTCAATACTGGGATTTGGTACAATGCGGCTTCCTACTCTTGGGGGTGACGACTCAAAAGTCGATGAGGAAAAAGCTGCATATATGATCCGTTATGCTATAGATCACGGTGTCAATTATATTGACACTGCTTATCCCTATCATGAAGGTATGAGTGAATTCATTATTGGGAAGGCTCTTCAGGACGGTTACAGGGAAAAAGTGTATCTAGCAACAAAACTTCCAAGCTGGCTTGTTACAAGCAGAGAGGATATGGACCGTTACTTAAACGAGCAGCTTGATCGGCTCAGTACCGATCACATAGATTTCTATCTTCTTCATGCGCTAAACAGAGACTGCTGGCCTCTTGTAAAAAAACACAACGTTTTTGATTTCCTTAATTCTGCTGTTGAGGATGGAAGAATAAAATATACAGGTTTCTCTTTCCATGATAATCTGGAGCTGTTTAAAGAAATTATTAACTCTTATCCATGGAACATGTGCCAGATCCAGTACAATTTCATGGATGAAAATTTCCAGGCAGGAAAGGAAGGCTTGATGTACGCAGCCTCAAAAGGTCTTGGGGTTGTTATTATGGAGCCTCTACGTGGGGGCTATCTTGTCTCAAATCCTCCTGAAATTCAGGAAATCTGGGATTCTGCAGAAACGAAAAGAAGTCCTGTGGAATGGGGTTTTCAATATCTCTGGGATTATCCGGAAATAAATGTTGTCCTCAGTGGAATGTCAGATATAGAGCAGGTAAAGAACAACATAGAGCTAGCAGAGAAAGGGTTTTCTAATTCTTTGACAGAAGAGGAGAAAAAACTGATTTCCAGAGTAAAAGAGATTTATAGATCAAAAACAAGAGTTTATTGTACTGGCTGCCACTACTGCATGCCTTGCCCATCAGGAGTAAACATTCCAGAGAGCTTTAAATACCTGAACAACGCCGAGATGTTTGACAGGGTAGAAGAAGAAAAAATTTTGTATGGTGGCCTTGAAGGTAAGGCTTCAAACTGTACTGAATGCGGGCAATGTGAAGAGAAATGCCCACAAAAGACGCCAATAAAAGAAATGTTAAAAGAAGTTATAAAACTATTTGAAAAGTGATTTTTCTTTTTTTCGATTACAATACTTTTCGATTATAACAGTGAAAAGAAAAAATGGCAGAGAATAAATTAGAGCCGCTGAATCAACTAACTACATCCCTCAGCAGCTAATTGTTATCAATAGATTGCCTGAAGAGGAGTCAATGGCTCTATATGGAGGTTGACTACAGCAGAAGTAGAGAGATTGTCGTTTGAAGTGCCCAGTAAAATTCTCTACCTCAAGTGTTATTATCATACGATTAATATTTTAAAGTTAATATGAAAACTAGTATTTGAGAAAATAATGGTTCTAAGTTAAAAACTTCAAAGCAGCACATAGTCCGATAAGCACATAGTCCGATATCAACTAGTAGTAAGATTATACAAATTCCTCTATAAATTCTCCAAATAATGCCTTAGATTTCTCAAGTCCCTCATATATTCCCTCTAAACAATCTGTGGAACAGTTTGGTTTCTTTCCTATCTTAAGCGTGTCTATAAGTAAGTTGTATTCATTCTGTAAATTCTGTATCTTTATGGTTTGATTCTCTTTTGAATTGGATATGTCAAATTTTTCTACATGATCCTCAAAAGTATTCTTTGCGATATCTAGACCTTTATTAATTCCTTCTTTAAAATCTGAATAAGCTAGTTGTTCTTTATTTCTCTCAATTAAATGACTAAACTTTATAATTGCATGTTTAACTGTTTGTTTATCCATATTTTGTCCCTCTGCTTTGAAATGAAATGCTTGCGTAATGAGAAGAATTCAAACACAATTATTTACCTATTTCTTTGAAAAATAATAAACAATACAGTTTTTATAAATAAATAAATAAATAAATAAATAAATAAATAAATAAATAAATAAATAAATTTATATATTTTTTGAGTATATCATTTTTTGGAGCAGATTTATCCAAATGTAATATAAATTCCAAAATATAGATATTAGAATAAAAAATAAATAAATATCTGTATAGAGTACCCAGGTATAGAAAAGAGAGAAGAGCAAGACTACTGAATTGGAACTCATGACCTTTTCGGAGTTATACAGCAAAGTATTGTTGTGGGCTTTTCCGAATAGTCAGATAGGTAGGCTTTCCAGTAGCAGCTCCCCTCAATTACTAATGTACGTTTAAGCTATATAAGAGACTAAGAAAGCCTGTAGGAGCTACCATTTTTAAAAACTAGAAAAAGCTCTAAAGCCTGGTAGGGTGCCACCTATATGTAACACTAAATATAGCGAGGCATAATTTAACATAAACGGAAATCCAATAAATCAGCCCCGAAAGAATTTACAGGTTGACGAAGCTTATGATAAAATCAGGTGGCTCTTTTTTTCGCAATGGAACACGCTGTACAATTGGCGCTGTTATCTTGCTCAAAGGATTGCCTTACATGGTTACGGTTTCTCATCTATTCCAAGGGGAAGGAGATCATTTAACAGTTGATGGAATAAAATTCGCTGTTACGAGAATTTTGAAAGACTATGATTTAGCCCTAATAGAGATTCCTCCTGACAGCCCGGTTGAAATAACTGAATTTGGCGTCCCGGCTGTACTAGAGCAAGCCGAGCTTATAAATGAGACTCATGTTATCCAGTGTAGAATCGTTAATTCCGGGGCTTCACTGGTTTATCTGAGCTTTCCATGCCTTAATATGCCTGAACCTGGGGATAGCGGTTCGCCTATCCTGCAGGGAGGAAAGGTAATAGGACTTATGTCCTCGGTGACGCTGAATAACTGCATGGGAACAGCAATTTCGTCCAATATTCTTCGAAGCCTGAAAAGATAACGAAAGAGAAAAGTAAAAATTGATCTTACGAATTTCTAACTTCATGTTTTATCTTAACTTCATGTTCTCTGCAGATAAAATGCTATTGGAAATCCTATCAGCGTTGGAATCCAGAAAGAAAACACCCTGTAGCTGAGTACGACAACGACTGCAATTGAGCCAGGTACTCCGAGGCCTGTATAGAGAGCAGCCATAGTGCTCTCCACAACACCGATTCCTCCGGGCAGGAGAAAGGCTATTTTACCTAGGAGAAGAGGAAGCCCATATCCTACAACCAGAATCTCTGGCCCTACCGGATACCCTACAGCTATAAAGAAGAAATAAAGAGTCAGCATATCAAAACCAGTATAAATCACAGATCCCAAAAGCGGACGCTTCCAGCCTCTATTGCTTAATGCTTCAAGGGCTGCAAAAATCCGGCCTACTGAGGTTTCAGTTGTAGCAGGTGCATAGGTTTTATGCAGGAGCTTGGCAAAGTAAGCCGCTATCCTGACAATAATGAGTGTGAAACCTGCCTGGTTTTCTATTCCCCATTTTATTGCTGCAAAGCCCAGGCCAAGTAATATAAGGATTAAAATAAAGGCAAAAAACTCTACAGAAGAAAGCCTGTGGGTTAACAGGAGATGCAGAATTCCAGCTACAGCCAGTAATGTTAAGATCGTATTGTTAAAAATTGTGGGCAGAGTGCCCGCAAGCCCTGCACCCTCGGCGCTGACGCCATATTTCCTTACCCATTGATAAGTTGCTGCAGCATTCCCGAATGGGCCTCCTGCAAGCATGCCTATACTTGAAGCCCCGAGTGCTATTATAACTCCTCTTAATATCGGAATAGTCTGTTTTACTTTTACTACGACTGAATTTATAAGGTAACCGGCCCCCAAGTAACTGACACCCTGGGCAATGGCAGCCAGCATCACAGCCCATGGAACCATTGATTTGATGACATGCAGGGAAGCTTCAACCGAAGCAAGCTGCGGAAGAATTAGGTTAACAGCCAGCCCCATCAAGATAA
This sequence comes from Methanosarcina sp. UBA411, assembly GCF_002495725.1. Classification (NCBI taxonomy): domain Archaea; kingdom Methanobacteriati; phylum Methanobacteriota; class Methanomicrobia; order Methanosarcinales; family Methanosarcinaceae; genus Methanosarcina; species Methanosarcina sp. UBA411. The sequence continues at coordinate 28,520 of NZ_DAGK01000015.1, forward strand.
GAGTTGGAAGGTAACGGCCTACCTTTAAGACCAGAGGTGGAGGAGATAACAGAGTTCTGTGGGCACTATTCTCATTTTTTTGTTCTAATTTATTTTCATTCCGAATTATACTCATTTAAGATTCTCTTCTCCCAAACATTCTTATCTGGCTATATTTCTGGCAATCATCTAATTAGTACCGTAATTTATATTGATCTTCCTCAGCTTAATGTAATAGAATAAATTTCACTGCCTTTAATTATTATTAGGAAGAATTTATTTTCATGACAGAGACTGTTTATTTTCTTTTCCCTATTATTTATGCTGTTCTTAATGCAGTTTCTTATGCCCTGTATGGAATAGATAAATTCAAGGCAAGAAAGGATAAATGGAGAATTTCCGAAAATAGCCTATTAATCGTTTCTCTTTTTGGGCCGATCGGTTCACTGCTCGGGATGCAGCAATTCAGGCACAAGACCCAGAAGCCTATGTTCAAATTTCTGGTGCCTGCATTTTTAGGAATCCACCTCCTTTTAGTGCTCTGGATGAATCTTTAAACCGAAGGTTTTAGGCTAAATCAATTGCAAGAACCATTTAAGTAAGAGTAAAATTCATAATTACAGGAAAGAAGGGAGCTGAGTCAAGAAAGAGGAAAAGTAGTTTTTTAAGTACTTATCAGGCTAACTTTGATAACACCTGAAATCAAGGGTTTGTAAAGATAGAGTAAAAATTGCCATTAAAAGAGTTGAGAACTGTGAAAGTTCACTTCTGCAGAGGATCGAATACTATCAGAAAAAAAGGGCACGAATTCACTTTATTTCCCTGAAAGTTCTCTGGGAAATTCAAGGATTGAGGAAGAGGAGGAATTATTTGGATGATACCTCTTCCGCCTCTTTAGCTCCGGCCTCAAGTTCCTTTTTGTGCTGAGGGTCAAACTGAAGTAAAAGAGCCTGAAACTCTCCGATGTGCGTTTTTTCCTCTTTTGCCACATCCATAAGCACAGCTTTTATATTCTCATCTTTTGTTAAGTTTGCCATTTGCTCATAAAGGTTTACAGCATCAAGCTCAGCAACGATAGCAGCTCTGAGGATCTCTTTATCAATGTCTCCTTCAGATATGCTTTTAATGTCTACGGGTATTTTGGATAACAATTTTGTCCCCCGTTTACATATATGCGTATATAATAATAAATACATTTACCAGATTACGTTTACTGGATCCGGGAATTGGATAAGCTATAACTGATCCTGTAAATCGCGTTATTCTTATCATCGGAAACGAGCAGGGCTCCGTCAGGCATTACAAGGACATCTACAGGTCTTCCCCAGGCTGCAAGCCCCTGAAGCCAACCCTCAGCAAAAGGCTCATAACTTACGGGCTTTCCATTCTCCAATCTGACAAGGGAGACCCGATACCCGATGGGGACTTTTCTATTCCAGGAACCATGTTCGGCAATAAAGATCTGGTTTCTGTATTCTTCAGGAAACGTTGTGCCTGTGTAAAAAGTCATTCCAAGGGCAGCAACATGCGGGCCTAGTTTCATTTCGGGAGGCGTGAATTCCGAGCAATTCCGGACTTTCCCAAATTCCGGATCCGGAATATCTCCCCCGTGGCAATAAGGAAATCCGAAATGCATTCCTTTTAAAGGTGCCCGGTTAAGTTCATCCGGAGGTGCATCATCTCCAAGCCAATCCCTTCCGTTATCAGTAAACCATAGCTCTTTGGTTTTAGGATTCCAGTCAAAACCGACTGTATTCCTAATCCCTCTTGCAAAGATCTCAAGTTGGCTCCCATCAGGTTCCATCCTCATGATTGTGCCATACCGCTCATCTTCTCCTTCCTTATTACAAATGTTGCAGGGCATTCCTACAGGCACATACAGCTTTCCGTCAGGCCCGAACTTGATATATTTCCAGCCGTGAGCGCGGTCGGACGGAAAACTATCGTTAACTACAACAGGTTCAGGCGAGTCTTTCATCCTTGATTCGATATTATCATAACGAATTACTCTGGAAACCTCAGCAACGTATAGTGAGCCGTTCCTGAACGCCACCCCGTTTGGCATATCCAAGCCCTCAGCAATCACAATCACTTCGTCGGCTTTACTGTCATTGTTCCGGTTAAGAACCGCATAGACCTTTCCTGCATCTCGGCTTCCGACAAAAAGAGTACCGTTGGGGCTAAGAGTCATTGACCTTGCACCTTCGACATTCTTAGTATAATAATCGATAGAAAAACCTGGCGGAAGCTTAATGCAGGCAAGCCCTATTTCGTCTTCCCCGCATCCACTAATCGGCACAGTTCTCATGGCGGCATAAGCTACGAAAATGAGTACAATAACTGCAAAAAAACCTAATATTATCTTTGTCCCCTTCATTTCCCCCACCATTTTACTTGGAATTAATTTTTTGCGTCAGATACTTTAGGCCCTGATACATTTTTTCGGCCCGAGGACCGGATATCCTGTCCTTCCGGCGAGCCCTTCACGATGAGCCGTCCTCTTCATACTAAAGATTCAGATTTAATCTCTGGAAAGGTTGACCATTTGTTTTTTCTGACTTCCAGCACCCGCATTTGGTCGGTTAGTTTGTCCTTTCTCCGACCAGATAGTCTCTCATGAAATTTCCAGTTTTAAATATTCTTAAACTTCCCCCTTTAAAACTGGAAAGCAGGACTGAAGTGATCTTTAAATTATATATTTCTCAACTTTATAGAAATATCTTCTCAAACAATAGAGTAAAGTTTATATTATTTTTGCCCTTACTGTTTAAAACATATAAAATATCCGATATGTTTCTGGATAACATCAGCCAGTAGCAGAAGTGTTACCCTGTAAATACGAGTTTAACAAATAAAAATAAAGAAAGGATGAGTAACGTGAGAATAAAGAAAATCCTCAAATCAATGCTCCTGCTCACTTTCATAACTCTGGCTCTTTTTGCTTCAGGCTGCACGGAAAAAGACCTGGGTGCAGAAGAGATTGCAAGCCGGATGCTGGAGAAACAGGACAGCATTCAAGATTACTCGTATACAATGCACACCGCTTACTACGTCGGGGAAAAGGCCATAGAAAGCGAATTTAAAACCATATACAAGAAACCTTATATGATTAAGAACTTTATACAGGAACCCGGGAAGGAGGAAGAGACACTCGTACTTTCAGATGGAGAATTCAGGTGGATGTACGCTCCCGATACAAACACGGTAATGAAAACAAGGCTTTCCAAAACTCCGGAACTAACTAAAAGTGACTATCTGACTCTCGCAGGGATTACCCTTAATGATACGAATGTCTCTTTACTGGGCCTTGAGGAGATTGACAGCAGAGAAACTTACCTGTTGAAGGCGGTTCCTAAAGAAACCGAAGAAAACGCTGCGCAATATGACACAAAAATCTGGATAGATAAAGAAACCTGGATGCCCCTTAAGTACGAGCTATATGACAGTAGTGGAAACCTGACAGTAAGAACCGAAATCTACGACCTTAAAGTTAACTCAGGAATTCCGGACTCAGAGTTTGTCTTCAATATTCCAGATGGGGCTGAAATAAAAACAATAGATTAAAATAAAAACAATAGGTTAAATAAAAACAATAGGTTAATACTTTCACCCTACTTCCTCAAACCTTTTTACATATTTTCCCTATTTGAGGATAATGCCTGCCTCCAGTTTGAAAATAAATGCTCTTGAAAGGCGAATTACCTTCCACGCGGATATGGACAGTTTCTTTGCGTCAGTTGAGGTAAGAGAGAGGCCGGAACTGAAAGGGCTTCCTGTAGTTGTGGGTTCTGACCCGAAAGGAGGGCCAGGAAGGGGAGTTGTGAGTACTTGCTCGTACGAGGCGCGAAAATATGGGATTCATTCCGCAATGCCGATATCACAAGCTTATCGGCTCTGTCCGGATGCAGTCTTTTTACCTGTGAACATGAAACTGTATGCTGGCGTTTCGGCAAAAGTAATGGAAATTTTGAGAGGATTTGCGGATAGGTTCCAGCAGGTCAGTGTGGATGAAGCTTACCTTGTACCAGGTCCCGAGATTAGGAATTTTGAAGAGGCTGCCCTTTATGCTCTCAGGATTAAAGACGAAGTACAAGAGCAGGAAGGAATTACCTGTTCAATCGGAGTCGGACCGAACAAGTTAATTGCAAAAATTGCTTCTGGATTCCAGAAACCCGATGGGCTTATCGTTGTCAGGCCCGAAGATGCAAGGAAATTTCTTTTTCCGCTGCCGGTCTCGAAAATCCCAGGAATAGGAGAAAAAACTGCTGACAAGCTGAAATCAATGGGACTAAGCAGGGTAGAAGAACTTGCAAATTGTGATGTGCAGCTGCTTTCGGAAAAGTTCGGCAAAATGGCGCTCCGCATGAAGCAACTGGCAAACGGGCTAGATTTCGGGGAGGTTCGGGAGAAGGAAAGTGTAAAATCAATCAGCAGGCACGGAACCTTTGCTGAAGATACCAGTGACCCTGTAAAGATCACCGAGTCTCTAAGCATGCTTGCGGAAAGTGTGCATAGCTCCCTTCTTAAAAACAGGTTTCTTTTCAAAACCGTAATTCTTACCGTGCGTTTTGAAGATTTCTCTACATATACGCGCTCAAAAACCATTCCAATCTGGACTTCAGACTTTTTTGTGATCAAAAGGACAGCTATACAACTTCTTTCTGAATTTCTAGGAAGACAAAAGTTCAGGCTTGTAGGTATAGGGGTTACGAAACTCCGAAAAAGGGGCGAAAAACAATCCCTAATTACGGATTTTTAACACAAGACTTTTAAAAAAAGTCTTGAGCGAAACTGCAAGCGTTTTGAGAAAACTTTTGATCGAGAACTCCTAGAAACGACGTGTTCAAGCAGCTAAAAGCTTTCATGTCAACAGTTGAAACTGTCATACTTATATATTTTATAATAGAATATCCAATTTAGATCCAATGAAAAAAAATGTAAAGATGGCTCTGGCCCTTCTCATAATTTCAGTCTTGACTGTGGTCATTGTTTATGCCACGATTCCTTATTTAAATTACATTTTTGGGGCTCTTATTCTTTTCGTCATATTCCGATCTCTTTATCATTTTCTCATAAGAAAAGTAAGGCTTCGGAAGCAGTTCGCAGCCGTACTAGTGATAATAACGTCCATCTTTGTTGTACTGATACCATTGTATTTTCTTTTAAGCGTGATTGTCAGTGAAATAGAACAGCTTTTACTTAATGAGGCATCCATTATCGCATCTATTGAGTCTGGAGCTCACTTTTTAACTGATTTTCTATTACGGCTGAATATTCCTACTGATATATTCCAGACAAAAATAGAAGAAAGAGCAATGGAACTAGCTTCACAAGCTGTTAATTACACTAGCCTATTCATTCTGGGCTCGATCCAGAGCCTGAGCCACAGGTCCATTGGTATATTAATAATGTTCTTTATGCTCTACTACCTTTTTACAGGAGAAGATTCGGACTTTATGCGCCAGCTTTCTGTTGCAGTCCCCTTCAATGAAGAAAATACAGCCACTCTTCTAGATGAATTCAGAAAAATTGTCCGGACGACTCTTATCGCCAGTGGGGCAGTCGCGCTTGTTCAGGGTGGAATCCTGACCATAGTATTTCTTATCTTTCATATTCAGGGAGCTTTCCTTTGGGGTTTCATTGCAGGAATTCTATCCTTTTTGCCAGTTGTCGGATCACCTCTAGTCTGGGTTCCTGCAATTATTGTCCAGCTTTTCCAGGCAGACTATACTGCAGCAATTGGTATACTTGCAGCCGGGCTTTTTATAAGTGTTATTGACAACTTCCTCAGACCTGTTATCCAGAAAAAAGTTGGAGAAATTCATCCGTTTCTATCCCTGCTTGGGGTTGTTATAGGAGTATCTCTTTTTGGGCTGCTAGGAATCGTTATAGGCCCTCTTTTGCTCTCCTACTTTGTTCTAACCGTACAGATGTTTTCTAGAGAGTACATTTCTTGAAAGGAGTAAAAATGTGCAGATCGAAATACTCGGGTGTGAGTCCTTTGGGGCAAGATCTCTTGCCTGCGTTATAAAGACAGATGAAAAAACGATTCTTATCGATCCCGGGGTTGCACTTGCACGCTTACGTTCAGGCCTGCTTCCCCATCCCATAGAGATTGCTGTTGCTTTCAGGATAAGAGAAAAAGTTCTTTCTGCATTTGGACAGGCCACTGATGTTGTTATCAGTCACTTTCACGGGGACCATATGCCAATGAGGGCTGAAGATCCATATCAGTTGCCGATGGAAGCCCTTCCTTCTCTTGACGGGATAAATTTCTGGTGCAAAGGCCCGCAAAATATCTCAGGCCTGTCTGCAAAGAGGAGGCGTGAACTCTCGGATTTCTTGGGTTTTCCTCTCCCGGTTTCGGAAGGAAAAAAATCTGGCAATATGGACTTTTCTTTTCCTGTCCCTCACGGGGCCAGGGAAAAGGGCTTTGGAACTGTCATGATGACCCGAATCTGCGAGGGAGATGAGGTTTTTGTCCATAGCTCTGACATTCAGCTTCTGGACAGGGAAGCTGTCCTTAAGGTTCTCACGTGGGAACCCACAATTGTTTTTGCCTCAGGCCCTCCTCTTTATCTTTCACACCGTGTCCCTGAAGCAGGAAAAGAGGCTTTGGAAAATGCTCTCCTTCTAGCCAGGCATGTGGATACTCTGATTCTGGACCATCATCTTCTCAGGTCTTTTGAAGGATACAGATGGTTAAAAGAGCTGTCAGAAAAGGTTGAAACCCGAGTCCTCTGTGCTGCAGAGTTTATGGGAAAGACCCCGAAACTCCTTGAGGCCCAGAGGAAAACTCTTTATGAAAAAATACCTGTACCTTCAGGCTGGCACGATGCTTATGCAAAGGGGAAAGCAGGTTTTGGGGAATATCTCTAAAGAGGCGGTTGGAAGGAATAGAATAATGCTGTTCCCTGAATAGGTAGCTTAAAGGTTGGATTGGAATTCTCATTTTATCTGGTCAGGATGGCACTCTGGTATAATTAGCTATATTACATGTAGGAGTAGTTATGATTAGCTATATTACATGTAGGAGTACTTGTCTATGTCCTTAATCTGTTCGGAGCGCTGTTCATAATAGTCATAGAGTTCTTTTCCCCAGACTAGCGAGTCTGGCTCAAAGCAGATAACATACTTTCGGTCAAAGACCGTACTTTTCGGGAAAAGAGCCATTGTCATGAAATTATCCGCTGCTACAATAGCAGGGATCCTTTCACAGTCCATGCAGACAAAGAGTTTAGCATTTTCCTTTTTAAGATATTGCTCAGTCTGTTCCCTGTAATCTTCAACCCATCTTTTTAGGATAGGCTCAGGGAGAACGATTGATATAGGGATTCCTTTTTCGGCAATTTCCAGGAAAAAAGAAGGGAAAAGAGGATGGAAATATGAAATTGCAGCCTTCAGCTCTTTTGACAGCCGAACATTTTTGACATATTCCGGGACCAGCTCAAACATATAGTCCATCTTAGGTTCAATTATAGTGCAGTGACCAAGTTCGTTAATTCTTCGCAGGAGAAAAGGCGGAATCTCGTTCACTTCCCGTTCTGCCCAGTAGTCAGAATTCTCTTCGAGGACGGCAAGCGTATCTACAAGAGGCTTCATTTTCTCAACCACAACTCTGCCTATCTCGCTCAGTTTATAGAGGTTTTTTTCCTGGACCACCAGGTGCTGCTCTTTGAGTTTTTTTACCTGGGGCTGGACTGCGGTTGCACTTGCACTAAGGGCTTTTTTTATTGTTTCAATATCCTTTGGCCCTTCAAGCAGAAGCAACAGCACATTCTTTCTTTTTTCAGAGAGGAGGATTAGATCGAGTAGATTGTTTTCCATATCATGCACCTTGATCGACTGCCTGCAGGTTTTCAAATATATCTAAGTTTTGTAAATCTAGATAAGATTAGCACTAAAGGAAGATCCACACTAAAAACTGAAGTACACCAGTATCAAAACTGAAATATACCAATATCTCCATAAAACTTGAAAATTAATAGTTAATATATTTTTCTCTTTAATTTATAAATGAAATGCATTTTCCTCCAATTCTTCTTCCCGGCAAGTACTTTTTCCTGAGGAAACCTCAACTAAGAAACTCAATTTCAAAATGCTATTTATTTAGTGAATTGTATGTATACAGTTAGTGTCATATTATCTCTTTTTTTCCTGAGTACTGTTCTCGAAATATTCTGATTCTAGAATTAAGACATAAAAGAAGAGAATATAAACTCTAATGAATATGGCAGCTTGTCCCTCTTAAAGATTTCTTTAACAACAAACCGTTCAATGAGATTACTAAAAATGAAATTGAAGATTATTTCCCTCATAGGAGGCAGATAGTAAGCCAGACCACAACGCATAACAATTTTATCGCTATCCAAAACTTTTTCAATCTCCTACGCAAGAATCATAATTTACCTGAAAATTTTTAGAGAATATCAAAACTAAGCAGCCAAAAAATAATTTGCCTTTAGACGAGCTTATTTTACCCAAAGATGTTAAATTCCTTGTAGATTCTTCTGCAAAACGCAAAGGAGTGGGGCCCTTGTAATGTTATTGTGGATTCAGGTTCTAGAATAGGGGAGAATTCTGGGGTCAAATAAACCATGTTTCATTTGACAAATATGGCGCCGCTCTCATCGTATCAAGCAAAACGAGAATGAGAAGAATCAGGCTAATTGATTCGGTTCCAGACTTGCAGCTGTGGCTTAATCAGCATCCAGACAGAGATAACATTCAGGCTCCTTTATTTGTTACATACAGATTGAAAGCTGGATGGACAGTTTAATTGAAAGAAAAATCCTTCAAAAAAACGGCATTATCGTGGAGGGCAAAAAAGGACGAGAGGAAAGTCTAAGGCCAGTAGATTATCCAAGGTGTAAAACGAGGAATCCGGCGGGAGCAAAATATTGTATGTCATGCTCGCTTGTGCTTGATCATCTGACTGCATTGGATCATGTTCGTTTTGGTAATTTCTCTGGAAAATAAATAAATGATTTATTTATTAACTGAGACTTGACATAATGAGCACGCCTAAGAATCTCGTCAGCAGGTATCTGCTCCATTAAGGCTGCTGGAGTACCAGGCCTCGCAGAGAATCTATGGCATACAATCCAATCAAATCCAATTTCATTACAAAACCTGATAGTCTCATTTAGTTCAGGAATGGTCTCTGATGGAAAACCAATCAATAAAGTGGTTCCAATTTTAAAGGATCCCACTTTTTTAATCTCGACAACCATCTTTTTAACTGTGTCAATATCAGAATCTCGGTTCATTAAAGTTAGCAGACGCTTGTTGGCTGATTGGATGGGAATATAAAGTCCATACAACCTATTTTGAGTAGCAAGATTTCTGATAGAATTGAAATTTTGTAGAAAATTTACAGGAGGAATATTCTCTAAATTCAAATCAAATTTCTCTTGAGTTTCTGAAATACTATCCAAAAGATGGGACAGGTTAATTCCTAAATCTAATCCATAGCTTCCGACATTATCACCGCACAATTGGAAGTGTTCGAATCCATTTTCTAAGCCTTCTTTGAATTCGTCAATAATTGCTTTAATCGGTTTACTTCTAAGACGGCCAATGGCTTTTCGGGTTACACAGTAGCTACAGCTTTCTGAACAACCTTGTGCAACTTGGATAAAATAAGTTCTTTGATTAAGATTTTGTCTTATCTCAATTCCATTTTTCATTCGATAGAGAATATTTCTCAGTCCGGATAAGTTGCCATCAAATTGTTTAAAAACATCAGATGTCTGTTGTAAACAAGTAATTGTTGACACCTTTAGAAGATTAGATACAAAAGTATTTGGTCGCTTACAATCTCTACATTTATATTTTGCATTAATCATTTGATCCAACTTAGATAAAGAGTGAAAACTAAATGATGGGCCGTCAAACTCTTTAGACAGCCTTTCAGGATTGATTTCAGTGAGACAACCACCAAGTATAATTTTCGCTTCTGGTTTCTTTTTCTTTTTAATTAAATGATATGTCTCAAATGTCCGATCTTCTGAATATTTGGTACGCCCACAACTTGTTAATAATATTAGATCTGCATTTGAATCAATATCTTTGTATCTATTTGAGATAGAATAACCATTCTTCACAAAAAATTCTTTTATTTGTTGAATCTCAAAAGATCGGCGTTCACAACTTATATTGAGAATTTGAACCTTGGCCATAATTATCTCTTCTATAGTTTGGTGCTTCTTCATTAAGCAGTAACAGATTTCAAATCCTAAAACTCAGAATTATTTTCCGAAAATTTACTTCTTTTAGCATTGATTAACGAATTGATACACAAGTTTGAATGCCAATATACCGATTATCCAAAATAATTCTAAGATATATAGCGTAAAAAATAATACTTATTGACGTTTTAAACCCTAGAAAAATCTAAATGAAACCTGCTTTCTGTAGGCAACCTGTTTTTAGTATTAGTTTAAACGATAGCGTTTTTGCTGGAAATCATATTATACCTGATACTAAATATTATTACGAATTTGATTAGCTGATAATTACATAGAACATTCTCAATCTATTAACGTACATTTTAACTCATGTTCACTGTTTAATGACTAAAACTTTATACTTATTTTTAATAAGTTCGTGATTAACTAACTTATACTTAATAAATTTTTTGTTAGAACGTGTCTAATATTCAAACAACTTTTACAACTGGATAATGGTCAAAGTAACTTTAAACTTACATTGTAACTTTTGTAACTACCATTCCTGCCTGAAATCAGTCGTATGATATCGATTATTACGTTATCAAAAAAATATGATTACTAACTGTACTCGATGTATAATATCAAATTTGCAACACTGCTCATAGTGAAATTCAAATATATAACCAAAAGATTTATCAGTTAGTTTTGGCGATTTACTGTGTAAAATAATACAATATGTTGCATGTACTTTTCTGTATATTGTGATTTTATTCAAAAAGATCAGAGTTTAAAGGAGGTTGGTAGTTTATTTTGATTTAAAGAAAAAGATTGTTCAGCTTGGAAAATGCACAAAGAGAGTAAAACTCATTTATTCAATGAATTTTAACCCAGTAAATAATTCCACGAAAAATATGCTTTTCAGTTATTTTTCATTGTTTTTGAAATAAATGATAAATCACCATATGAGGTTGAGGTCACACAATGAAATATAAGAATCGTACTTTAAACAAAATGAGGTGGGCAATATGATCCACAACATTAAGCGATGGATGATAACGATTGTGATTGCAGCTTTAATTGCGATATCAAGCGTAGGAATAATTTCTGCTTGTGATCGTAATTTTCCGCCAGGCATTGAAATTCAGCCATATCATCTTACAGAAGAAGGCATACCTTCTATTTTCTTCGGAACCCCTACAATGTTTACTTATTATAGCTGTCAGAATGCAACGGCTGTTGACATAAAGATTCATGTTGATGATGGTGGTTCAGATATCATTGGAAATATGACTGGAGGACCATCAAAATGGACCTTTAATATAACATTCTTTCCGCGCCACGGAGAAGCAACAGTAACTTATATAGTAAATAACTGTTCCAACTCAAACAAAAGTACTGTTATTTACATTGACCCCGCAGGATACATTTATGATATTGATACTGGAGCACGCATAGCCAATGCGTCTGTTTGGCTGCAACGTCCTAATGGTATAGGAGAATGGGAAAATGTTAAAACAGGCGAAAATCCACCAGCTTGTCAACCCGATATAAACCCATTAATCTCTGACCAAAATGGTATGTATCACTGGGATGTTCTTAATGGATATTATAGAGTGCATGTAGAAGCGCCTGGATATGAACTGAGTAACAGTTCTGTAGTATACATACCACCACCAGTTTATGACTTGAACGTTGGGCTGAACCATATTGATGATCCCAATGTGACACCGGTTTATCCTGTAGCGAACTTCAGCACCAATGTCAATACTGGTTATGCTCCTCTTGTTGTACAATTTACAGATCTCTCGACAAATGCAACTGATCGGAAATGGGATTTTGGAGAGGGATTTAATTCAACTAAGCGGTATCCAGCTCATAACTATTCTGTAGCAGGAAATTACACAGTAAATCTTACTGCAATAAATGGAAATGGTATTAACTCAACAACCAGTATAATAACTGTTAGGACTAAGACTTAATAAGGGGTTGAACTGGAAAATCAATAGCACTAAATCATACACTGTATTAAGTAAGTTAGAACTTACACGGTTGCTGCTTTGTAGGCAACTTTTGATTTTTTAAACTTTTAACCTAATTCATAGATTTGATTTCTTATGAATTGATTAACAGTATTTATTGCAATGCTCCATTTTGTTTTAAATTATGTTTTTCCGAGTTATTCTTTTTTAATTAACTGATTTTAGCTTACCATAAATTTTTTACTATATACTCATTGTATAACAACGTGAGACTTAATAAGAAGGAAGAAAAAACATCAAAACTGCGGGTTCAAAATATATTCTAAAATTTCCGCCTTCAAGAATAAGTACTGAACAATTTAGGGTCGATTCAAGGCACTTTTAAAACACATTCAATTAATACCTTGGTTATTACAAAAAACTTAACAGCGAGGTTAAGAATAAGTCAAGTCTCCTGTAATATGTTCCTCCTCCCCTATTCAAATCTTTTCTCTTGAATTTTGTAATGACATTTAGTCCTCTACGTTATACTCTGAATCTGGCACTTATGACCTGGCTCCTCACCGCAACTTAAAAGAAGTGTAAATAGGATTAGAAATTAAGCGAAGACGAACGCTCAAATGAAAAAAGAAACTCTAATAAATTTAGTGCGGGAGGAGGGATTCAAACCCCTGAACGCCTGCGCGACACGATCTTGAGTCGTTCACCGTTGGCCGCTTGATTACTCTCGCTTGTTGCCAAATTATCTATTTAGTCTAAATATTATCTAATCTTCCTGATTATATCTTGAGTATTATCTTGACATTTCAATCCACACACCCGTGAAGGGTGCGACCATTCACAAATAAACATTATCTGGATGTAGTTTATTTCAACCCACACACCCGTGAAGGGTGCGACTTGGGAGTGTTAAAGCGTGTTGATATGCTTAAAGTGACGGATAATTGCGTTCGCTTCTACACAGATACAGAATGTGATCTTGTGTTATATCCAAATCAGAGTAGCTCGATCTATTGTCGATTGAGCCTATCCGAAAAGTGATGGTCTTAGTTCTGGAAAAAATTAGTTGCTCCTGATTTCTGGAGCAGGACATCGGTTATTTTCTTGTTTATTAATTATTTTTCCTGACCTGAATCTGAACCTCAGTTATGAGTTCCTCTTCAGGAACCATTGCAGGGTCGTTCAAATACAGTTCCCTGCTCGGACTGTAAAGTTCCAGGTTATTCTCTTCTATAAATGAAAAGATCCTACTGTAGGCGGCTTCAACTCCACTATATGGACCCCTATAAACTGCAGAGACTGCTCTAACTGCAGGCAAGATCTTTACCTCCATTTGTGGGTCTTCTATTGAAATCCTGCCAGTAACCGGAAGTGCTACCTCGATATCGGCATCAGTTTCTTTATACTCTTCATCATGGCAGAGAAACATAATTGGGCCAGTGACCTTCATATGGTTCCGCTGGTTTTCAGGGCTGGTGACGCATGCACAGATTTCGCCTATGAATCTTCCAATTGTTACGGCAAAAGTTCCTTTTTCACGCTTGCTAATTACTCTCATTTCAGGTAGTTCTTTAATAACAGGTTCTGTAACAGACATCTTAAATAACTCCATAATCATTCCGTTCGTTCCATTATAGTTGCAGGCGCCCTGCAAGATGCCTTCAATTCTTTGCAGCTTCCCAATCTCTAATTGAGTTTCCTCAACCTTTTTTCTTAAACATGCCCCTATATGCTCGTAGTCTCCCTTATTTTCCGCATCCAGGAACCTTGAAATCTCCTCGAGGGAAAAACCCAGGAGGGACAAGGTCTTAATTTTCATTCCTCTTTCCAGCTGGGATACAGTGTAGTAGCGATATCCGGTAAAAGGGTCCTTTGCTTCCGGAACAAGCAGCCCTTTTCGGTCATAGAGCCTGAGAGCTTTTTGCGAGAGGCGGGTCATGAAAGAAAACTTACCGATTGGAATCTGATCTACTAAAAACATCTTGCTCAATCCAGCAATTGTTCTGAAATTATATAAACAACCTTACTTTTCCCCGGGGGAGACTTCATGTAAGAACAGAAAATCGTACATGGCTACTTGATATCTGATAACAAAAAAGGGATTATGGAAGAAATAGGTATTGAAAACGTGGATTATCTGTGGCTTCAGCTCGTAACTTCCCTGTCGACCAGTATATGGCAAGCTTGAGCTGAAAAGGAACAATAATACAGAGTTCACTATGAGATTTTCAGTGACAGAAATAGATAATCTGGCTCATTCAGCTTAAAATCGCAAGAAAGTGAATAACAGAAGTTTGATGCAAAAAGTAAGATTTGAATGCACGAACTCTTACGAGAATAGGCTCTGAACCTATCGCCTTTGACCTGGCTGGGCAACTCTCGCATGTTGGGTTATTTACTCTTTAATAAAATATAGTCCTCTACTTTATACTCTGAATCTGGCACTTATGACCTAGCTCCTCGCCGCAACTTAAAAGAAGTATAAATAGGATTAGAAGTTAAGCGAAGACGAACGCTCAAATGAAAAAAGAAACTCTAATAAATTTAGTGCGGGAGAAGGGATTCGAACCCCTGAACGTCTGCACGAACAGATCTTGAGTCTGCCACCGTTGACCGCTTGGTTACTCCCGCATTTTACGGAATCCAATTAGGTAAAGATAGAACTAGCATATAAAGCTAATCCTGTAAGTAAATTATCTGTAGAATTAAACTTAGGGAGATATCCAGATATTATTCAGGATTTAACTCTTGGTGGCTAGATTTTTAACCTGCAATTTTTCTGGCTTCAGATTTTTGACTTCAGATTTTTTTAGCTTCAGTTTTTCCTGTTGCAAATCTCTTATTACTTTAGCATTTAAGCCTTGCCTGATTTTCAGTCTCCTTCGCCTGAACTGTTAACATGAATCCAATCAAGATACTCCTTTTCTCCTTCAATTCCCCAGAATTCTATTGCAGGCATTTCATATGTGTGTAATGACTTTACGAGCCTTGTGATTTCTTCAAAGCGTGAAGAATCGGTTTTTACAAACATGGCAATCTCATTATCTTCTTCAAGCTTTTCTTTCCATCTATAAACCGAAGATACTGGAAACATATTCACGCAGGCTGCAAGCCTCCTTGAAACCAGCTCTCTTGCGATCTGTGATGCATTCTCCATATTTCCAGCCGTTATATACACAATTCCAAGCATGAACAGACACCTCACGGAAACCTGATATCGTGAACAATGTATTTAATGAAAGCACATTACTTCCTATATGACTAGTATCTATCGTTTTTGGCCATAGAATTTATAGCTCTTTGCTATAGAATTCTTGGTCTTAGCTATAAAATTGGCTTTTAGGAAAGCAAAATTTAACTTTTATAGGCATTTTATCTAAATTTCCATATATATTTTTATATAATTCTGATGTATTACTACGTACCGTTTTCGCAATAGGAGTCTATTTTAAAAGGAATGGCAATATATCTCGATTTAAAGTAATAAGGTGCATATAACATTTATATATCATATGAAGCACTTAAAACCAACATAACGAATTAATTGGCGCAGAATCACGCGTATTGTAACATCAACAGGTTTTAATTTAGAGCTGTATGATCTTAACAGTCCTAGATTTCTAGAGTCAGAGTCAAGATTCATATTAATTTAGCTTAATTCATACCGGTTTAAGTTAATTTACAGCCGGTCCAGCTTAATTCATAAATGTGTTATACTTAACCCATTATTGGTTAAGCTTATTATAATTGGTTCAGCTTAATAATTTGGAGAATCCCCTTGAATGGCACAAGCATTGTACTAAGTATTTTTTTACTGTACTGGTTCGCAGTTTCTGTTCTTGACAGGAAAGGCATTCTGGAGAAGTATAACATAAGCACATTCGGACCTCTTCCCATCCTTATGATCAGGACAACTAAGGGTCTTAAATTACTGGATGTACTTGCCCGTCCGAAGTTTTACTGGAGAAACTTTGCAAACCTTGGAATCTTATTGATGTTTGCAGGCATGATTGCAATGTTCTTAGTCATAGCCCTCTCGGACATTGCACTGTATACTTCATTCCTTAACAAAAACGTACCGGAACCGGGAAAATATAATTCTTTGAGAAATATCTTTCTTATTCCGGGAGTAAACGAATTCATTCCTTTGACTTGGGGAGTTATTGCCCTTATAGTCACGCTTGTCGTGCATGAATTTTCCCATGCAATTCTTTGCAGAGTTGAAAACATCAGAGTCAAATCAATGGGCATCCTATATGCTCTAGTTCCAATTGGTGGTTTTGCGGAGCCTGATGATGAACAGCTTTTCGGGCCGAAAGAGAAAACAGAAAGAGAACTTCCTCTGACAGCCACGATCGAGGAAATCGAGGAATGGGAAAAGGAAGAAAAACTAAGGCTAGAAAATGAAGAAGCAAGGCCTGAGGAATCAAAATCCGATCCTGTAGTAGGTGCAACAAGAACTCAAAGAGCCCGGATTCTTGCGGCAGGCGTTATGGCCAATTTCAGTGTAGCTTTTATCGCTCTCCTGCTCTTCTTCGGACCTGTACTCGGGGCAATCGCGCCCTTAAGTGACGCCATGATCTTAAGTGTAAATGAAAGTTCTCCGGCTTACCACGCAGGGCTTGAGAAAGGTATGATAATAACTCAGATTAATGATACGAATATCACAACAGCCGTAGATATGCAAACATACCTTGAAAAAACCCAGCCCGGAGATACTATTCGCGTTCACGCCGTGAAAAACGATACATCCTCCGTGCATGATTTACAGGTTACCTCAGCACCTAAGGATTATATTGGCGGAGTGCTCGTAGGAGGTGTTGTTTCGGGAAGTCCTGCAGAAGCTGCAGGGATCGAAACCGGAATGACCATGATAAGGATCAACAATACGGAAATGAAAAACATTTCAAGTTTTGTTAGCTTCATGGAAACCACCAAGGCAAACCAGACTGTAGAAGTAGAACTGCTCCCTTCTGAAAACTACACAGGAAACCTTACTGAAAAAGGAACTGTTGTTTTCGATGTGCAACTGTCATCTAATTCTCAGGAAAATGACCGTGGTTTCCTTGGAGTTATTTATGAGAATAGGGGAGTTATGGAATTTCCGATGCTTGGAATCTCAGTATGGATGCCTCAGGCAAAATTGTATCTTGAAGCCCTGAAACAAATCCCATCCTTATTGACCATGCCTGCAGGCTGGATCATTCTCTTCGGACTTCCTATTTACGGATTTGCAGGTGAGGGATTCCGAGGCTTTTCAGGTACTATAATGCAGTTTTATCAGCCCGTGGGCTGGGCAGAACCCTTGGGAATAGGGATTTTCTGGATTGCAAATACCCTGCTCTGGATTGGCTGGCTGAACTTTTATGTCGGACTGTTTAACTGTTTGCCTGCCGTGCCCCTTGACGGAGGGCATGTATTTAAGGACTATACCTATTCCCTTGTATACAGACTTACAAGGAATGATTCGATCTCGGAAAAGGTCTCAAACTCTATTACAGCAAGCTTTTCGATGTTGATTCTGTTCTCGTTTGTCTTCATGATATTCGGGCCTTTTGTAGGGCAATGGATTTGATTGACATCGAAGCTTCAGACTGAACCCTGACCATCGCGAAAATCATAAAGGTTAGGGTTTACTTCCATTTTTCTATCTTTTGTTCAAATGGAGAGTTCAATTACCTTTTCTTTTTAGCTTTTAAGTCCATTTCTCATGTTTAATCCCGAAAACTATTCTTCAAAAATTTATATTTCATAAAATTCTTTTGCATAGTCTTTTCTATAAAACTGAGTATACGGATCTATCAGTAATAACCGTAGATTTTTCATTAATAACAACTATAAGACGCTTCAGCTTAATCTAATCAGGAAAATTCAGGCAGGACTTCAAAAATGTTCACTTTCTGGATAAAGAAAGTCGGTTTCAGAACAGGATTTCAGAAGGTGCTCCAAAAGCATCCTTATTTTGCATACAAAACAGCGGCTGTGTTTCTGTTTGTCATATATATTCTGATTTTCGAGTTTCTTATGATTTTTGAGAACCAGCCTAAAAATGCAAACCTTATTACTGCTATCTACTGGACTACAACCACCGTTGCAACGGTGGGTTATGGCGATGTCGTTTTTACTTCCATGGAAGGAAGGCTTTTTACTATAATCGTGCAAGTTTTAGGCATAATACTGATTTCGGATTTTCTTGTAACCTATGTTGTTACTCCCTGGATGGACAGGTTTATCAAGTTCAGGCTTCCAAGAAAGGTCCCCTCCAGCATGAAAGACCACATAATTATCTGCGGATACAATCAACTGGTTGAAACCTTGATAGACGAATTGACCGAGCAGGATATTCTCTTCGTAGTAGTAGAGGATGAAGATGAGCTCATCAAGGAACTTGTTTATAAAAACATTTCCTGGATTTTCGGGTCTCCGAGTGATAAGCAGACCCTTATGGGCGCAGGTATAGAGAGAGCCAAACTTCTTATTGCAAATAAATCGGATAAAAGAAATGCGAATATCGTTTTAACTGCAAGGGAATTTCAGTATATCAACATCATTGCCATCGTTGAGGACTTATCTAAATCAAGATATCTAAAATACGCAGGAGCCGATACGGTTGTATCTCCCAAATCAATGTTCGGGCAGTTCATTGGAAAAAAGGCATTGGACAGGCTTGTGAGTCGGATTACGGAGGCGACTGAAATTTTTGAAGGCATTAATATTGTCGAGTTTCCTGTTTACACAAAAAGCCCTCTTATAGGCAAGACGCTTAAGGAAATTTCCAGTCAGCAACTCACCGGTGCAAAGATTGTAGGAACTTGGACTAGCGGTACTCTGACCTTTGATCCCAAAGAAGAGGATATTGTTCGGGAGAATTCCGTTTTGCTGGCTATAGGAAGCCGTGAGGAACTTTCTAAGCTGAAAAAATTGACATACCAATTTAATATTTAAACATGAAATAAATTGGTGAAATTATCAGATTATCTGATATAATAACAAATTTATCTGTATAGACTGGTAAAAAGGCGAGATCTAAATATAAAAACTCGAAGCTGAACTTGGCGAGTGTAATTTACAGGTCTGTGATCAAAAATGGAGCCAAAAGGACATCTTATTGTACTTGGATATGGAGATGTCGGAAAGAGCATAATTGAGATACTCTCTGAAGGCCCTTTTCGCTTTGTAGTTGTGGATTCTAATGAAAAGGTTTTTGAGAATGTTGATTTCGAGCACCTGGTCGGGAACGGGACGGATGAAGACGTACTGCTTGCAGCCGGAGTAAAAACCGCTTCTATTGAATTTGTAGCTCTTAATGATGATACCAATGTTATTTTCTCAACTCTTATTTCCAGGAATATGAACCCGGAACTTACCATTGTGGCAAGGGCAAATTCCGTAAAATCCATTGACAAGATCTACAAGGCAGGAGCTAACTACGTAGGTTCTCTTTCCATAAGTGGCTGGCCAGATGCTTGCAAAAATGACTGCAAACTGCATGGGAAAAATCTGTAGTATAGATGAGGACATAATGCTTTACGAGGGAATAGAAATCGAAAAACACCATGTTGAAAGGGGCTCTCTCCTTGAAAATAGGTCAATAGAAGAGCTTGATCTCGAAGAACAAATCGGGTGTACCATAGTAGGCATTAAACGTGGAAAACTCGTCATAACCATTATTGAAAGGCAGACAATAATAAGAGCAGGAGATACTATTGCAGTCGTAGGAAGCAGCAAACAGATTTCAGAGTTTAAGGAAAGGTATATTGGCTAAATGACTCAGAGCTTATTTAAGAAATTTAAAACTTATTTAAAGGGCTTAAAACTTATTTAATGGACTTAAAAACTCATTTAATTGAAATTTTTACGAAACTGACGAAAATTCGTTAAAGGTAAAAAATGGTCTATAAATATATTTTTCTGAATCTCTAACTTGGAATAATTGATACGTTTTTGATCACAGAAAATATTTCTAATATTTTTATTGATTTGAGGTTAAAACTCATTTTGGGATAAGCTCTATTTACAAATAGTGATATGGAGCTATTTAGGATTTAGAAATTTTTAACCTACTCAATTCTGACGAATAAGTTTACCTTTTTCCTTCTCAAAGACGTTTCAATTCTGAAAATGAATCAGTCTCTCAAATCTGTTTTCAAAATTTCCTTTGGTAGTGTCTACAGCTTCGAATTAAGGACTTTACTAATTCTTACTTTTAATGGTATTATTTGAGTTTTTATCAATATCCTACTATTATTTCAAGTCTGCTATTTTCATTTATGTTCTCAATCTCTAGAAAGCTGATTATACAATCAAGTAAATGGCGGATAAGAATGTATATTTACATACTTTAATATTTAAAGTCTAATAATAGTTTATTATTATAAACAAGACCAAAAATATAGATAATTTATTTAATTTAATTAATTGTTTCTAAAAAACAAAAAGATTATTAATAATAAATGTTAATCCCTATGAAAAGAATATATTATATAAAATTTAGATAAAGGTAACAATCTCTTGTCTAAGTTTAATATTAATATTAACTTGATTCTATAAAAACGTTATATTTTAGTTTAATTGGAAATTATTAGGTTTAAAAAGAGGAATTTCTTGTGAAAACTAAAAGCTGTGTAAACAATACAAAATCTATAAAATCAAAAAGAACAAAACTTGTTCTCGGGTTGCTGTCTGCGTTTTTTTTGCTTGGTCTCTTTATTTCTCCGGCAGCAGCTAAGACTGACTGGAAGATTTCTCCCTCTAATCCGAGTGTGGGAGATACTCTAAAAGTAAAAGGCACTGCTTCTCCGGAAGAGAAGCTCATAGCCGAAGTTTCTTTTGTAAAGGATCTACCTGTTACCGGGGGTAGGTACCAGTATTCGCTTGAAAAAATAAAGATCCCGAGAGGTAAAGATAACCTCTTTACTGTCACAGGTGAGGGAGTAGAGAACCTAAACTTAAGCGTAAAGAAATTAATCTGGATAGACTTGTCTTCTGATGCATCCGGTGGAACTGCAACCATTTCTCAGGGACATGTCCCCCCCTTAAAATATAAGATTATTATTAGTGGTGATGCTCTGAGTACCCCAGGTAAACACTCTTCTGTAAAACTTAAAGTTACGGCATCTCAGACCCTGAAAACTAATCAAAAAGGGAAATTTAATTTCAATTACCCCACTTCTGGATTGCCAGCAGGCAAGTATACTGTAAAGATCGGGAATTCAGAAAAAACAATCGAGCTGAAACCTTAAAAGAATGCTTCTGACTTCCCTGCAGTCCTACCTCAGGAAAAGCACAATTGAAAGTCGCGTTTACTGAGATCAGCAGAGGAATACCATTAAAAAGAGTAATTAAATGGTAAATGGTAATTAAACTGTAATTAAGTAGTAATTAAATCGAAAATTTAAGCAAGATAACTAGAAATAAGAGGATTTCTCCGCCCCGAGTTGCATCTCGCCTGAGTTTTGCCTCGAGACGGGAAAATCCGTTTCTTTAGTTGCATGTAATTACAGCAGTAAACAGTCCACCTCAATTCAGTCCACCTCAATTCAGTCCACCTTACTTTTTCCAAGGTTCATCTTCAGAATAATCAACCAAGTTTTTGATCGTGATAAGTAGTTCTGAAACTCTTAACAATTAAAAATAAAGCTGGTTTTGAGATCAACTATCATTTTAACTTATTTTACAAGTTTTTAATATTTTATAAATGTTTGACCTATTTCAAACGAGTTTCTACAAAATAGGTATTGCTCTCAAATACTATCGAAAATAAAAACTTTGGAGCAAATACTGAAACTTCAACTCTTTGCTTAAAACCAAGTTAACTTTTTTCGAAACTTATTTATTTTTCTGATGAAGAGTATATCACTTAAGACATATTACAATAATTACGAAATATATCTGCGTTTAAGGTGTGATTGTATGGAGAGTTTGTCTACAGGGATCGAAGGGCTGGATACGCTGATGGATGGCGGCTTCCCTAAAGGAAAAAGTATTCTTGTTACGGGTCCTCCTGGAGCCGGAAAAACTATTCTCGGGATTCACTTTCTGCACAGGAGCTGCAAGGAAGGTAAGAAATGCATATTGATTCTTACAAGAGAGCTTACGGAAGATATCCTCAGCCAATCCCGAAGCCTTAACCTTGACCTCAAGCCTTTTGTGGAGAGTGGAAAACTAAGTATTAAGAATATTTTTGAAGACAAAATGAACAAAATCAAAAGTGCTTCCAAATTCGGGAAAGGGCTCTGCGCTGTGGACACGGACATAATTGAGTATCTGAGTTCCATATCTTCGGAAGTTGATGTCATAGTTATCGACAACATAGGAGTAATGGCCATAAATCATGACATAAGAGAGTTTGCCGATGAATTCAGTTCAATCAGCATTATACTTTTAAAAAATGGGTGCACAAGCCTTTTTGTCATGGATGAGGATTCTTACGAGCTTACCCACAGGCTTACCGGCTATATGGTTTTCGGGCTTATCCGGCTCACCTCGCAGGAGAATTTCAACTCCGGAAAGACAAAAAAATATCTTTACATCGAGAAAATGCGAGATAAGGCTGTTCCGGTCAAGTATTCCCGGTTCGATATTACTCCTAAAGGAATGAGAATTATTACAGGCATGAATGATCTACAGCAGTATGAATCAACTACCTAAAATGTTAAACAAACCACTTTAGGGTTCTGGCTATTTCCTGAACCCAACATTTGCGGAAGAAACCTCTTTCAGGCCTTTAGGCAAAAAAGGAATTTTACTCTGCTTTTATTAGGAATTCACAGCAATTATTCCTGTTCCCTATAGTCTTCAGCGCCTCTACACTGAAATCAGAATCCACTTTTAAAATTATATCTGAAAAAATTTTCCGGGTCAATGTACACAAAATAGGGTTTTTCCGCGCTTCTTCTCCTTTCCATGGGCATTTTGTTCCCCTAATTATCCAAAAATTTTCTTTTTCACCCTTTTCAGAGGAAAAGTTTCCGCCCAGCTGGTTCATTATCTCAGCACAAACATTGCCTGCATAAGCGAAGTCCAATTCTCTATTCTCAAGGTGGTATATGTCAAGCAGCGTTTTTTCGACCATGCTTGTCATCTGGTTAATTATGACCTTCTTTTCCTCATTGGAAACACACCGAAGTAGAGTTGGGATGATTGCAGTAAGGATACTCTGTACCCGATTTTTTATTTCAAGACTATTACGGTCAGCCACCAGCCGATCATGCAGACATTTCACCCTGAGCAAAGATTTAACTCTTGTCTTTAGCTCAAGCCTGTTTATCGGTTTTGTAAGGAAATCATCAGCCCCGGCTTCAATCCCCTTTATTCTGTCTTCAATTTCAGAAAGAGCCGTAAGCATCAAAATCGGGATGAACTGGGTTTCAGGGTCGTTTTTGACAATTTTACAGACTTCATAACCGCTTATTTCAGGCATCATGACATCAAGCAAGATCAGATCAAGCCTTTCTTCCTTTAATTTCTGAATAACTTCCTTTCCGCTGCTGGCGGTAATAACATCATATGGCTCTACTGAAAGGTAAGCTTCTATAAGCTCTACATTCTCAGGAATATCATCGACGATCAGGATTTTAGGTTTGCCCTTTTCAATCTGCAAGGCTTCATCCCCCAGATTCACGAATTACGATTCCTTCGGATGTGATTTCAAAAACAGACATTTCAGGAGAAATTGGGGTACTACGCATTTTGGGTATACTCAGGTAGCGCTCCATTTTTCCGAGATATGAATTTTCCCTTACCAGCAGGCGGATGGACCCGTATACTGAGTATTCAGCAAGTTGGTAAGTCATATTGTGTGCGGACTCGTCCATGATTAAAAGAGCAGTACATCCTTTTTTCCTTACCAGGTAGTTAAGTGCGTCAAACTGGTCTCTAAGCTTTTTTATGGAAATCCTGAGAACAAAGGTTCCTATATTATCTATAACAAGGCATTCCGTTCCTTCACGTATTAATTCTATAAGACTCGGAATCTCGAGATCCAGGCTTTCAGGCTTGAACCCGTATCTTGTCTTTGCTATTATTTCCGAACGGCTCTCGAAGATATTTTCTATAATAAGCTGTCCGCTCTCATAGTACGGTGCAAGGTCGTGCCCTAGCAGGCTTGCCTGATAGATAATGTCTTCAGGAGTTTCCTCGGTTGCGATAATCATACATTTTCTGCCTTCAAAACAGTTTTTATGAATGAAATGAATTCCGAAGATTGTTTTCCCACTTCCTGCTATACCGGTAATAAGTGTAACTTTATTTACAGGATAACCCCCACTCAGCTTCCTGTCCAGCTCCTCTATGCCTGTTGAAACCCTTTCCATTTTTTCAAATCCTCACTCTTTCGGTATTTTCCCCTTATAGATTCCCACACTATGAATCTATATATGTTAATTTGAAGGCTTAGAACAGTCTCTAAATGACCCTGAAATTTAGAAGCTGTTTATAATTAAAGAAACGTCTATTATATTTCGTTAGATTTACAGTAATCTTTACGAAAGCTTATCTGTTATAGTTTATTATTCCAGTTTGCACTGCTAATTCTGTCCCACTTACTATATATTTTTATTCACTCTTTTGTTATCCTATTCAATTTGAACTTTCTGTACTGAATTTCCAGATGATCTTTTCCGAAGTCACGTAATTAAGTTTCAAATTTTTACTT
This sequence comes from Methanosarcina sp. UBA411, assembly GCF_002495725.1. Classification (NCBI taxonomy): domain Archaea; kingdom Methanobacteriati; phylum Methanobacteriota; class Methanomicrobia; order Methanosarcinales; family Methanosarcinaceae; genus Methanosarcina; species Methanosarcina sp. UBA411. Next base: position 53,305 of record NZ_DAGK01000015.1, read on the forward strand.
TCTGTACTTTTCTTAGCTTTTTCTGCCATTACAGATTTTTTCAGGCTTACTTTCTACAAATTCTAGTCTTTTTTACTCATTTCTTCCTCTTGTTGTACTTCTCTACTTTTTTTACTCGTTTCTGCCTCTCTTAACCTCTTTTCAACTTTTTTAGTCTCGTCTGGCTCTTTTCTTTATTTTCTGGTTTCTATGCTACTTTCTTTTATCGTCTGTTCCCTTTAACTACTTTTCTTTACCTTCTACCTTCTTCCTAGCCTATTTCTATCGGCCTGTATTTCCTGCTGCCTTAGTTTTGAGAGAAAAGTTTAATATGGATAGCTTCTATCAATAGTGCTGCACCGAGGGCTCGTAGGGTAGCCAGGATATCCTAATGGGCTTCGAAGTAAGATACTTACGAAGACACCCATTGACTCGTGTTCGAATCGCGGCGGGCCCGTTTACTATTTTTACCTATCTATTTTGTTCTGCGAAAGCAGTGTATTTTTTCCAGACTACTCCTTTAGAGTACCTATTTAGAGTAGAATGTACTGGATACTCTCCCATATTGGGCATTTTCCCGAAGGATAACAGGCCGAATGATTACAAAAAAGATTTCTCGTACGGAATCTGGAAAATCTCAGGAATTAATAATAAATTTTCAAAATTAGATCAAACATAAAATCCTATTTTAAATTCTGATTTCAAAACCTAATATTAAGAGCTAATTTAAGACCTGAGATTAGATTTTGTAATAAAATTAGAAATATATTAAAGTCATATTAATATATGGAAATGATATATTTCTTTATGGGAAGGGGAAATCAAGTGAAGAATGATTCACTCGTAAGACAAGATTTATAAACCAACATAAAAACTGCTTTACGAAGTTATTCTTTGAAACTCTATGCCGTTATAGTTTTTCTTTAACATTTCCTGGTCAATGTGGGTTTTGTGGCATGGGTAGAAAGGAGTTTTCACTACATTCTTAGTTCTTACGAACCAGGCATCATCAAAAGGAAACTCTAAAACAGAATATGATGCAAGCATGGGGGAGCTGTTAAGGCAATATGGAAGATAAAAATAGTCCCTTAAATCTCGGTACAGTCATCTCGGTGCGTGGCAGCATCGTAGACGTATTGTTCGAGAGACACTTGCCAGCTGTATATACACTGCTACGTGCAGGAAAAGAAAGTCAAATTGCCATAGAGGTTTTGGCCCAGCTTGACACACATCGCGTTCGTGGAATTGCTCTGACCCCCACCGAAGGTCTTGCGCGAGGCATGGCAGTGGAAGATACAGGCGGACCTTTGAAAGCTCCTGTTGGTAGGGAAATCCTTTCGCGAATGTTCGATGTGTTTGGAGATACCATAGACCGCAGTAAGCCTCCATCTAATGTCCAGTGGCGTTCAATCCATCAAGCTCCGCCGCCGCTGATTCGTCGGTCCACTACTTCTGAAATATTCGAGACTGGTATCAAAGCTATAGATGTACTGGTACCGCTTGAGCGCGGAGGTAAAGCGGGTCTATTCGGAGGAGCAGGCGTTGGCAAGACAGTGTTGCTAACCGAGATGATTCACAACGTAGTCAAACAACACCAGGGAGTGAGCATATTTTGCGGAATAGGCGAGCGTTGCCGAGAAGGGGAAGAGCTTTATCGTGATATGAAAGATGCGGGTGTGCTTCCGAATACGGTTATGGTGTTCGGCCAGATGAACGAGCCACCTGGAGCCCGTTTTCGTGTAGGTCATACAGCACTGACAATGGCAGAGTACTTCAGGGATGATGAGCGCCGCGATGTACTACTGCTTATAGATAATATTTTCCGGTTTATTCAGGCTGGCTCAGAAGTTTCCGGCTTGATGGGGCAGATGCCTTCACGCCTGGGATATCAGCCGACATTAGGTACTGAATTATCTGAACTGGAAGAGCGCATATCTACTACCGATGCTGGAGCCATAATGTCAATTCAAGCAGTGTATGTGCCTGCTGACGATTTCACTGACCCTTCGGCAGTGCACACATTCTCACATCTCTCAGCATCAATTGTTCTCTCTCGCAAAAGAGCAAGTGAAGGGCTTTATCCGGCCATTGATCCTTTGCAGTCAAACTCGAAAATGGCAACACCTGGTATTATTGGCGAAAAGCATTATCGCCTTGCCCAGGAAATTCGGCAGACGCTTGCTCAATACTCAGAACTCAAGGATATTATCTCAATGCTTGGCCTAGAGCAATTATCGCCGGAGGATCGCAATGTAGTTGCTCGCGCCCGCCGCCTCGAACGTTTCCTGACGCAGCCATTTTTCACTACCGAACAGTTCACAGGCATTAAAGGCAAATCCGTAAGTCTTTCAGATGCGCTCGACGGCTGCGAACGTATCTTGCGTGACGAATTCAAAGACTACCCAGAAGGCGACCTCTATATGATTGGAACGATTGACGAAGCAATAGCCAAAAAATCAAGCCGGGACAAATCATGAATTCAGCACTCATGAATCTTACAATTCTTCTGCCTTTCCAGGTCTTTGCCGAAAAGAAAGGCGTATCACGTATAGTTGCAGAGGGACGCGAAGGCTCATTTGGACTCTTACCACACCGACTTGATTGCGTTGCGGCTTTGGAACCTGGAATTCTAACCTACGAAACCGAATCAGAGGGCGAGGTTTATGTGGCAGTCGATGAAGGTGTACTTATCAAGATTGGTCAGGATGTGCTTGTCTCGGCACGTGACGCTATTTTCGGAACAGACTTAAGCCAACTGCACGAGGCAGTAGAAAAAGAGTTTTTGACCTTAGATGAGACTGAGCAAAAAATTCGCTCAGTAATGGCAAAATTGGAAATAGGGCTTATACGTCGCTTAGCGGAGTTTCAGAATGTCTGACAGACCCTCAGAGAAACCTTTGAAGGACGAGTCTCCTCTGGCCCGTCAGGTTGGGACAAAAGCTGAACGCAAACTCAGGGCACAACGTCATGTTAACCGAACTGTCTGGCTTGGTCTAGGCATGATGGGGCTCATAGGCTGGTCTGTAGCAGTTCCAACACTAGTTGGTGCTGCACTTGGGCTCTGGTTAGATAAGCACTATCCAGCAAGTTTTTCCTGGACACTCACAATGCTGATCATCGGCCTGTTTATCGGCTGCTTGAATGCATGGCATTGGGTGACTAAGGAGCGTAGGGAAATGCAAGAAGAACAGGAGGATTACAATGAATGAAATATTGAATCTTCTCCTGGCTCTGGTAGCTGGTTTTCTGCTTGGAGCTGCTTTCTTCGGCGGGCTCTGGTGGACAGTTCAGAAGGGACTTTCATCCAGAAGGCCTGCATTCTGGTTCCTTGGCAGCCTATTGATACGGACCAGCATCGCCATATCTGGATTCTACTTTGCTTCTGACGGCCATTGGGAGAGGCTGCTAATATGCATGTTTGGGTTTTTTGTAATGCGTCAGGTAGTAGTTAGACTCACCAGACTGCCGGATGAAGATCCGAATCAACTGACAAAGGAGGCCAGTAATGCGACTTAGTCCTGATGAACTGGTTTTCTGGCAGTATGGATTTATCAAACTCAATGCCACGATTGTATACACATGGGGTCTGATGCTGGTAATGGTTGTTGGTTCAAAAATAATTACAAGCAAACTCTCCACAGGTCTGGAACGTTCTCGCTGGCAAAGTATTTTGGAAATTATTGTTACAAGCATATTAGAACAAATCGAAGACATTGGTCTGGATCAGCCGAAGAAGTATCTAGGCTTTTTAGGCACGCTTTTTCTGTTTATTGGCATGGCTAATCTTTGCATTATTATTCCAGGATATGAACCACCAACCGGATCTCTTTCAACTACGGCTGCGCTCGCATTATGTGTGTTTGTAGCAGTGCCACTTTTCGGCATAGAAGAGCAAGGAGTTGGTAACTACCTTAAGACGTACACAGAGCCGACAATCATCATGCTGCCATTTAATATTATCAGCGAATTATCTCGCACTCTGGCTCTTGCAATTCGTTTGTTTGGTAATATAATGAGCGGGTCGATGATTGTCGCCATTCTGCTGACTATTACTCCGTTCATCTTTCCAATTGTCATGACTGTTCTTGGTCTGCTCGTTGGTACGGTGCAGGCCTATATCTTCAGCGTTCTAGCCACAGTTTACATCGCAGCTGCTACACGTGAGCACAAGCACAGGCCGAAACAGGAGCAAAAGAAGGCTGATCAGGGAGTAGGTGAATGAAGCAACAATAATAGCAACAGGAGGAAACACTATGGCTTTGGACACTTATACGACTACAATTGCGGTGGCATCAATTGCTACCTCTGGCATCACGATAGCTATTGGAGTTATCGCGCCTGCAATTGGTGAAGGGCGTTCAATCGCAACAGCATTGAGTTCAATGGCACAGCAACCCGATGCTTCCGCAACAATAACCAGGACTTTATTTGTGGGATTGGCTATGATAGAGTCTTTGGCAATCTACTGTTTTGTGGTTTCCATGATTCTCATTTTCGCCAATCCGTTCTGGAACCGTGCACTTACCTGAAATAGAGAGGAAAATAAGCATGCCGCTGATCGATTGGTTCACTGTCATTGCGCAGGTGATCAACTTCCTCATCCTGGTGTGGTTGTTGAAGCGTTTTCTTTACAAGCCGATACTCAATGCAGTCGATGCACGCGAGAAGAAGGTAGCAGATGAACTTAAGAATGCGGATGCAAAAGAAGCAGAAGCACAAAAAGAGAAAGATGAGTTCAAGCATAAGAACGAGGAATTCGACCAGCAGCGCAATGACCTCTTGAATAAGGCAAAAGAAGATGCTAAAGCTGAACGTCAACGGCTTTTTGAACAGGTAAGGAATGAAGCCTCCGATTTAAGATCAAAACAACAGGAGGCATTAAGGAACGAAGAACAGCTTTTAAGTCAGGAAATAGGTCGCCGAACCCAGCAGGAAGTTTTCAACATAGCGCAAAAAGTACTAACCGATCTGGCTGGAACCAGTTTGGAAGAACGCGCAGTTGACGTATTTGCTCAAAATCTGCACAATCTGAAGGATAACGAAAAGAAGCAGTTAGCCTCAGCGCTTAGTGCATCATCAAGTCAGGCGCTCATTCGTACTGCGTTTGATCTTCCACAAGCACAGCGTGATTCGATTCAAAAGGCGATTAAAGAAACTCTTGGTATAGAAACTCAATCCAGGTTTGAGACTGCACCAGACCTTGTCAGTGGTATTGAATTAATCGCAGACGGGCAAAAAGTGGCGTGGAGTATTGCAGATTATCTTACATCGCTGCAAAAAAGTATCGATGATCTTCTGAAAGAGCAGTCTATGAGTGAAGTCAAAACCGAACCTCAAACCAAAAATAACAAACCCAGGTCGGAAAATGAACCAGAGACTGAACAAAAGCCTGAAGCTGAGACTAATAAATCCAAATCGAAAACTGATTCAGAAGTCGAAACCAAACCTGAAACTGACTATAATAAGCCCAAATCGAGAAAAGAGCTAGAGGCTGAACAGGAACCTGATGCAGAACAAAAACCTGCAGCAGAGCGAGAATCTGCTAAACAGCAATCTGGAACTAAGTCCGAATCTGTGGCCAAGCAGAAGACAAATTCCAAAACAGAGCAAACATAAAGAGCCAGTGAATATGGAACCTAAAAGTCTTAAGGATGTTTTCGATAAAGTTTTCACCGAAATACATCAGGTCAGAGAATCAGTAACCCCGACGCTCACTCCTAAGGAAGTGGGCAGAATTTTGACAGTTTCTACAGGGATTGCAAATGTTTCCGGCCTTCCTACTATAGGTTTCGATGAACTTATAAAGTTTCCAGGGGACTTGTTTGGGATCGCGTTTAATGTTGATGAAAAAGAAATAGGTACCGTTCTACTGGGCGAATACTCACATTTGCATGCTGGAGATCAAGTTGAACGCACTCAACGGGTTATGGATGTTGCTGTAGGCGAAGAATTGCTTGGACGAGTTATTGACCCTCTAGGTCGTCCACTTGATAACAAAGGGCCAATAGTTTCCAGTAAGCGTTTGCCTATAGAACGGCCCAGTCCGGCAATTATGGATCGGTCTCCTGTTACTGAGCCACTTCAGACCGGTATCAAAGTTATTGATGCGTTAATCCCAATAGGACGCGGTCAGAGAGAATTGATTTTAGGAGACCGCCAGACTGGCAAAACTGCAATTGCGATCGATACTATTCTCAACCAGCGTGATTTTAATGTCCTGTGTGTTTATTGTGCCATTGGTCAGCGTGCATCCGCAGTTGCCAGAGCAGTGGCAAACTTACAGGAAAGGGGTGCAATGGATTACACGATTGTTGTTGTAACTGAAGGTAATGACCCATCCGGGCTAATCTATATTGCTCCTTATGCTGCGACCAGCATTGCAGAGTATTTTATGGAAGCAGGTCGAGACGTGCTGATTGTTTACGACGATCTAACCAATCATGCGCGTGCATATAGAGAACTTTCTCTTTTACTTCGCCGCCCTCCAGGACGAGAAGCATACCCAGGTGATATATTCTATATTCATTCACGACTGCTGGAGAGGTCTACACACCTGCTCAAAGAACTTGGTGGCGGCTCACTTACTGCCCTTCCCATTATCGAAACCGAGGCGCAGAATATTTCCGCCTATATTCCAACTAATCTTATTTCAATCACTGATGGGCAGCTTTACCTCTCACCTTCACTTTTTGAGTTGGGTGTGCTGCCTGCAGTTGACGTTGGCAAATCCGTCTCTCGTGTAGGTGGTAAAGCACAGCTTGCTGCCTATAGAGCAGTAGCCGGAGACCTCAAGCTTGCCTATTCACAATTTGAAGAACTCGAAGCGTTTACCCGGTTCGGCGCAAGGCTAGATGAAAATACACGAAAAGTCATTGAGCATGGGAGGCGGATCCGTGCCCTACTGAAGCAGCCTCAAAATTCTCCTGTACCCGTGCCAGATCAGATTGTTATCCTTGTTGCATTGAACGCAAAACTCTTCGACAATGTGCCACTTGACAGAATGGGAGAAGCTGAAAGCTCCCTCCGCAAGGTAGTTTCAGATATTCCTGCAGATGTGCGCGATCGGTTCAAAGGCGATAAAAAATTGAGCGACAAGGATCGTGAAACTATCCTTGATATCTCCCGCAAAGCACTGGAGCCTTACCAGCCAAAATCTGAATCAGAATCTAAGCCAGAAGCTAAAACTGAGGAAAAATCTGAGTCAGAAGCCCAAGCTAAGGGTAAACCCAAGCCAGAAGCAAAAACTGAAGAAAAAGTGGAAAAATCAGAGACTCAAATTAAAGGCAAGTCCGAGCCTGAAGCTAAGGAGAAACCATGACCGAAACAACAGAAAGTCTGCGCACAAAGATCGATAGAGCAAAAGATCTTCAGTCTGTCGTCCGCACGATGAAAGCCTTAGCAGCCTCGAACATAGGGCAATACGAAAAATCAGTGAGTGCGTTATCTGACTATTATCATACAGTGGAACTGGGTTTGGGTTTATGTTTCCGGAAAATTGCACTCACGCCAGCTCCGGAAGAAGGAAAAGGGCAAAAGAATGGCCTTATCGGGGCTGTTGTTTTCGGTTCAGATCAGGGGCTTGTGGGTCAATTTAATGATATAATAACCGATTATGCGGTCAAGGAACTGGAAGCTTTGCCAGGTAAAGCTCAGGTCTGGGCTGTCGGAGAGCGCGTTTATTCACGCCTGCTGGATGAGGGCTTGCCGCCTATTGGACTTTATAATGTGCCAAATTCGGTTAAGGCCATTACTCCACTTATAGCGCAAATTCTTGTGGAAAATGAGAAACTACGCAGCCAGGACGAGGACGCCGAGCTTCATCTCTATTACAACCGCCATAAAACCAGAGTTACCTACGAGCCAGTTAGCCAGCGATTGCTGCCATTTGATGAAACCTGGCGAGATGACCTGACCAAACTTTCCTGGCCAACCAAAAACCTGCTGCCTGAGGTAATGGGCGATATCACAGAGACCTTACGAGCACTCATCAGCGAATACCTTTTTGTTTCGCTTTTTAGGGCATGCGCGGAGTCCCTTGCAAGTGAAAACTCTAGTCGATTGGCAGCGATGCAGCGAGCCGATAAAAACATTGATGAATTGCTTGATAATCTCAATGGAGAATATTACCGTGTGCGCCAGAGTGGTATTGATGAGGAACTGTTTGAAGTTGTCTCTGGCTTTGAAGCTCTGTCCAGATCTCGCAGCCCTCACCGGTGAAAAAGCAAAATGAATCCGCAAAATAAATCGGGCAATGGTCAAGACAAAATGATGGATCCGAAAAATAAGTTTTTTAAAAATAATCTTTTTTTAATAGCTCACCCGGGAAGAAACTTACAAATTAAGGGAAGATGATTGTGAAATTTCGAGAATAGTTTTTGAATTAAAAGGTTCTTAAGTCTGAATAATTTCAAGTTTTCCTGAGATATCTTGGAGTTTGTCTGGGAAATTTTAAATCTAACTGTATAGATAATTATTTATCTTCTGACTAAAATTATACACTATGAGCTGGTACGGGATAGATGCAGTAGATAGAGCTCTCTCAAGGACAAAAAAAGCTCTTTTTGAACCTTTTAATTTCTGGAAATGGGCAAAAATCGCAATTATCATTTTTCTGTTAGGCGGAGTTTCAAGTTTCGGAAGTTCGAGCAACTACAATGTAGGTTCAGAAGACTTTAAAAATAATTTTCCTATTATTGAACCTGGCCAGATGCCTGATCTTCCTTTTGGCACACATGATACTGCTTTCAGTTATATTTATCCGGAACCACAACTGGCAACTTTAGTTGTGGTAATAGTTTTAATTCTTCTCCTGGCCTTGATTTTTTCGTACGTTTCCAGTGTTATGGAATTTGTTTTTGTAGAATCGCTTATAAGAAATGAAGTGAAATTCTGGGCCTATTCGCGAAGGTTTCTGAAAAAAGGATTCAATCTACTGCTGGTGCGTTTAGCTATCGGACTGACACTTCTAGCGCTCCTCGGAATAGCTGCTCTTCCTTTTGCTCCAAGGATTGTCGAAAGTCCTGCGGACTTTGCGTGGCCTGTCCTGCTTGGAGGATTTTTCTGGATTGTCGGTGTAATTATTGTGTTAATTCTGCTCGCAGTTGCAATAAATTCCCTATTAAGTCTTGCAATTCCACTTTCAATCTACCAGGATAAAGGAATCCTTTCTGCTTTTGGACTTATTTTCGCAAAGTTCAAGAAAAGCTGGCAGGAAGTTCTGGTTTATTGGCTTATCAGGTTCGTGCTTGGGATAGGAATAGCCATTCTTGCAATATTCCTTTTTGGATTGACAGCCCTGGCTTTAGGGCTGATTTTCGTTATTCTTGATGGGATTCTGTACTTCCTCTTTTCGTCCCTGGTATCGGAATTCTTTCTCTGGATACTCCTCATTCCCGTTATCGTTATTGAACTGATTTTGATCCTGGGAACGGTGTTTTTCCTTAATGTGCCACTTGCCGTTTTCCTGAAATACCACCTGTTAAGTTTCCTTGAAGCCTGGTTTAAAGATGCAGAAATTCCTTTCTTTGATATTCCTGCGCAGAGGCCTGAAACCGGAGTTGATGAGCCTGAGCCGAATCTCTGATAAAAAGAATGAAAGTTCAGACATTGAACTGAGTTTCTTCAGGATATGGAACTGAGTTTCTGAGCTAAAAGGAGTGTTTGAGATATTGGGAGAAGAGTTTGAGATACTGAGCTAATTTTCTGAACGAAAAGGGAAAGTTCAGGGCTCTGGCTTGCTTTTTCCAGATGGAAATAACTCAGAGTTCTGAACTATTATTCTGTCCGATTTTCGAATACTATAGTCACCTTCAAACTAAATTTAACAGCGAGTATCTATTTTTCCCCGATATAGAAACTGTGTTCAGAAACCCTGTTTTTTTAACTCTAATATACTGCATGGAACTAACTATATCCTGTAAATTGTCTATCCGGGGTTCATTCGGAAAAGTACGAACTGGGAGTTGAGATGATGAAGCAGGAGTTCATTGAAAAGTATTATCTAGGTAAAGAAGTTGAAATTGATATTGGAGGAAATACCACATACAGGGGAATTGCCGCCGAGTGTAATGACGGAGTCCTCAGCCTTAAATGGACTATAAAAGAAGAAGGGTATACACATATCGATATTGAGAAAATCGCTGCAATGTGGAGAACACTGAGAAGGTAACAAATTACTTCATCGAGGTTCAGGTCCAAACCCTTTTTGTACCTGTTGCTTGGAAGTTAAGTTTTCAAATTAGGGAAAAAATCTCCCTTTTTTCTCTCATTAACCTGCTCTTACTCCTTTTGATTTATTAATTCATTTCATCCACAAAATTAATTATCGATTCTTTACTGAGTTTAAATCAGTTTCTAACCAAATCTTCTCTATTTTAACTCAAATCTCTAACCACGTGGAAAAAGGCATAGAAAGCTATAATTTTGTAAAATTAACTTGTTGTTGTCAAATTTTTTGCTCAACCACAACCGTTGCGCCGGTTGATCACGCCGTTGTTCGGGGTTTTAGATTTAGCAAGATTTTTCGGTCAAGCCTTTTTTCAAAAGGGGTGTGATCATACCGATAGGGTTTGGGGATAAGATTATCAAATCAAACGTTGCCAAGGTTTTCGGTCAAGCCTTTTTTGAAAAGGGTTGTGATCAAACTTTTTTGGATAAGTTTGCATTATAACAAAGCTTAAATCAAGTACAGCAATTACTGAATAAATTGATTGACGTGCGGAAGATCCGTTTACTTGAGGATGGGCAAAGATGTACTTTCCCGAATACGGATATTGTGTTCGTTAAATACTTATTTGAAGTTTAATATATAGGCAGGCCGGTAGTAAAGTTTTCAAAAGTCTACCGGTAGGAATTAATTACTTATCAGAATTTACTACTGGTCGAAACTCATCACAAATACTTTCGAACAGCTGCAGGATAGAACCTGCACTGATCCACATTCACTTTAGCTAATCCTTCTTCAGGGAGACCCCTATATGATAAAAGAAATCACTGCCAAGTATAACGCAGAACAAATTGAAAAAAAGGTAACGCAGCTCTGGGAAGATAGCGATGCTTATCGAAAAACCCGAGAGCACCGCAAGACCGGAAAAAGACTTTTTTTTGTTGACGGCCCCCCGTATACGACCGGACATATTCACTTGGGGACTGCCTGGAATAAAGTAATTAAAGATTCCATTCTCCGCTATTACTCCATGAATAACCGTAATATTCTCGAGCGCCCAGGCTGGGATATGCACGGCCTGCCAATTGAAGTCAAAGTCGAAGGCGTGCTCGGATTCAAATCTAAAAAGGACATTGAGAGCTTCGGGGTAGAGAATTTTATTGAAAAATGTAAAGAATTTGCCATCAACCAGAAACAGGCAATGACCGAGCAGTTCCAGAGGCTTGGGGTCTGGCTGCAGTGGGACGACCCTTACATGACCTTAAAAGACGATTACATCGAAGCTGCCTGGTGGACTCTCAAGCAAGCCAGTGAAAAAGACCTTCTGGATGTTGGCAAGCGCTCAGTCAACTGGTGCCCGCGCTGTGAGACTGCGATTGCAGACTCCGAGGTTGAATATGCCGAGAGAACCGACCCATCAATCTATGTGAAGTTTAAGGTCAAAGGCGAGGAAAACACCTTCATAGTTATCTGGACAACGACCCCCTGGACAATTCCTGCAAACGTGGCTGTAGCCGTACATCCAAGTTTCGAGTACTCTAAATTCAGGGCAATCAGGCAGAATGGCTCGGAAGAAATTTTAATTGCAGCCTCTGATCTGATAGAGAATGTCCTTAAACAGGGCAGGTATGTTGACTATGAAGTGCTTGAAACAATGCTTGGGGAAGATCTCACAAAGCTTGAGTACGAAAGCCCTGTTGGGGATCTCGTGCCTGTGCAGAACGAGATAAAGCATGGCGTTTATCTTGCTGATTACGTAACTGCAGAAAATACAGGCTGTGTACATATTGCCCCAGGGCACGGTATGGATGACTTTAACGTTGGCGTGAAGTATAAGCTTCCGATCCTCTGTCCCGTGGGTCCGAATGGTTCCTATACCGAGGAAGCCGGGGAATACGCGGGCAAAAACGTCAGGGAAGCAAACCCGATTGTAATTAAAGATCTCAGGGAACGTGACAGGTTGCTTGCAGAAGGGACTGTCACGCACAGATACGGGCATTGCTGGCGCTGTAAGACTCCTATAATCTACCTAGCAACCGAACAATGGTTCCTCAAGGTTACAGAGATAAAGGACAAAATGCTTGAGGCGATTGATGCCGTAGATTGGTACCCTGACTGGGCAGGTTCAGCCAGATTCAGAACCTGGGTTGAAGGCGCTCGGGACTGGTGTATCTCCAGGCAGCGCTACTGGGGAATCCCGATTCCGGTCTGGAAGTGCAAGAAATGCGGAAAGCTTGAGGTAATAGGAACCAAAGCCGAACTGCTGGAAAAATCCGGAGCAGGCAGCGATGTTGAACTTCACCGTCCTTACGTGGATAAAATAACTATTCCCTGTGAGTGCGGAGGAGAGAAAAAGCGTGTTGAAGACGTTTTCGATGTCTGGTTTGATTCGGCTGTCGCTTCCTGGGCTACCCTGAAGTTCCCGCAGACTAGGGAGGAGTTCGATAAATGGTGGCCTGCGGACTTTATCACTGAGGGGCATGACCAAACCCGTGGCTGGTTCTATTCTCAACTCGGAGCAAGCATGGTGAGCTTCGGACGGGCTCCGTACAAGAGTGTACTCATGCACGGTTTTACGCTTGACGCAGGCGGAAAGAAGATGTCCAAGAGCCTTGGGAACGTAATTTCTCCAATTGATGTAATCGATAAATATGGTGCTGACACCCTGCGTGCCTATGTGCTTTCATCAAGCGCACCCTGGGATGACCTTAAGTTCAACCAGGAAGAAGTGGAAACCGTTAACCGTTCAATAAATATCCTCTGGAATGTCTTCAGGTTCCCGCTTCCTTATATGGCGCTCGATAATTTTGATCCGCTGAAGGTTAGCCTTGATTCCGTAAAAGACGCGCTCAGGGAAGAGGACAAGTGGATTCTCTCAAGAGCTCAATCCGTTGTTAAAGCTGTAGACGAAGCAATGAGCGGGTATTTCCTGCATAAGGCTGTGCGTGAGATTCTGGAATTCACGCTTGAAGACCTATCTCGTTGGTATATCCAGCTTATTCGTCCAAGAACTTGGACCGAAGCTGATGACCCTGACAAGCTTGCAGCTTACTGCGTGCTTTATGAAGTCTACGCAACCCTTACAAAACTGATCTCTCCTTTCATGCCCTACCTGGCTGAAGAGATGTATCAGAACCTGATACGGAACGTAGATCCGAATGCACTGGAATCGGTTCATATGTGCGACTGGCCGAAGGTCAATGAAGACTATCTTGATCCTGAGCTCGAAGCTGCCATGAAGACTGCACGTTCTATTGTGGAAGCCGCCTCAAACGCCCGCCAGAAAGCAGGAAGAAAACTCAGGTGGCCTGTTTCCCGAATAATTGTTTCCCCTGAAAGTGAGGACGCAGCAAAGGCTGTTAAGAGATTGCGCTCAGTTCTTATGGACCAGACAAATTCCAAGGCAATTGTCCTGACAGGTGTTGCTGAGAGCTGGGATGAGCTCGGGCTTGAAGTAATCCCTGATCCGAGCAAAATAGGTCCTGTTTTCAAGAAGGATGCAGGAAAAATCATCCCTGCCCTGCAGAAGGTTGACGGTCTTGCTTTGAAAAAGGCCTTTGCCGAGAATGGTGAGTTTGAGCTCTCCCTTGCAGACGGAACAATGGTTACAGTAACTCCGGGCATGGCAAATTTCAAAGAAACCCTTCCAGGAGGGACAGCAAGTGCAGAGTCCGATGCCGGCCTTGTTTATGTAGATGCAAACCTGACTCCCGAGCTGGAAGCTGAAGGGTATGCAAGGGAAGTAATTCGCAGACTTCAGGACATGCGGAAGGAACTTGACCTAGTAGTGGATGAAAACATCCGTGCTTCCGTTTGGATCGAAGACGATAGAGTCCTGAAGCTCGTTGAAACCCTCAAGGATCTGATTGCAGAGGAGGTAAGAGCCGAGATATTTGATCTTGGTAGTGATCTTGAGGTTTCCGGAGCCCTTGTAAAGGATTGGGATGTCGAAGGCATTGCCATGAAAATGGGAATTGCAAAGAAGTAATCTCTTAAAAAGAAGTAAAACAAAGAAATTTAGAACTCAAATTGCAAAACGGAAAGGAAACTGATTTATATGGATTTTGCTACCTGGGAGCCGATTTACGAACGAATCCTTGAGGATTTTGGGTTTGACCGAGAAGGTGATGAAAAGGCAGCTCTATTCCTTTCCCGCATGCTGACAGAGGAAAACACTGCCAGTCTGTCCAAACTTAGAGCCTTAATTTCCGGAAAGCCTGTTCTTGTGTGCGGAAACGCTCCCCGACTCAGAGACGACCTTTCGGAAATCAATTTTTTGGATTTTACGGTAATTGCAGCCGATGGAGCAGCCGCAGTTCTCATGGATGTGGGCATAATACCTGAAGTCATCTGTACCGACCTTGATGGCAACTCTGAAGCTGATATTGAAAAAGAAATTCTAGCCTGCGAGATGGGTTCAATAGTCCTTATTCACGCGCATGGGGACAATATCGATAAGCTTGAAAAATATGTGCCTCGCTTTAAACGATTTATTGCAACTACCCAGGCAAGACCTTTTGATAAGGTCTACAATTTTGGCGGCTTCAGCGATGGAGATAGATGCTTTTTTGTAGCTAGAGAATTTGGAGCTAAAAAAATTAGGCTGGTAGGTTTTGATTTTGAAGATAGCGATGTAAACCCGATTAAGAAAAAGAAATTGAAATGGGCAAAGAAATTAATAGGGATTCATGATTTTTAATAATCGAGGAATCTAAATTATTACCACACGTGTCAATATATCGATGCACTGGTTTACATTTATTCTTAATCTGAATGGAAAAACTTACCTTATTGAATAGTGATCCTTTATATAAATATTTCACTTATTATAAAAATAGCTAAATTGATGAAGTCCAAAAATAAGAAAGGTTATATAACTTTCCCAACAAAATAAACGCCTTATAAGACCTTAAATTAGATTTAACCTCGTAATAGCGCTTATATATACTATTGAGATTATCTTTTTTGCATATGCGATGAATTACAGATTATTATTCCTGATTTATTGAGAATCTTAAAAGAAGTAGAAGTTGTAGAATAAATATAGAAGTAAGCTTTTTTATTGATAGAGAGTTTACTCAGTTTTTCAAAGGTTATTAATATTAAGAAATAGTTATTCTAAATCTTTTATATAATTTGCAATTATATGTTAATTCATACTCTCATGGCAGTCGAATCGTTTCTCGCCATAAGAAAATAAGTAATTTGAATAATTTCTAAAAAAGTTCCCATGAGAGTATGCTTCGGGAGTGGATAAGGGGTTTGATTAGAGTGATAGTTCTTAGCTCTCTAATCTTAGGAAATCCACTTTCTACGATATCTGAACTAAACAGAATAATAAGCAAAATCACGGAGGTAAATATAATGTGGTGGA
>NZ_DAGK01000015.1:69152-91890 GCF_002495725.1 Methanosarcina sp. UBA411
TGGGGCTGCGACTGGTGGTAAGAAAAAACACCAAGCCAATCGCTAAGTCCAAGAACTATTGAACGTGGATAAAGCAACGATAGCCATCAGTTCAAAATGTAAGAGAACTTCGGATTAATCAGCTTTTTTTGAACTGATGGCTATTATACTTTAATTTAACTGAACTATGATCGTAATGTTTAATAAACTCTCAAATTTATTCTACGATTAAATTAAAAAATAAATAATTATAAGAATAGTTTATTTTAGGAATAACGAACATATTGATAAATAGATCCAAGTTTGGGAGTTCAAAAAAAGAACTAGTAATACTATTTTTTGTTTCTAAATGCGTGCATTTTGAGCCTCCAAATTGATTATAATTGGAGTATATAGCATATTTAGACTATTCCTGTTTTATTTTTGTATAAATATTAAATTGCAGATTATATCTCTTGATTTATCTAAATACTTACAGGTTTAGGCTTTGTAAATTAAATGTAGAACTAAACGTACAGCCTCAGCGTATGATTTCCCAGCTTTTTCAATGACTATTTAATATTAAGGATTTATTATTCTATCGGGTTTATATAATTTACAATTATATAATTAATTGTACTTTCTGACGATTAAAGTTAAACCTGTTTTTTGTTAAACAAAAATAGATTAACTCAATTGTCAGGAGTAATAATTGAGTTGGGGAGGCGATATAATATTTGGTTGGAGAACTACAAACTCTAATCTTAAAATTATATCCTCTCCAATATATAAAATAAATATAAATCTAACTAGAACGAAAATATAAAATAAAAACATAAGTATAAAAATATAGTAGATAAGGAGGTAAATATAAATGGGAGGATTCTTTGGAAGAGACTGTGATTTTGACAGATTTAAGGGATTCGGCTGTGGCTGTGGTGGCGGCTGTGGTGGCGGCTGCGGCTGGGGCGGCTGGGACGGCTGGGATGGCTGTGGCTTCCGCGATAGGTTCAAAACCAAGTTCTTTAACATCCGTGGTTGTGTCGCAGAGAAATGCGGCCGTGGTGGCTGGTGGGACTAAGCTATTTGTTTAACAGTAATCCCACTAGCTGATTGCTGACCAATCAACCACAGATTAGATAAATATATAAAAATAAGATAGAGAATGGCTCATTCGTACAGTCCTTAGCTGAAATGTAAAAGTAGGAGAGCCCTGATTGCACTAGAACTTTGATATATTGAAAGGTTTTTCCTACAATAGCTTAAGTCCCTTAAGAAGGATTAACGAATGAGCCCCATCTCATTTTATTCATCAAAGAATAATGCAGTTTAATTGAAAAACCAGTCGCATAGGAATTCAAGCGATTTAAATTTAATATATATAACAGATCTGCAGACAGATCTGTATTTACTTTATTTTCCCATAAGTTATCCTACTTTTTAATATTGTCTATTTATTTACTGATTATATTTGAGCTTTAATAACTTAATTATAAATTTAAGCTAGCTCAAAAACTCGATATAAGTTATTTTTTAACCTTACAACCTTCAGATTTCATAAGAAATAACCAATTTTATGAATCATCAACTTACAAATAAAAATATAAAATTACCGGAGTTTAAAAATTATATGAGTAATACTATTTTCTTTTGGTAAATGCACCTGTTTTAAGCTCTTAAAAAGCTTTTGATTAAGGAATATAATGTATTTGTACCATTAAGACCCTATTTTTATAGAAATACTGGATTAAAGATTATAGCTCCTGATTTTAGAGATATTCAAGGAATCAAAATCTGTAAATTAAAAGTAAAATTAAGCCAATTTTCTAGATCATGATTTCCCAGCTTTTTCAATGACTATTTAATATTAAGGATTTATTATTCTATCGGGTTTATATAATTTATAATTATATAATTAATTGCACTTCTTGGCAATTAAAGTTAAACCTGTTTTTTGTTAAACAAAAATAGATTAACTCAATTGCCAGGAGTATAACACAGTTGGAGAGTCGATATAATATTTGGTTGGAGAACTACAAACTCTAATTTTAAAAGTATGTCCTCTCCAATATATAAGATAAATATAAAAAATAAATAGAGCGAAAAATACAAAATAAAAAATAAGTATAAAAATACAGTAGATAAGGAGGTAAATAAATGGGAGACTTCTTTGGAAGAGACTGGGGCTTTGACAAATTTAAAGGATTCGGCTGTGGCTGCGGCGGCTTTGACGGCTGCGGCTGCGGCTGGGGCGGCTGGAAAGACTGTGGTTGCGGATTCCGTGAAAAATGTAAAATAAAGTTCTTTAATATCCGCGGCTGTGTCGTAGAGAAAGAAAAAGGCTGTGGTGGCTGGTGGGACCCATAATAGCTGGTGGTGGGGACTAAGCTATTTGTTTAACGGTAATATACTAGCTGATTACTGACGAATCAACCACAGATTAACTAATATAAAAAGTAAAAATCTATGAAGGCTTATTCGTACAGTCCTTAGCCGGAATGTAAAAGTAGGAGAAGCCTGATTGCACTAAATTAAATTTATTGACAGGTTTTTCTTATAATTGACCTTCTTCCGTCAGAAAGGGCCAACGAATAAGCCTAATTTCATGTTATCGTTATCAATCACAATGCAGTTTAACTGAAAAATCAACCACATAGAAATTCAAAGATTTAAATCCGAATATTTATAACAGATCTGCAAACAGATCTTAATTTATTTTACTTTTCTATGAGTTTCCCTAAAATGAGTTTCCCAAAATTTTATGCGATCTAATTATTGATTATATTTGAGCTTTATCTAACCATTAATTATACTTTATACATTTGAGCCCATTCAAAACCTTATGTAACGTCTTTGTCTCTGTTAACTTTACAATCCCCATATAATGTTTTTTTGATTTCATTTTTGGAATTACTTTATCACAGGACTCTATTGAACTAAAGAACTTCTCAATTGCACTTTTCTTTTTGAACTCTTCTCAATCTACCTTTATTGGCTTTAATCTCTTCCTTTTCTTCTGTTTTTTATGTTTATTAGTATTGGACTTTATTTCCCTCCTTATTGTGTTCTCAATATTAACGGTACTTGAATGTTATTTACTGGCCTTCCGATAGGTCTCGATTTTGTCACTTTTTTGCAAGTACCTTTTTTATATTAATCAATGATCTACCTAGGCTGGTATGCGGAAATACACCCAAGCTCAGGGGCGATCTTTGGAAATCGATTTTTTGGATTTTATGGTGATTGCAGCCAATGGAGCAGCCGCAGTTCTCATGGATGTGGGCATAATACCTGAAGTCATCTGTACCGATCTTGATTAACCCTGAAGCTGATATTGAAAAAGGAATCATAGCCTGCGAGATAGGCTCAATAGTCCTTATTCATGCGTATGGGGACAATATCGATAAGCTTGAAAAATATATGCCTCGCTAAAACGATTTATTGCAACTACCAAGCAAGAACTTTTGATAAGGTCTACAATTTTGGAGAACCCCGTCAGGGAGACCGATACTTATTTTTTGCAATGGAGTTCAGGATAAAAACTGTCAAACTTACTGGATTTGATTTTGATGATTCGAGAGCAAACACGGTTAAGAAAAAGAAGTTGAAGTGGACGAGAGAATTAATTGAGATGTCAGGAATTTAATGGAAAATTTCTCTTCTTCAGGAAGGTTGAGGTGCAGAAAGTTAAGAAATCCTCAAATATGCATTCTTTGAATAAATCTGGCTTTTATATTTTTAGAAAAAAACTACTCATTTAAGTTAAAAATATGAAATGTTATAGTTTTGAATCCAAAATAATATTTCTACTTATTTAAGTAAATTATTGCCTTTTATGGATTATAAATAGATTCTATAGATGAATTGAACTTATTTTTTTATAATAATTTCTATTTTAGGTTTAAAGGGGAAAATTAAAAATTTAAAAGCTTTTTTATCAGCATTCTTCAGATACATCTACAATATGGATTAAATAAAAAAGTATTTTCATATTTCCCCGTCAAATTCGCCCAGATTTTCTAGGACTATTTAATGGTAAGTAAAATTTATTCTATATGCTTTATATAAATTAAAACTATATGTTTAATATACTCACTAGCAATTAAAATTTAGGTGTGTCAGTCTTAAAATTAAGATGGGCTCCCAAAAGATATTAAGAAATTTAATTGTTGGTAGTATCATTTATAAAACAGTTTCACATAACAAAACAGTTCCGGAAAAATGATTTTAATAGCCGCCTTAGAGATAAAGTAGACAAATTCCGTGAATTCACTTTGTCTTGAACTGGTGTCTATTCAAAAAGTATCCAAAGAGAATAATGAATGTTAATTGAAGATCGGAGGGAAATTGATGTATATAGAGAACTTTGTAATTTTACTGTCCCAGAAGTTCAAAGTAATTTTCAACGACTGGTTCTAAGCAGGTTGGAAATGTATTATATAGCCACCTTTTCGAGATAATATGGACAAATCCCGTGCATTCACTCCGTCTTGAACCGGTGACTGTGTAACGAGATGCAAAAAAGCATAAAAGCACACTAAATAGTGGAGGGAATTATAATGTATATCGAGAACTTTGCGATCGTTCTGTGCCAGAAGTTTAAAGTAATTTTCAACGACTGGTTCTAAGCAGACTAGGCGAGTAAATAAACATCATAGACGCCAGTTTAAGATAGTATCCTTAGGATTCACTTTATCTTAAATTGGTGTCTATGTAAACATTTCCAAGGAAGACAATAGCTTTAAAAGGGGAGTGAGTATGTTAATATTACCACGTTTTAATATAAATCTGAAAATAATAGTCGCTATATTAAAAGAAAACTTCGACATTTATATGTAAACTGACTAATAGGAAGCAAAGAAAAGTATAAAAATATAATATGAACGGAGGAAAATATAATGATTGCATGGCAAGATTTCAACATAAACATTTCATTAATACTCATAGCACTTTCACAGAAATTCAACATAATTTTCTACTGAATTTACAAATGGAGCCTATTCCATAACTCAAAACTGCTTCTCCAAATGTGGAATTAAGAGTAGTCAATGAGCTTCTGCTCACGGGAAATAGTTCTGAAACTCTTATCAATTTTGGATATAAAGCTAGTTTTGGGAGCTCATGTTCAAAAAGTCAAAAGAAAAAAGTCTGGGAATAAGGAGTCATAAAGAGATAAATTCATACAAAAAGATAAATTCATACCTTTGTGGCTTTATAGCCCCACCAACCTAAAAACTCAAAAAATGTTTGTGATAGCTGTTACTGAAGAGATTGGAAAATAATCATAATAGCCACCTTTTCGAGATAATATGGACAAATCCCGTGAGTTCATTTTGTCTTGAGCTGGTGGCTATATAACGAGTACGCAGAGGAAAGCGTACATATATAATGGGACGGACTAGAATATAACGATAACGTTTCCAATAACTACATATATTGGTGATCATCGAGAATATTTAATTACGTCTCTTAAATAGATACTGTTTAAATATAATAAATTTCTAGGTTTGTTTTTCTTAAACAACGTTTGTTTTTCTTATGAATCAGCAATTGCACTTACCTTTTGTAGGAATCTCAGTACGATTTCGAGGCTATTTACTAAGTTTAAATCTTAGATTTTTTCCTTCAGAATTAATTTAATTTATTTCTTTTTTTGAGTATTGAAGAAGATGAAACAAGCTCAATTAATTATCTTTATCTTGTTTGGATAATTGGAATTTAAAAATTAGGCAGAAATCCCATAAAGAATAATTAATACTGATAATGAATCCTATTAAGAATAAAAGATCCAAATAAAAGAATTGACTGAAATTTGTGAAATTGACCTTATGCAAACGATTACCGGTTTATTATTGTAGAAGGTTTCGTTAGCACAGAGGGATAAGAACCCCTATATCAGATGAAATATAGTTTTATATTATTCATAAAAACGATTTCCTATTAAATTCCAGAAGGTCAGACAGGAGTGAAGTTATTGGACTCCAGAGCTCCATATCAGGTTTTCGGGAAACCTAAAAGAAAAAATATTTTATGTTTTATAGGTCTGCATAAATGGAAAAGAAGTGGCGGCTTGAACATTTATGCTTCAAATGTGAGAGAAAAGTATTTCGTATGCATGCGCTGCGGGAAGACAAAAACAGTTTATGAACCAAAAAAAGAATAATAATTTTAGAGAGCCCTGAGAAAAAGCGGACCTTTACCTGCTGACACGATTCTTACTTATAAGGGGATCATATTGGCTCTGTTATTTATATGTTTCTATTAATTTATTCCAGTATTACTCAATTAACACATTTATACGGTGAATATAGAAGATGTCTCCTGTCTGTGAAAGTTGTAAGCTCACGAACTTGCAGGCGCTCATCGCTTTTTGTAATTAATTATTATTATGCTTCGGGATTATTATTGTACGAGAGTACTTATCAGTGCCAGAAAAACTATATAGTTCCATCTCGCAAATTATCTTGATAATATGCAAAAACTAGAACTTCTCCCCCTGATACTCAATCACCAGACCTTTTTTCAAAATTTCTCAGATTTAATTCCACGTGAGATTTTTCCCTGCTGTTCCGAAGAAGGCAGTGAGATTAAACTTATCTCAGGACCTCCTCATGCAGGTAAAACTTCCTTAATGAGTCAGATTGCCAGTAATCTGGATGGAGTAAAGTTTTATATTAATTTTGAAGACAGCCGGCTGCAGGGGATTGGATCTGTAGGTTTGCAGGCTATTGAGGAAATTGTAGCCGAAATTCAAAAAAAGGAAACTGGAGAAAATAGATCAAGCCGGATTTTTTACTTTTTTGATGAAATCCATAATCTTCCGGGATGGGAAAACTGGATTGACAGGCTTCACAAGCAAGGGGCAGAAATTTTTCTAACTTCATCTAAATCAAAATTGATAAATGAGTTTTCTTCCAGGTTTGCAGGGAGATATAAAATCTTAAAGCTTTTCCCGTTCTCTTTTAGAGAATACCTGAGAATTAAAGGTAACGGAACACTAGAAACGGATTTTCTGACGCCTTCCAGAAGTGATGAATTATTATGTATGTTTTTGCAGTATTTTGAAAAAGGCGGTTTTCCGGATGTAATAAAAAACGATGATATAAGGTTTTCTAAAGAATATTTTGAAGAAGGGATGCAAAAAGCGGCTGCAGCCGGGTACGATATTCAGAAGTTAAAAAAGCTTGCCATATTTCTGATTTCGAACATGGCTTCGGAGTATTCCGTCGATACCTTGAAAAAAGTAAGTGGAATCGAGAGTGAAGAGCTTATAAACACCTATCTGGACTATCTTGAAGACATTTTCTTGCTGTACCGTATCCCAAAAATCAACAGCCTCCAGGAAAGCGGATATAAAAAAGACACTCCATGCAAGATTTATGCAGGTGATACAGGTCTTTTCAAGGCAGTATACCCAGATTACCCGGATAGCCTTGGACTGAGATTTGAGAATCTTGTATTACTTGAACTGCTAAGAAGAGAAAAACAAGTATTCTATTTTCAAAACAAAAAGGAGTGTGATTTCGTTATAAAGGAAAAAAATAGCCAGAAAATATCGTCAGCAGTTCAGATCTCGGTTTGCTTCGGGAACCCGACCGCAAGGGAAAGAGAAACTCTTGGACTTACGGAAGCCATGGATGAGTATGGCCTTAAGGAGGGACTTATTCTGACAATGGACGATGAAGAGACTGTAAAAGTTGAATCCAAAGACGAAATGAAAATAATCACGGTTAAATCGGTATGGAAGTGGATGCTGGAAGAATTATCAGCGACAGCAATTGAGACTCGGCACTGAATAAAACGAAATAAAACATAACCCGACAAATTACAGCATCAGTGAAAGTTTCAAATATCTCAGCAGGGTAGTTCTGGTTAAATCACTCTTCTGCAAGCTTAATCCAGTTTTTTCTCTTGTTCTGCTACTCTTTTTTAAAATAAAATATTAAATTGTGAGTTTCGTAGCTTTTAATAGCGTAATTCCTCATTGATATTATTTTTTGAAGGCTCAAATATATATCGAATTATCAAATAGAAGTATTAAGGGTGGGTGAAGAAATAGTGTACTGGTCTTAAAATAAGAGACCTGGGATATATTATGCAAGAAAGCAGACACACTATTTTTACTATTTAGATTAAAATAATTTAGAAATTCCTAGTTATTTTATTACCAACTATAAATTGTTTACAAGATAGTTATCAAAGTATGATTTTAAAAATAATACTGGGAGAAGGGGTATGGAAGTAGAAAGTAGAGACGGAATGGAAAAAACACATACGAAGTCAAAGAATACCTGGGAAGATTTTTTTAAAGATAAGACCCACGGAGGGCATAGATATTCTTCTGAAGAGTTTCTTTTTATGGAAGCAAAGGAAAAGCTATTCCACCTTGACGGAGGCAAAACGCTTCTTGACTTCGGGTGCGGCTCCGCAGAACTCCTGGCTTACTATGCTCTGGAATATGAACAACTTGTAGGAGTGGATTTTTCCCTTTCCATGCTTGGTGAAGCAAGCAAAAGGATTAGGGAAAGAAAATGTAATAACATTGACCTTGTCCTTGCTGATCATAAAACGATATGGGAAAACCTGGACTCAACCTTTGATCGAATAACTGCAGCCGGAGTAATCCAGTACTTAACATTTCAAGAAATTGACGAATTTATTGTTAAATCATCAGAGCATCTCAATAAAGATGGTAAAATAGTGTTTTTTGACATACTGGATCCTCGTTTATATCCTTTATGGAAATTAGGGTTATTTGCACCAAATGCAGGGCTTTTAAAAGCTTTATATCGAATTGGTTGCGATTTTCAGACCTCAATATTGGCAACTTTAAGAAAACGTCCAAGAAACATTTACGGTTTTGCCCATAATCCCTATAAAATCCAAAAAATTGCACGTAGACATGATTTTGAGATGCGTTATGTACAATCAATGTATTATGAGTATAAATATCATGCAATAATATTTCGAACTTAAATCGCTGAACTGAAAATTAAATCGCTGAACTGAAAAACGGCAAATGAACCCATAATAAGAAGGAATAGATTCCTAATTAAAGGTAACGAGGTTAGAATTTAGTAAAATACTTCAGGTTTCCCGCTTATCTGGATCGATAGGATTCACCAAACGTATTTAATGCATTAATTCAACAGACTTATAGTTTTTAATATAAAATACATTTATGCTTCAGTCCTCCCAATCATATTTTATAGATGTTTGGCTAATTTGAATATTTTATACTCCAAAAGTCCAAAGTCGAAACAACATGTTTTTGTAAGCAAATCCTGTATCAATTATGAGGATCTGTCGAATTTGGGTTAATATTATATTTATTGGTAGGGTCTGTCGAATTAGAGTTAATACTATTTTCTTTATCCTCGGAATCTTCTATTATCTCTTTTAATTTTAATTCTTCTGTGTTCTTTTTGAAATTTTTAATTCCCATCTCTAAATGTCCACATAACTCTTCTAGTTCCCCGATTAATTTTGATTTATCCTTTTCCCTGTAGTCTTGTGCTTTCTTTATATACAGTTTAATTTGTTCAAGTGAATAATTACATGAATAATCTGATTTTCCAGAAGAAAGATCATTTTCTTCTGGGTTTTGGATATCATGGTTTAGTTTCTTAGATAGAGTCTTAGGTTCACAATCTGCAAGTTCTTCGATTTTTCGTATTTTTATATTGTATAGCCGATATGCAACATCGTCGTCAAGGCCTAGTTTTTTGACAAAGTCAGATTCTTTAACCTCATTTTGGATTCTGGATTCAAACTCAATCTTTTTATCCCCTGGGAGAAGCTTTTGAACCCACGCATATATCCATTCTTCTATTGTTTTTGTGAATGCACCAACAATAAAAGAAAATACGAATACAAAAAAATTATTTATATTCTTTATATAATCCCCTGCCATATTTATGTTCAGGAGGTAAATCAACAAGTAAAAACCTATGATCGCTATAAAAGGTGCAATAAGGAATCTCCTGAGGTATGACCAGACTTTGCTTAATTTCTCGTACTCCGAAAAAAGGTGACTGAAGTCATCTTCAATGCTTAAAAGGCTGTAAGAGACAATACCAATGAGCGAGGCAGTTATTATATAGACAGGGAACTTTAAATCCTCAATTCCATAAAAGGTAACATATTGTATATTATGGTAATAAAAATAAATCAGTATGGAAGGCCATATAAGCACTGAACCAATTATATTAATAACTCTTGCCTTGTAAAGGAAATTATTTTCTATTTTTCTATCATCATCTTTTTTTAGTTTTCCACGTTTATCTTCTATTTTCTTATCATTATAAACCACGTATAATAATAGCAAGCGTATTAATGAAGTAATAAGTAAAATCACTAAAATGTATCCGAGTACTAGAATGTATTCGAGTACTAAAGTGTGTTTGGTAAATCCTATTAATAATATAGTAAACTCTATTAACAATATCACATGTAATAATAAAACAAAATTTAATTTTCTATTTTTATAGTCTATTTCTTTAATCTCATGATATAACTCGTATAATAAAGGCAGGAGTATTAACGGCGTCAATAAAAGTACTAAATTGTTTCTAGTAAATCCTATTAACAATATCACAGCTAATAACAGTAGCAACATAAACAAAACAAAGCCAGAAGTCATTTCAGGGAAATATCTGCATACCCAGCCTAAAAAAAGAAAGCACCCAAAAAAAAGTGGTAATAGAAGAGCCCATGAAAACATTTGTGTGTTCTTTAGAGTACCATCTATCGTGCCATTTACAGTACCGCTTATTATGCCAATTATTGTGTTATTTTTTTCGTCATTTATTGTACTATTTATTGTACCATTTATTGTACTATTTATTGTACCATTGATTGAACCATTGATTGAACCATTGATTGAACCATTAATCTCTGCTATTGTATCATTTGAAATATTATTTGTTGATTCTGCTGCACAAACCCCCTGTAACAGCAGACTAAAAGTGAAAATTATTACTAAAAATTTACAGACTCCGCTTCCCCTCCCCATGGATAATAATTTGTAAACTCACTTATAAATATATTATTTCACTCTTTATTAATATATTGCCTGTAAAATCATATATCCTTTACTTCTCAAAACAGCACAGTCCTTTCCACCATATGATCAGACCAGTAAGTCCTCAATTCCTGCCTCTTTTACAATTTCGATCGCCTTAACCTCTTCTTCCGGAGTCAGAGAGCGTCCAATTTCAGGATACTCCATAGCCCGGTAACATGGCCTGTACTGGAACATGAGGTTAAACCTGATTTGCGGGATATGTTTTGCAACCCATTCGGAAATCGGCCTTGTGCAACATTCCAGGTGGCCCGGAAGGACCAGATGTCGAAGGAGGATCTCTGCGGTTTTGTAGGCGAATTCGAAATTGGGCTGCACGATTTCCAGGTAATTTTTTACTTTGGAGTATTTCTGGGCGCATTTATTGTTTCCGTATTTGAAATCACCAAGGTAGACATCCACAACCCCTTCGAGGATTTCAGCAATTTCTGGTGAATGATACATATTAGAATTCCAGATTACAGGTGTGTTTACGGAGATATCCCGGACTATCTTCAGCACAGTATGCGCGTGTGGAGTGGGGGTAACGAAATTCACATTTCTAGCCCCATGCATTCTCCGAATGTCAATCATCTTTGCAAGTTTCCTGGGCTCGATTAGGGTTCCGGCTTCAGGACAGGTTGAAATCTCCCAGTTCTGGCAGTAAACACAGGCAAAAGTACAGCCCGTAAAAAAGATCGTGTGAGAGGGTACAAGCTCAGGCTCTTCTCCCATATGCAAGAACTCAGAGGCGTAATTGGAAGTGTCGGCCAGCCTGCAGAAACCTTTTTCGCCAGTTTTCCTATCAACCTCGCAGCGCCACCCGCAGCACTGGCAGTTCGAAAGCATTCTGTCCGCAAGCTCAACCTTAAGATCAAGAAGGGAGGGACTGGCCTTTGGAATTTCCAGAAAGCTTTCGGTAAAAAGTGTCAACCTCTCAGCCGCGTTTTTATAGGCAAGAGCTTCCGTGGCTTCGAGTTCGAGATTTTCTCTGAGTTTTCGGTATTCTTCTATATCTCTCTCATGAATTTCCCGGAGTTCTTCAAGCTGCATGCCTGGATCAAACTGGGCCGGAATTCGTTCGGTTATCTTAAAGAGAGCAGGCATTTCATCTTTCTGCACCTTGAAGTAACGTTTCAGGTACTTCGGGGCTGCCATACTGAAATATTATTCCACATGGGTTAAAGGCTTATTGTCTATTTCTTTCGGATTTCAGTTCTAATTTTTAGTTCTGATCTTCAATACTTTTTTCAATTCAGATTTTATCTTTGATTTGTAGTTCAGATTTACAGTTCCGATTCTCAATTTCTGATTTTTTTCTGGCTTCTTAGCTCTAAGCTCACCCTTATTTGTACTTTTTGAGAAACTAACCCTTTTCCAGAGTTCCCTAAGTTTCTAGAAGGCAAGGTTATAAGAAGAAAAAAGCTTTTAAGACCTTTTAATTGCTATCTTCATGGGAATTCCATAAATTACATAATCAGGATGTGGAGCAAAAATGGAATGGTTCTTTCTTTTTATTGCCGGTCTTTTTGAGGCCGCCTGGGCAATAGGGCTAAAATATACAGAAGGTTTCACGAGGCTGTATCCCAGCGTTTTTACTGTCGCTTGCATGCTTCTTAGCTTTTATTTCCTATCCCAGGCCCTGAAAACTCTGCCAATAGGGACAGGTTATGCAGTCTGGACCGGAATCGGGATTATAGGCACCACTATTCTTGGCGCCCTGCTCTTTAATGAGCCAATGGACTTTGCCAGATTTTTCTGCATTATTTTGATTTTCTCAGGGATAATCGGGCTCAGGATAATTTCTCCATAAAGTCGCGAAAAGTTCTTTCTTTTCTTCCTACAAGAAAACCTTTTTATGCAGCTGGAGCCAAAAATTAAAAACTTGCACGACAATTTAGATTGGGGATTAAGCCTGGGATTACTTCAATTCCGATTTTATCTTACCTTTTAAGTAGTCAAAGAAGGAGATTGAAACGGAAATTCGCTTTAAAGGCGTCCGTTGGAGGTTTTCGGGGGGATATTCTGGTTACGCTTGACAGCACAACAATTAGTCTCTGGGATTTGATGTCCCTTTTGTTTATACTTCTGTTTCTCTATGCAGTAATCTACCCGCAGTCGCAGTTAAAACAAATCCGACTGCGGCGGATGGCAAAACTGAAAGCTATGGAAAAAAGCCACGGCTGCAAGGTGCTTACTATGATTCACAGGCGGGAGGCGATCTCTCTTTTTGGGCTGCCTGCATACCAGTACATTGATGAGGAAGACGCCGAGCAGATACTGCGCTGGATTAGACAGTACAGGGATTACCCTCTTGAGCTGATTCTTCATACGCCTGGAGGGCAGCTCCATTCCAGTATCCAAATCGCACGTGCCCTCCGCCGGCACCCGAAAAACACAAAGGTCATTATTCCACACTATTCGATGTCAGGAGGCACGATTATCGCCCTCGCTGCAAACGAAATCGTGATGGACAAAGATGCAGTTATCGGGCCAATCGATCCCCAGATAGGAGACTTCTTACATGGAACTTATCCCGCCCCTTCTTGGATCTATGCCGCAGATCTGAAAAAAGAAAAAGCCGATGACACCACCCTTGTTATGGGTGATATCTCAAGAAAAGCCCTCAAACTCACTCGGGATGTCGCAAAAGAGCTCCTTGAAGGCAAAATCCAGCCAGACCCCGCCGGGGAAAGCAGGCTCGATGAAGTGGTCGAAAAACTGGTCAGTGGAGAGATGATCCACAGCACTCCTCTCTCGGCAGGTGACGCAAAAGAAATCGGACTTCCCATAAGTACGGATTTTCCGCAGGACGTACATGAGTTTATGAAACTTTTCAAGCCTGTAAAAAAGAATGTGGAATACACCGAGTAAACTGAAACGAATATTATCTTGAAGGAATGAAGTCTAGAGAAGTTAAGGATGGGGGAAATAAGTTCAGTTAACCTATTAAGTTTGTCCACAATTTCACCTAAAACATTTTCAACCTGTTAGTTACTCTAAAAACACCTATTCAAGTTCCCGTTTACTTAATAATTCCTGTTTGATCTCCTGTTTAAGCCCTTGCAGATTTATTCAAGCACCTGTTTTCCTCACCTTTGCACTCTCTTCACTCAGTCCTGTCCAGATTACCTTATATCGCAAGTAATCAAGCACAGGATAGTAAAGGCTGCGGTCAAGCTCGAAACCTTCAAAGACTTTTACTGCGTCGGCGTATGTTTCTACTGCCCCCGGTTTTTCAAGTTCGCTATCTACTCTCTCAAGCAGCTTCCTGTGAATTAAGTAGTTTTCAAGGAGCACGTAGTCCTGATATTTCCCTAGGTCTTCAATTTCTCGGAATTCTTCGGCTTTTCCTGATTCTCCGGTTTTTTCCAGTTCTCTGACCTTTGCGAGCCTATCTGCAACCACTTCCTTTAAGGCGTCTGGCAGGACTCCTTTCCCGGCTGCAATTTTCTCAAGGTTTACCAGTTCTCCTGAAATCGGAAATTCCATTTCCTCCAGTCTTGACCGGTCTTCTAAAAGCTTTTTTTCCTCATACTTTCTGAGGATCTGCATGACTTCGTTTGCCGGGATTTTTTTGTCAAAGAAGATTACATCCTGTGAAGGAAAATCTTTTTCAGAGCATTTGAGTTTTCGGTCAATCAGGAGAATTACAGGTTCCTTTACCTGTTTGAGTTTATAGATCTTCGTCTCAAGGTATTCAGGAGTCCAGAAGCCTACAATTTCCAGATATACTCTTATTCCATCCCTTTGTAGAGAAAAATCAGGAATAAAAGCGTATTTTCCGGCTTTAAGAATCGTCGGCTCTCTTTTTATCTTCCAGCTTCCCAAACTGAGGCTGCCAAACATCTTTTCAAGCGTGCTATCATAGGCCGCTTCCTCGGCATCGATTTCCTGAATCCCGGTTTCTTTTTCCAAATATTCTATTGTTTCTTCTTCTGCTTTTTCTCCTTCTGCTCTTTCTTCTTCTCCGGCTTCATATCTTTCATTTCCTTCTTTTATTTGAAGCTCCGGCGAAAGGGTCTCCGGATACAGAGCTGCTCCAGGAGTAAGTTTGAAATACTTTTCCGAGTCGGCAAGGGCAAAATCCAGGATACGCTTACCCTGGTAGCCTTTGTGAAGAATGCCTGCTTTAAGCCTCCAGCCTTTTGACCTTAACAGGACGGGAAAGATTTTTGCAAAGGAGTTTCCATAGCGTTCTGAGATCCGAAAAAGAGAGGCAGGCCCATCAAGGTGCAGGTGGATGGCTTTTAATTCATCGTAGTTTTCTCTGGTTTTTCCTTCCTTTCCTTCTTTTCCTTTATCGATTTCTCTATCGATTTCTCTATCGATTTTTTCTCTTTCCTCTTCAGTGTCTTCCAGGGAATACATAAGCCCCGAACGAAGAATTTTCCATAAAAGCTTTTGAAAATCGCCTTTTATCCAGATATCGAGGTCAACTGCTCTGAAGAGCAGGGTCTGAGTCAAGGAAATGTTGTACTGTTTCAGGAGTTCGGCGGGAGAGAGAGGGACGAAACTTTTGATGACCTGATTTTCCTCAAGGTCAGCCCAGAGTGCCTTCTCAAGTTCCTTTACCGAAATTGAAAGCTTTTTTGCGGCTATTTGTAGCGCTTCTTTTCTCTCGGCAGGAGAAAGGGCCATACCTCCGCAAGTTTCAAAAACCGTTTCCCTAGCCAGAGATGGGTCAACAGCAGCATCCGTTTCTATAACAGTACGCCTTCCAAGTAGCTGGGAAAGCCCCCTGATAAAACGGTAATTCATTTCCTCGTAACCGTCAAGTTCAGCCAGAAGATCCCCATAGGTTTTTCCGATATGTTGCTCAAAAGTTTCTATCAGAAGCCTTGCGAGTTCCAGATTTTCGGGATCAAAAGCAGCGTATACAGGCTTTATCTTCCCTCCTGATATATGGGTTACAAGAAGGTCAGACGTGAGCAGGCGAGCCGCCTCCTGAGCTTTTTTCTTTCTTCATCTGGCTTTCCTTTCCTGATTCCCTCTTCATATGATTTTCCTGTGCTGATTTTCCAGAACCTTTTCGAGTTGAAACTGCTTCTTTTCTTCTCCTGGCAGTTCCGGCTTCGGTTGTTTCTTCGGTTATAATCTCATAGAGTATGGCTTCTTTTCCTTCTTTCTTCCGGAGGATCCTTCCCAGGCGCTGGATATATGCTAATTTGCTCCCTGTACCGCTTGCTATAATCCCTATATTTGCTTCAGGGACGTCAATACCCTCGTCAAGCACCTTTGAAGTAACTACAGCCCTGTATATTCCTTTCCTAAACTTTTCGAGGATGGAATTCCTTTCTTTTGCAGGCGTCCTGTAAGTAATCGCAGGGATAAGAAATTCTCTGGAAATTCGGTGGACAAGCCGGTTATGTTCCGTAAAAATGAAGACTCTGTCCTCCCGGTGTGCGTTCAGGATCTCTTTTAACTTTTCAATTTTAGATTCGGTGTTGAAAGCAAGTTCTCTTGCTGTATTTCTTGCAAGAAGGGCTTTTCTGGCTTCAGGATCTCTCCCGCTTCTCATGACCAGTTTCTGAAAATCCTTCGGCCCTCGAAGAACCATCCCGGTTTTTCGGAGATAATCTGTATAAATCGAATAATATTCGTCGTATTCTTTCCTTTCCTCATCCGTAAGTTCAGCAGCTACCCGTTTGATCCTGTAAGGAGCAAGGTGGCTGCCTGCAAGTTCCGAGATATGCTTTTCATACACCTTCCCTCCTACAAGCCTGTTTAATTCCGAGTGTAACTCGTCTTCCCGTTCGTAAGTTGCTGTCAGCCCAAGCCTGTAAGGCGCTGCAGAAAACTCGGCAATGCTCCGGTATCCGGCTGCGGGCAGATGATGGACTTCATCAAAAATAAGGAGGCCGAACCTGTTCCCAAGGGTTTCGGCGTGAATATAAGCAGAATCGTATGTGGAAACGGTTATTGGAAGAATTTTCTTCTCCCCGCCTCCAAGCTTTCCGATTTCCATTAAAAAGGCTTCTTCAAGCTGTTTTTTCCATTGTTCAAGCAGGTCAAGCGTCGGGACAACTACAAGGGCAGGGGTATTGCAGCCTGCAATTGCCCGGATTCCAACAAGAGTTTTTCCGCTTCCTGTTGGCAGGACAAGCACTCCCCATCTGTTATTCTCTCCCCAGGACACAAGAGATTCGGCCTGGTAATCCCTTAACTTAAGTTTCTTTCCAGACGCTTCATATGCTGCTGCTAAATCAGGACATGGAAGGAGATCAAGAACTTCATCTTTAAACTGAGCTTTAGAATTTTTCAGATAATTTATTATGTCTCTGTAATACAGAGCAAGAGCTCTGAAATTTCCGCTCCTTTCATCCCAAACGGAATTGGGAACTCTTAAATTACCTTCTATAAGAAGTGTTCCCTGCTTGAAGCTGATTTTGATCATTGTTTATTAAAAGTCTGGACATTATATATAATAATGGATGGAAGTCTATACATTATTTCCTAATGGCTTGTTGGCACCCAATCTTGATTTGCTGTTTGAGCATAAAATGAAGTCAAAAAAGAGGCAAAAATTGGAGCTAAGGTTA
Source organism: Methanosarcina sp. UBA411 (assembly GCF_002495725.1). Lineage (NCBI taxonomy): Archaea > Methanobacteriati > Methanobacteriota > Methanomicrobia > Methanosarcinales > Methanosarcinaceae > Methanosarcina > Methanosarcina sp. UBA411. The sequence goes on from NZ_DAGK01000015.1 coordinate 86,715, forward strand.
AGTTCAACTTAAGGTTAGCTCCTAATAAAATTGACACTGTTTTAAATTAATTCACTTTATGAAGTATAATAGATTTTTATATTTTGTAGAAGTCATAATATTGATTCGTTTGTGGAATGGATCTGGAACGCAGTATCGTAAATGATGTATGAGATTAGATATTGAAAAAATAAAAAGCTCATTTGAGCTTTGTAAATTACTTGATTAAAAACCAGATAGTTTGTACAAGTATCGTCCCGAGCACAAGAAATGTCGGTATGTCGTTCGGTGTTAATACAAGAATTATACCTATTCCACGCTTTTTATTTGCATACTCCAGTTTCATATTGACCATCTGTTAATTTGTACAGGAAAGATTCGTGTACCGGCCCTGTAAACAAATTACTATTTTTATGTTTATTCGATGAATGAACTGAAGTAATTATATTTATATATTTTTTAACATAAAAAGTAATGTATGGCAGATTATTATATGATTGGTATATTATTACATGTATGGCAGACTATTATATGATTGGTATATTATTACATGTTTAGCAGACTATTATATGGGTGGTATATTATTTGTTTAGTAGCCTATCATATAGATGGTATGCTTTGCATAGACAACAGCGTATTAACTGGGCATATAGAATAATTGACAGAGGTTTGGATGATATAGCTTTTTCTTTATAAAAGCTGTTTTTTAGTTATATTCTCCTAATTACCTGTCGGTTGTAAGCTTGATAAGAGGCCAATATCAAGGACAGGTGTCAACTTCTTCAATCATATCGGGAGAGAACTTAGTCATAAGAAACACGTACTTGCGATTATCTAGGTCTAGATTTTTTACTGTATCAATGATTGTTTCTTTGAATTTTCTATATCGTTGATCCTTTTCTCTTCTGCTTGGAATCTTCCCTTCTTCTAACTGCCGCTCTAAATCATGAGCAAGAATATTTTTCTTTTTTGAAATTGGTACTTTATTCATGTCAGTCAATTGTACACGGGCTGTAGCCAACAGTGCAATATGATCATTATTTTCGTAGAATGATATTGAGTTTTCTTTTATATTTTCATCGTGATATGGCTTATACACTACATTAAATTGATCAAAAGTGGGGTCAATCTGACCTCCCAAATGCGGGCGTCCTGATTCCCAATCATTCAAATAAGTTTTACTCATTTCTGGTCCATTTATAAGATAATCAATTGTCGAGTGGATCCACAGCTGAGCATAGTAAAACCATGTCCTATGGAAATCTTTGAAATCAAACTCTTTTGGAGCTATATATATTTCAATGACATTAAACTTAGGATAATCGAACTGACCATACTCGAAAGATGACGAAATAAGATTTTTAATATCAATAATTCTGTGATTGGATTTTTTTTTGAAGGTGGTTATGTTGCCATCTTTAACTTCCACTTTACATAGCGGTAGCGGGGGTAAAGGAAAGCAGGGATCTAATTTAATATCTGGTACCTTTTTAATGTCTGCTACCTTCGAAGAAACGTCTTCGAATCTGTGATCATCATGTTTGCTACTATCTTTATATTTAATATGGACAACTGGATTCTTGTCTTCTTTTGACGAATGATATGTTATTTCATCACCTGGTTCAATAGATCCTATAATATGCGGTGATTTTTGCTTCATTTCCCAAGATTTAACTAAAAAGTCGTTTTGAACACTGAATTTAAAAAATCAAGGCGTCCGTCTTTGTATTTTGGAATTATTCTAAAAATGTCCATATCATTATCAGTGAAGGCTATCTTGGGTTTCTTCATACTTTTAATTATTATATAATATGTTTTAAGTTTTTTGATATTTTTTTCTGTAATATTATAACTCCAGTTTATTTGAAGATGATTCAGTGTAAATATTTACTCTATAGAGAACTTCTATTCTAGAGAATATGCAGTATATATTGAAAATGAATAGAAAATAAGTTTAAGCCAGTAAAATGATAATATTAGTGAAAGACAAATAGGAAAGGAGTTCAATGTGAATTCAGACGACGGATCTTCTGAAAATGGTCAGTCCGGGGAAGGAGCGTTTCCCGAGCCTTTACCTCTAGAGGATCTTTACCATATCTATGGAATTGAACGCAGCCACGCCGACAACGTGGCCAGGAACGCTCTTGAGCTTTTTGATATCCTTAATTCTATCCATGGGTTGCACCCTGAGATGAGAAACCTTGTTGAGATAGCTGCACTCGTTCATGATACAGGTGTGGCTACAGATTTTGAAAACCATCACAAAGCAGGAAGACTCATCCTGCTTCTTCACCCGCCTTCTGAAATACCTGAAAGGCTGTGGCCCGTTATTTCCTGGACGGCTTTCCTGCACAAAAAGAGGATTGGAAACGACAAACTTGAGAAACTTAAAGGAAAGGACTTCGGGAAAATGCCTGAGGATCTTCAGGATCTCACCCTGAAAGTAGCTGCCCTTGTCCGGCTTGCCGATGCCCTTGACTACAGCAGGATGGAAAGCAGACTCGGGAAAGTCACATTCGGGAAGCGGAAAATCACGTTCGATATCAAGGGGCAGGGAGCTAAAATTGATGCGGAAAGAATGACAAAAAAAGGTGACCTCTGGCATCTTCTCTATGATATCCGGCTTGATTTCAGGCCTGCACCGAAGAAGTAATAAAACCCGAGTGCTTACTGGCATCTGAATATATCTATTGGCTTCTGGATATAGAAGCTAATTATATGGAGTATAATTTTATGGGTCACCTTATACTTGTCCGGCACGGAGAACCTGGCTTAAAGCCTGAAGACAGGCTTGCAGGCTGGATGGATGTTTCTCTTAGCAAGAAAGGGATTGAAGAGGCTCTTGAGTGTGCAGCAGAGCTTGAAAAATTCGAATTAGATCTTGCTTTTGCTTCAAACCTTGTCCGGACTCAGGAAACTCTTCTCATAATATTGTCCGGGCAGAAGAAGACAGGAGTTATTGTTCATGAAGGGACAGGAGATGGAGGAAATCCAGGGAAAACGGACTGGTACTCATATCCTGAAAAACTCGATAAAAAACTTATCCCGATTTATTTCACGCCTTCTTTAAACGAGCGCTATTACGGGAAGCTTCAGGGAAGAAAAAAGCAGAAGATGGTAGAAAAATACGGAGCAGAAAAACTTGCCTCCTGGCGGTGGAACTTTGAACCCGGTCCACCTGAAGGAGAAAGTCTCAAAGCCGTGTACGAACGTGCAGTGCCTTATTTTGAGGAAAAAATCCTGCCTGTCGTAAAAGCAGGGAAAAATGTGCTGGTCTGTGCCCATCAGAACAGTCTGAGAGCTCTGGTCAAATACATAGAAGAAATTTCTGATGAGGATATCAGGAATGTGAGGTTCTCCACAGGTGAGCTTGCTATTTATAGTTATTCTGAAGACAAGCTAACCCGAGAGAACGCTGAAATGAGCCCTGAAACCAAAAGGAACCTTTGAATCCTTTCTTAGGTCCCTTCTGAAGTCTCTTTTCTCCTTTCGGGTTCGCAGTTTTGTATTTGAAAAGGTGTTTGGTATCGTTAGGATCTCCATAAAGAAATCTGGCATGTAATATGATTTATATGTAGCCCAGAGGTAGAATATAGAGCGGGTCTTCGTTTGCTGGCAGTTTAAGCACTGTTCTTACCTTTTCGTCCTCAAAAGCTCCTACCGTACAAGTTCCGATCCCAAGTTCCACTCCCAGGAGACATACGTTCTGTGCAGCATGCCCTGCTTCCATATGGGCATAACGAAGACCCCGACTGCCGTATTTGCTTGTTATCCTCGGATAAACCGCGGAGATTACAAGTGAAACGGGAGCGCTCCCGATCATGGGCTGGAAGAGAGCAGCTTTTGAAAGCTTCTCTCTCACATCGCCTGCGATTTCCCGGACAAGGGCATGGCCTTCAGGAATGTACCTGTAAATCCCAGGTTCAAGCTCGCTACCTCCTCCGATAACGACATGAATTTCAAGCGGGTAAAGCGCGCCTGCAGAAGGAGAAGTCCTTAAGCCGTCATCGGAACTTATACCCTGAGCAGCCCAGAGCAAGCGAGAAATTACTGACTCGGAGAGTTTGTTGTCTGTATATCTTCGTACGGACCTCCGCTTTGCAATAAGTTCTTCGATATGGCTTCTATTTGCAGCATCTGGCTCAGGTAGTTTGACTTTCATTGGCAGGTCGGTAAAACCCTGATTTCCCATATTTATTTCCCCCACATTTTTTGTACAATATTTCATTCCTTAATTATTCTTTAATTATTCTTTAATTATTCCGTAATCCGCTTCATTGCTTCTTCCGAAATCCTGTCAGGAGTCCACGGTGGATCCCAAACAAGCTCGATCTTTGCTTCTTTTACTCCACCTATCGCCTCGACTTTTCTCTTCACATTTTCTGTAATAAGCTCTCCCATAGGACAGCCAGGCATGGTTAGAGTCATTTTGATATGTACCCGGTCCTCTTTTACCTCTATTCCATAAACAAGTCCAAGGTCAATAATGTTGATCGGAATTTCTGGGTCGTAGCAAGTCTTTAAAACTTCAATAACTTCTTCTTTCGTAACTATGGTACCCTCCCCTCAAGGTATAGATCTACAGAAATTTTATGCTTCCCATTTAATAAAAGGAGAATTGAATTAAATATATTTCCCAGAACTTCAACACAGGCTGTTCTCAGATTTTGAAAACATATGTCCAGCAGTGAAATTATTCAAAAAAGCTACATGAATAGTTACTAAACCATCTCTTTTTTTCAATATACATTATGTAAAGGGCTGCATAGCTTATCGAGGAATTTAATGCACTGAAAAAGTCATTTTTGAACGTGAAATTATATATAAAAAATCCTCTTAATTACTCATATTGTGAAATAAACACAATGGGGGAGTAAATTATAGCCGATAATTCAGATAAAGTTGCTGAGAATATTCCAGGACCTTATTATTGCGACTACAGTTGTATAGCCTGTCATCTGTGTGTGGATACAGCACCTGAAAATTTCAAGATGAATGAAGACGACTCTAATGCCTATGTATATAAACAGCCTGAAAATGATGAGGAAATAGAACTTTGTGAAGAAGCGTTAGATGCCTGCCCGGTTAACGCGATAGGAAATGACGGCTGAAGTGACAAATAAAGTAATTTGTTTGATTTAAGCCAGTTTTCCTGGCTTTATATCAATTTTATCGATTATTTTATTGATTATTTTAT
>NZ_DAGK01000015.1:92087-105004 GCF_002495725.1 Methanosarcina sp. UBA411
TATTGATTATTTTATTGATTATTATTGCTTTTGACTGCTTCTACTTCTTTATTCCTTCTCAATTTCGGAATAGATTCTGGAAAGTCCCTGTAGAGTAGAGTAACCTTTTCTTGTAATAATATAGTCTCCCCGCTCATTTCTCTGTAAAACCATGCCTGTTTCAAGCAATTTCTGAAGGTGAAAGAGCAGATTTCCGCCGCGCAGACCTGTGAGCTTGGAAAGTTCTGAAAATGTTTTGCTTTCCCCTGAAAGCGCTTTGAGCATCAGGAGACGCTGTCGGTTTGCTACCGGCTCACAGACCTCAGTGACCAGTTTTTCAGGCTCAATTCCGCTAATATCTATTTTTTTATCTTCTTCCCTGTCTTCATAAATCTGAAGCGAACGCATGAGCTTGACCTGTTTTTCAAAAAGATTCGTAGCTTCCGAAAAACATTTGCTGCAATTGGGGCTTTTTGCTTCCTTTTTTAACTCTTCCAGTCTATTCCGGTATAGTTTTATGGTTTCAGCTTCTACTTTGCCTCTCCCAACAAGCTCTGCGGTTTCTTGAAAGAGTTCCCGAAAAGCTTTTTCACAAAATTCTCTCATTCCACATTCTGCTGTCATCCGGGTATGCATCCTCTCACTTGCATCCTCACAAAGGTAGTCTACCATGGGCTTCATGAAGCTCTTTCTCATTTCCCCAATAATCCCTTCAATATGCTGCTGGTTTGCCCGCTGCAAAAACCGTGAGAAGTCATTTCGCAGGGATGTTACTTCCTCCTTAATAGAGTGTAGTTCCTCTCTGCAATAAATTTCGGAATTTTCGTTAGCTGTCTCCATTTTTCATTTGCCTCGGAAACTTATTAGAAACTGAAATATAAGCAATTAAAATTCTTTTAGTTAAAGTTTGTTGTATCAGGGCCAACAATTATCGTTGATCAGAATACTGTTAATTAAAGGCCCTGTTAAATATATTTACTACAGCTGGAATTGAAGAACTTATTAATCTTATTCGTTAAGAATGATATTGAAGGGATTATTCAATGGTTATTAAAGGTTGTTAATTTAAGGTCATTTTTCTATACATTCTAATTTTTGTATACAATTATGACGCTCAGGTATATAAAGATGCACAACCTCCCTAATCTCGGTGATAAATCGTGGAATTACAGGATATAAACAACTTCGTACAGACAGCAAATGAAGATCAACTCAAAGCCTTTGGATTCCTCGGGCAGTGGATGGCGGAAAACACCCCTAAATACTGTACCTGTGCCTCCAAGTGCTCCCAGAACTGTGAACTTGTAAAGGCACTCGGTGGAGCACTCCAGGCGGCCGGACAGAAGCTTCAGGGACAGTAAACAGGATAAATAGATAATAGCGCAGAATCTTATCCATCTCTGCGCCTTTTTATTTTTTATTCTTCATTTTCCGGTTTGTTTCAGGCGTTTAAGGTAAAACCTGTTTTTGCATCAGGTTTTCAAAGAACCCGCTATAAGGAACAGAAGATTACAACCTACTTATAACTCAAGTGATATATTTTAATTCAGAATATGAGAAAAGGTGAATTCAATATGGACTCCACAAGTTCAGATTTGGAAAAATTCTGGGACGCAAAAACTTTTGCAATAATTACTGATCGCACAAAGCCAGCCATGAAATGGGCTGCCACCGAACTCAAAAACCGTGGCAAGAACGTCTATCTTGTAGACCTTTCCGGAAAATCTGATCCCGATTCCTTGAAAGATGTCTCCTCTCTCCCTTCAGGCATAGACCGTGCAGTTATCGGAATAACAAAAACCGAGCCCGGGGATCTAATTCCTCTTCTCATGGAAAAAGGCGCAAACAAAATCTGGCTCCACTGGACAACCGAAACCGATAAAGCTATAGAAACCTGCCAGAAATTGAAACTTGAATGCATGACCGGACATTGTCCTATGATGTACCTCGGAAGCGGCTTCAGTATACATGGGATACACAGAACGATTGCGAAAATGATAGGAAAGTATTGAAAAACTGTCTATTTAACTCCTGGCCAGAGATATTTATCATTTAAGTGTCGGATCCTTTTTCTTTACTCTTTGAATTCATCTCCGCCAGCTTCTCTCCATTTTCTCATACAGGCCCAGTAAATTATTCCTTGTGATCTTGAAATAGGGATGATCCGGTCCATATTCTTTTTCAATTATATCGAGGGCTTTTTCGTAGAGTTCAATTGCGGTTTCATATTCGCCCATGCTTTCATGGAGGCCTGCGAGGTTGTTCAGGGTTGTGCCGACATCGGGATGAGACGAGCCGAGGGTTGTTTCGTAGATCTTGAGAGCACGGGTGTAGAGAGGAAGGGCTTTTTTGTGCTGACCGAGGATCCTGTACAATTCACCCAGATTATTTAAGGTCTTGGCAACATCAGGGCTATCAGGGCCAATGACGCGTTCCCGGATTTCAAGAGCTCGCTTATAGAGTTCCAGGGCCTTTTCGTGGCGACCCTTTTGGACATAGACTCCTGCGAGATTGTTAAGGGTCGTCGCAAAACCTATGTGTTCGGTTTTTCCGAATTTTTCCATGATTTCCAGAGATCTTGTATAGAGGATCATGGCTTTTTCATACCTTGTAGTCTGGAAATAGAGAAGAGCAAGGTTGTTCAGGGTCTGGGCCACCTGCGGGTGTTCAGGGCCATACACCTTATCCTGAAGCTCTAAAGCCTGCCCGTACCTGTTCTCAGCATCGTCAAGCTTGCCCATCTCCGATAGCAGGACGCCCAGGTTATTCAGGGTTCCGGCTCTATACCCCATAACCACACGGTTTTCCGGCTCCTGCTCCTGAAGCTTTTCAAGCAGTTCGAGAGCCTGCCTGAAGCAATCTTCAGACATCTCGGGTTTTTCCAACTCTTTATAAAAAAAAGCCATCCTGTTCAGGGTTCTTACAGCGCCGAGATTTTTTGGGCTCAGGAATTGTTTCTGGATCTCAAGTGCCTGCTTATAGAATGAAAGGGCTTCTTCGCCCTGCTCTATCAGAGAATAAAGAATGCCAAGCTCACTGAGTGTATCCCCGGTTTCAGATCTGGGCTGGTCGGGAAGATTTTCACGGATTTTCAAGGCCCTTGAAAAAAGCCTGAGTGCTTCTTCGTAATTTCCAAGATAGCGGTAAATTCCTGCAAGCCCATTCATTACAGATGCGGTTTCTGGACTATCAGGACCAAGTTTCTTTTCCACAATACCTAGCAATTCTTCGTACAGATGTAAGAGCACTTTCCAGGACCCGGATCTATAGAAAGGTTCGGCTTTAATTATAAACCAGCTTACCAATTCCTCAGGCTCAAAAGCCTCCTTTGCGTGAATAAAAGCTTCCTGTAAGGCAATCTCATCTTCAGGGGTGATAAGTTCCGGATCCAGATCTTTCAGCCGCTGCTCGTATCTTTCAAGCAGAGCTCTGTGGTTTTTCGCTTTTATTTCCACTTCTTTTTCCACTTCATTTTCTGGATTCTTATCTTTAGTTTCAATAGAGTTATTTTCGGCAGAAACTTCTTCTTTTCCTGAGTCTTTCTCGAAATCAGTCATAGTTCACCCCTTCTGAATGAAAAGCAGTATAATAGACCTCTTTATCTGGAAATCTAATTATTTCAACTCTAAATATCCCAGAACGCTTCTATATTAAATAAGCTTGTTCAATAGATATTTTACCAAAGTTTTTCTAATTCATGCTTAAAATTTATAACAGCTGACAAACAATAAGCTTCCGGGAGTTGGAAAAACCAAGATAATCAGAAAATAAAAACATCAGGATATCCGAAAAATAATAAGTCAAAATACCTAGGAAAGTAAGAAAGTCAAAGATCCGGAAAATAAAAAGTCAAACTATCCGGAAAGAGAATAACTACAGGGGATGGCTGAGTTTTTTCTCTTACCAGACAGTGCTGTTTTTCAGAGTTGCCAGGATGTTTGTGAACTTGTTACTGAATCTGCAATCTCCAAAATCTGGAGAACTCAAAATATTCTTCTTTATTTCCTGCAACCCGATCAGGAGATTTATATCGTCGCTGTATTCAAATCCTCCATCGGAAGCAGTGATGTTTTCGGCAAGGATGTCAAGAAGCTTCGGGTCAAGTTCATTTGTAATGTATGTATCCAGAATCAGAAGATCTGAAATTCTCTTATAGAAGTCGATGAGCTCCTGGTAACCGGGTATCGCATAGGCTCTTGCCATCTGTTTTTGCCTGTTCAAGTAAATCAGGTAACGGGAGATTGTGCTTATAACTTTCTCGGTAATCTCTTTTTTAGGGAACGCGATTGGGAACCTTTTCAGCATTTGTGAATTAAGTTTGCCTCTGCTCTGTACTCCTTCACGGCTCCAGATTTCAGGAAAAGCCCTTGCTATAGAAGAGTTGAGTACAGCAGTAACATAGAGATAGAGTGTGGGATCTCCAAGAACGACGCCAACTCCGTTTGCAAAAACATGCTTTCCGGTAGGATCGTACGAAGCCTGCAGGCGAGAGTTGTTGGTAACAATGATTTTAGGCGTGTTTATATACCGCAGGAAACTTTCGTTTTCGAAACGGTAATCAGCAGAGACAAATTCCTGTTTTTCGCTCTCAGACTGTTGTTTAATTTCCGTTAGCTGCTTATAAGCTATAGGGAACCTTGCTTTCAGTTCCTCGGGCTGAAATATCCTGTATTCTTTCCTTATATTATTGTCGAGAATTTCATAAGGCAGCATAAGCTGGTACTGAGTAGACTGAACTGCAAATTCATTCGAAATAGAGTCGTCTACATAGGGGTACATGAGTTCCTTTTCCATACCTACCTGCTCTATGCCCGCACTTGTGTGGGAGTCTCTGCAGACGTAGGATGCATCTATGCAGTTCTCGCTTGAAAGGCCAGCTTTTTGCAAAAAATCATTTGTTGGGGACACACCTTCAAAAACTTCTATTGAGATGTCTTCCAGGGTTCTAGGGATTTTGCTCAGCCTTTCTACAATATAGTCCTTACTCCAGAACATATATTTCACTTCTTTTTTATATATATAGGGAATTCTGGGTAATATGATTTCTTTGTTGTTGGTTGGATTCTCAAAAATTCGTTTTTGATTTCGAGGCACCTGATTTTTAACTCCTCAGAATCTCCACATTAGACTTGAATATACCTCTTAATATAATAATTTATTCATAATAACGGTTAACAATTTAAATAGAGTTTACTCAGTCAGAAAGAAAAATGAGGGTTATCGCCATTGGATCAAATTTTTCTTGCCGGAAAATACAGGTTCTTTAGAATTAATAGGATAATTCAAGGTTTACAAACCAGAGAAGACTTTCAATGTCATTCTTGCATTTTCCAGCATATTATGGTCATTATTGAAATAAATGTAAGTTTTTTCAGGCCTGGATTCACGGATTTTCCTGAGAGTTTCGCTAATTTCTACCTGAGAATAATCGTAACTGTACCATCTGTCCCTTCCGTGCATCCTCATATACACAGTTTTTCCGGGGAAAATTCGGTTCCTATAGTCTGGCGAGTCTATGGATACCAGGATGATTTTCTTCATAAGCTCTGAGCATGCCTCCTCATTTCCGAGCAACTCTTTATTCCTGATCTCCAGGGCGAACCTTTTCCCAAGCTTTGTGGCTTCTGCAAACCTGAGTACCCTTCCGACATCATCGAACTTTGGAGGCACCTGAAAAAGATAAAAATCAATTAGATGATCCATGGGTTTGAAGAGTTCAAGGAAATTTTCCAGAATTTCCAGGGAACTTTCACTGAGCTGGTGCCAGTGAGTTATGGATCTGTGTACCTTTATGCTCCATCGGAGTCCCGTTCCTTTTCTGTTCCAGCCTTCAACCTGGTCAGGTGAAGGAAATCTATAAAAACTGGCATTGAGTTCGACACTGTTCAGTCCGGAATTCTGGATAAACCAGTCAAGATTTTTCTTTTTATTCCAATCATAATACCAGCCGCTTGTACCCACAAATGCCTCCATATAGTCCCCTTTTGTATATCGGTCTGATGGCAGATCTATTTTTGGTTTACCCGAATTATAAGAGAAGAACTTGATAACAGGGTCTTATCAGCTAAGAGAAGAGGAAAAGGAAATTGAAACTGGAGTTCTCGTGAATTTATTTAACCTGAGAGAATTATAACTCATTAGAAATCTTAAATTAAGTTTTCAATTTTATTTTTTAAATTTGATATTTTTATATAATATCATGTCAATGCCTTTTTACTCCTTTATGCAAAAACTAGACTTAAAGGAACATATCGCTTAACTGATTTCATGCACAGGCAAGGGGGAAAGCCTGTAGATAATATAAAAAGTAATTCGAAGGATGAAAACGGAAGCCGTGGAGATCATTAAATTTAGCGAACAGCTTACCTGTATAAGTCCACCGGTATAAACAGTTGATTGGTATGTACCGAATTTAATTGGGGGTTAGTACGTGAACGGAAAAGAGTGTAATCTATCATTAGATGAACTTCTGAAGTTTGATGGGGTAATGGCAGCAGGGATTTTCAATCCAGAGGGAAAGCTTGTGGAATACAAATCCAAGGATGAAATGCCAAAAGAAATGGCCGAGATGACCGCCAAATTCTGCGGAGCCGTAAATCTGATGTTTGATGCATTGTCCAGTGCTTACACGCAGCTCTACAAGATGAACTGGGTACCTCAGCAAAACTGGATGTACAGCGGCGGTGACTGGACCGTCATGATTTCGGGAACGAGAGGGGTTTTTGTTGAGAGGTCAAAGGCGGATTTAAAGAAGCTTTTCACAGCCCTGGGAATGTGTTAACCCTCAGAAATCTGCCTGGTCAGCCCGTACCAGTAATTGGATCAAGTAATTATTTCACTTTATCAGGCAGGTCTGCCCTCTATCAAGGGCAATTTGCCGGAGATTTATCTGTACCCTTTCTTAATAGCCTGCCTGCAGTTTGCATTCAGCCTGAACTCAAACCTAAAATTAGGGTGCACCTTTTTAGCAGTACTGCTAAAAATTAAATTTATATCGTTGTTTTATTATAGCATTACTTACATAATTACAAATGGTCCATAGGGTCGAGTCCCGATGTATAAAGAAGACGTACAAAGAAGATATGTAACTTAAATAAATATGTAATTTAAATAAGTAGTAACTTGACTAAGGTAACTTAACTAAGTAAATTGATTAAATAGGTAATCACTTAAATGAGTACAGAACTAAACTACATTAAATTTGGACCAGGCCTTATGGATCACTTAAAAATCTGAAAGGCTTCTTAGCATACGATTTTAGATAACCTTCGATTTTTGATAACCCCTTTGGTAATTATTTTAATAACCATTCTGATGGTTTATAGCACTTTTCTCATCTTTGATTCCAATCACTGACTCTTATTCTTCCCGCTGACTCTTATTCTTCCTCTGTGTTTACATTACTGCTATCCGGTTTATTCTTTAGTATATAAGGTATTGAGAATTTAAGTTCAACCGAATCCCTGTAAAGCGTGTTGTATGTGCAGAAAGGAATTATCCTACCATCTGGTGTAGAATAATGAACTCCGCATTTTTTGATCCTTTCAAGATCTATATTATAGAGATCCTGAAAGTGCATTACTCCTATAAACAGGGCGTTTCTATGGAAACGAGCTGTGTTTTCTTTATCCCCTGATTTAAGTACATCGAGAATCATGCGAGTTATATTTATCGATTTTGGTTCCCTGCTTTCATCAATATATCCTGGTATTTCCCTTATGACCTTTGCAATAGTTAGGACTCGGCTTCCTTTCCCATTTATCCCGGAGGTTATTTTCTCTAAGAACTCAAAAAAGCCATCAACATTAATAAAATTTGTAATCGGGATAAAATGTCCTTCTTCAAAGAACAGATAAGTTCCAGCCCCGCAGTGCTGATGGACTGTAAACTCCGGGAACGGAACTTTCTTCACGGCTGATAAAAAACGGCTTATGGGAACCACAGAAGGAACAGGATACCAAGCATTACAGGGGATTTCTCCATTTGTTTGTTCTTCTACAAGCTTCAGCACATCGGGTATAGTAATCCTTTGCTCCTCTCGCTGGGACTGGTCAACTCTTCCTGTAAATGCAATAGGCTGGAAATTTACTCCTTTTATAATGTCAGGATATTCGGCTGCAAAACGGAGGATGTCTCCGACCTGAGAATCGTTTATACCTTTTACAATAGTCGGCACAAGCACAATGCTATCCGGTCCAAAATCCCTACAGTTCTCAATGGCTTTTTTCTTTAAAGGAAAGGCGTTAAAACCCCGAGTTCTGATATATGGATCTGGAGTAGTTCCGTCAAAAGAAAGATAAATAGTCTGCAGCCCGGCGTCTTTAAGCCTTTTACAGTATTTGGGACTTTTTGCAAGGCGAATTCCATTACTAGCAATCTGAATCTGCAAGAAACCCAGCTCTTCTGCCAGTTCGATGATCTCAGGAAGGTCGTTCCTTATTGTTGGTTCTCCACCTGAAAACTGAATGGCGGGGCAGGGAACGGGTCTTTCTTTTCTGAGCGTTTCCATCATCTTCCGGATTTCCTCAAAGTCAGGCTCATAGATAGCGCCTTTCTCTCTTGCGTTTGCAAAACAGATTGGGCATGCAAGGTTACATCTATTGGTGACATCAATATTTGCAAGCAAAGTTCCAGTTTCATGAGCAGGGCAGAGCCCGCAATTAAAAGGACAATTTGTAGAATTGTCAGTCTGGAAACATGAAACTCCTGCTCCAACATATGAATAATTTTCGAACTTTCTGTAAAGTTCAGCATCTGACCAGTATATGTCCCTGAAGTTTCCATGCTCGGAACAGTTTTTTTCAATAATTATTTTTCCATTTTCCTCAAAAATTGAGGCCGTAATTATTTTTTTGCATTCAGGGCAAATAGATTTTGTTGATCTCATGCTCTTACCTGACTTTAACTAATAAGTCTGATAGTGACGCACGGATTCTCGATTACCAGAGCAGGTTTTGAGAATTTTTCCTTTAATCAATTATTTTATAGTGTTCACTGTGAAATTTTTGATTTCGTAAAGGCCTGCTTATTAAAAGTCTTACAGGCTTTCGTTACAAAAAAGCCTGAAAAGATATGAGCTTCGCATATAACCTGAGTTTCCGTGCATTTATTGAATAAAAGTTTTCCCCACTTAAAGCTCAATAAAACAATGCTACGAACCATGATAAGAAACGCAGTGGAAAAACGCGATTCTTAATACTTCCTCCATCCATGATTTCATAAGATTGTTTATTATATATTCCCATTTAATAAATAAAGCTTTAATATTATTTAAATTAACTGAATAAGAAGTAAAAATAACGAAAAAAGTTAAAATTCTTTGTCTCATCCTTTAAATTATATTATCAAAGGATCAGATTGCAGATTCCTATTTTAATGTTATCATTATCGATGGTACTTCTTATTGCGAGAAAGAACCCTTATCCACTCAGAATGAAACAAAACACAGAATTAACAAAAGAATCTAGATCATTCTGTCCGAGCTTACAGATTGATATAATAACGTTTATGGCAAATACTAAGAACTTTATTAGTAGATATCTTCCCTGAATTTTATCCTGAATTCTGTCCCTTCTCCTCTTATAAGCTCAATACTACCTTCTATCTGGTCTACAAGTATACTTACAAGCTGAAACCCGAGAGAGGAGGTATGCCTGAAATCTATGTTATATGGAATTCCCACTCCGTTGTCCGAGACAACCAGCAAGAACTCAGAGCTTTCGCGCCTGCCGGTATCTCTATCCTCACCCATGATTTTTTTGTCCTCTATCTTATGGAGCTTAATCTGGATTTCTCCTTTTCGTCCTGCAGGAAAAGCATGTTTTAATGAGTTGGATACAAGTTCATTAATGATAATTCCCAATGGAATTCCGGTGTCCATTCCAAGAAAAATGCTTTCTATGTCCAGTTTTAAGTGAATATCCTGATTGCCTACCAGATATGATCTGAAAAGTTCATTTGCAAGTTTCTGGAGGTACGCTTTAAAATCAAAGGTTTCAAAATTCCCGATTCCACCAGTTTTATACAGCTCTTCATGAATTAGAGACATCGATATAACCCGGTTCTGGCTGTCTTGAAAAGATTCCCTTACCTTCTTGTCACTGAAATGCTCGGCCTGGAGGCTCAGGAGGGAGGAGATTACCTGCAAATTATTCTTGATGCGGTGATGAATTTCTTTTTTGCGAATTTCCTCCATCTGGAGAAGCGCATTCTCGGCTTTTTTATGCTCGGTTATGTCCAAGATGATGCCCTGAAGATGGATTTCCCCATTCTCATCGCGCTGGATAACCGTCCTTTCGTCAACCCAGCGGATCTCCCCCGATTTTGTGAAAATCCTATATTCCGAGGTATAATCCGAGTAGCCGGCTTCAACATACATATTAAGCTCGTCAGCTACTTTTTCCAGATCTTCGGGATACACGATATCTCTATAAAGAAGCCCTTTTGAGGTAAAATCCTTCACCTCATACCCCAATCTGGTAACATTCTCAGAAACAAATTCAATCGGCCAGCCCTCCTCATATTTCCATAAAAAAACGATTACAGGACTACTATTAATTACCATTTCCAGCTCCTCTTTACGTTTATTAGACCGCTCAAGTTCAGCTGCATAGTCGGTAAGGGCCTGCTCGGCTTTTTTACGTTCGGTAATATCAAGCATCACACCGACTATCCCGATTATCTCTCCTGATATATTGCTGTAAGTAGCCCTGTGGACAAGAAAATCCCTTTCATTTCCATCTATGGCGGACCTGACTTTCAATTCGTGAGATATGCTTTTGCCTTCCTCAAGAAGTAGCCTGTCATAAAAAGTAGAGATTTCGATAGCTTTTGAAAACTGATCCCTGAACTCAAGCATCGAGTGTCCTATTACTCTTTCTTTGGGAAAGCCAAGTATATGGGCAAACATTTCGTTGCAGCCCTGATAGATTCCCTCGAGATTTCTGTAAAATACCGGAGAAGGTATGGCATCAAGGAAGGTCTCCAGAAAATACACATTGTTCTGAAGGTCTTTCTCTACCCGCTTACGCCCTGAGATCTCCTCAATAAGCCTTTCATTTGTTCTTACAAGTTCGGAAGTCCTTTCTTTAACAAGCTCCTCAAGTCTTTCCTTATACTGGCGCAATTCTTCTTCAGCACGTCTCCGCTCGATTACTTCAGAAATAAGGAAAGCTACCGAGCTAAGGAAATACGTGTCATCTGTAGTAAATCTTCTCGGTTTTTTTGAGTGAACACTCAATACCCCAAAGGGTTTTTCTATTTTGCCTATAACAACACTTACTCCACTGGCTATATCGTGCTCTTTCAGGAGAGTTGGAGCCTCAAATCGTTCTTCCTTTTTGAAATCTCTTACGATTACCGGGATTTTTGAAAATAAAGTGTACCCTGCCTGGTATTTATTACTCCCATTGATAATGGCTTCTCCTACAAGACCCGGCTTCCAGCCTGTTCCTGCCCTGAGCAGGAAATTTCCATCAGGTAGATATTCAAGGATATTACTATATTCGATATCAAGAGATTTTGCAGTCAGATTTGCACTTTCATCCATGAAAGCTTGCAGGCTTTCACGCCTGAGAGCTATTCTTCCCATCTGGTTTAATGCATCATACTGTTTCTCTTTGATCCGAAGTTTTTCTTTTAGTTTATCATAATCAGTTATGTTAAATCCATAGACTTCCACCTGTTTATCTTCTTCGAGAGGGTAAAATGAGGCCAGATAAATTCTTTTTCCAACCTTGATTTGTATTTTTTCGGGATACTTTCGGGAAATTACTCTTTTTGAAAGGTTTCCAATGGATATAGGTACTTTCTCCCCTACTCTTATGTTCCATTCATGAAGGAAGAGCTCACCTGCCTTATTCGAATAAATAACTCTTTCATCACCATTGATCCTCAGTACAGGATCAGGATTCTGAGAAACAAATCTCTCCACTTTTATTCTCCCTCATCTTCTCTTCAGACTTTACCCATTTAAGTCTCATGTTCTGGAGATAAGAATTAAAAAGAAATACCTGGATTTCAAACCGCCTGACTTCTAAAACCCCAAACTCTGAAGCCAGGCATTGTCCTGTTTGTTAATGAGGCAAATTAATAATGATTGTAACTCTTATGTAACTCCTATTTGCTCCCTACCTCTATCCCTTTTCTCTGCTTCTATAGATTTTCCTCTGACTCCGTGGATATATCTTTGGTCTATATTATCTCTTATAGCATATTATCTTGATTTTCTTTTCTTCAAAAACCATGCAAACTATAATAAGTACTACAGCAGGAAAAATATTTAAACAGTTTCCTGAAATCAAAAAACAGCTATGGATTGGTGGAAATGTGAAGTGATGCGGATATATTGGAACTGTATGAGATAGAACGCTTTAGATAATTAATATGTAACAGAATGATGATTTGACAGAAAAACAATTTGACCGAAAAATGATTTGACCGAAAAATGATTTGACCGAAAAACAATTTGACAGAAAAACAATTTGACAGAAAAACAATTTGACAGAAAAATGATTTGACAGAAAAATGATTTCAGTCATCTCCAAAAAAATAGTAGCCCTGTTAAAAGGCTACTTTCAGGTTTTCTGTATCCTGTAACTCAAAACTTAACTTCAATCCTGTTTCCTTTTCCTGAAGACTACAAACAGAGCTGCAAGAGCTATGAATGTAATTCCTGTTCCAAGCTGGTATCCCGGAAGCTTCTTTTCAGCAGGCAAGACTTCAGTGTTTATTTTAACACTATCGGAAATTTGGTCGTGACCTTCTGTATCTTCATAGAGGACTTCGCTGTTTAATGAGTAAGGTTTCGGGGTTGCGGTCTCGTCAACATCCATATCGAAGACTGCTACAGCACTTTCTCCAGGTTTCAGGTTTCCGAGGTAAGCCTGGTCATCAGTTGTGCTGAAGGGGTCGCTTGCACTGACTCTTACAGTTGCATC
>NZ_DAGK01000027.1:0-71539 GCF_002495725.1 Methanosarcina sp. UBA411
GGGTACAGAGTATCAGGAAGTTCCTCAACTATTGTAGGAAACCTTGAGAAAGGGGACTACACAATTGCATCTTTCAATATTGTAAGCACACAGGAAGATGGCAAGAATACATATTCTTCATCCAATGTCAAACTCGATGATAACAATGTAACTTCCATGGATTCCGATCCTCTAAAAGTCCAGATTGAATATACGGATGCGAAAGGAGAAAGAATCACGGTTGATAAGGAAGTAAAACTCGAAATGACTGCAGGAAATATGACTGAACAGGGACGAGGAAGGCCAGGTAACAAGAGTAGTGGGTTTGGATCATATTTTGTCTATGTTGTTTTAATAGCACTTGCAGTAGCAGGGGTATTCATATATCGCCGAAAAAAACAGGCATAAAGCGAGAAACAATCTGGAATTTTTTTCAGGTTTTTTTGACATTTTTTCTTATTTTAAACTGATTGATCTATGTCCTAAATCTTGTTACTTGCATAAGAAGCGAATTACTTTTGCAACGGTTTCAATGGAAGGTAATGTGTTTTCTTATGAGATATGCTTATGTAAAAATACTTGAAAAAGCAGGTTGCCTATCGAAACCTCCCCGGATAACATCGTTCCAGTCTTATTTAAAACCAAACTCATAATATTTTTTATTGTGTAACTACTCAAAAATGAATCTATCTTATAGAATTTTTATACTATTTATTTTTTTTGGAAGATGAACAGTTCAGAATTGATTTTTTAAAATCTAACCTACTTTTTATTTTTTAGCATTAGAACAGGAAGTGCAACCAGGCATACATGTAAATATCACTTATAAAAAATATATGCAATGGAATTCCTTCGGTGAGGGGTTGTTCAGGTCGATTTGTAGGAAATATAATACAAATGTATAGAGGCATACAAAGGGGTTTTTGGGTTGTTATATAAGAAAATACCAGTACAAATGTATGAAAGCTTCCATAAGATATTCAGTGGTAGTAATCAAAATACTTTTAACATATGCAGTGAATGTGGGGGAGCTTGCGAGCATAATAAAATAGGAACGTTGTTACCCGGGGAAGAAGAATATATGGCAAAAAAAATGGGTATAAGTGTTTCGGATTTTAAAATTCGCTTCCTGGATGCTCTGAAAATGGATGATGAAACTTTAATACATGTATTAAAATTAGGAAAGTTGTGCCCATTTTTGAACGAAGAAAATGAGGAATGTGAGTGTCGGGATTTTAAGCCTATATTCTGTAAAATTTATCCTTTAGTTTTTACACTTGAAAATGAAAAAATAAACTTTATAATTGATAATTGGTGCAAATTATCACGAAAAAAAGCTTGCAGGCTTTATTTTGAAACCGCTATACCGTTATTATCAAGACTTGCGATTCCTATTGAATGGTTAAGGCATGTAACTAGCTATGATAATCTCTGCTTTGATTACGATAAACTGAATAAATACAGGCGTGGAAAAAGTAAATATGCGGTTTTTTCGCTGGAAGAATTGTTGAGTTTGCAGAAAGCCGAGACCGAAACTACCAGACTATGTGTTGATTTCGTTCAGGATTTCGTTCAGAAGGTTGAAGAACCTGTTTTTTAATTTTAAGCTGGAGTGATTGAATTCAAGCGCCTGCAGAGGCCTGAATTCACTCTCTAGTAAAATAAAATTTATTTTTTCAGCTTTCTTATATTTTCCACTGTCTATTTTTTAATCCTGTACTTTACTATCTGACTCGGTAGTTCCTTCTTTGCCTTTACCACCTTTTATAGGAATCGCAAAAGCAAAGGTACTTCCCTTTTCAGGCTCGCTCCTGAACCAGATATATCCGCCATGTAGCTGGACAATCTGCTTGACCAGCGAAAGACCAAGTCCGGTTCCCTGAAATTGTTTGGACAAAAAGGAATCAACCTGGCTGAAAGGCTTGAAAAGTTTACTCTGGTCTTCGGGCTTAATTCCAATTCCTGTATCCGTGACCGTTATTTCTACCATATCTCCTTTTTTTCTTGCCCCTATTTTTACAAGCCCATTATCATAGGAGAATTTTATAGCGTTATCAACAAGGTTGTACATTATCTGAACGAATCGGGCTTCGTCAGCATATATATTGGAAAGGCTGCTATCCATATCGATTTCAATTTGAATATTTTTCCGGTCGGCTATAGGTGACAGAAGATTTTTTATTGTGGTAAGCTTACTGGCAAGCTCAAACTGTTTATAACTTAGCTCCATTTTTCCGGCTTCTACTTTAGAGAGATCTAGGATGCCATTTATTAAATTCAGAAGGTGTTTTCCGCTCTTCGAAATGTTCCCAACGGATTTTAACTGTCTTTCATTCAATTCTCCGTACACCTGTTCATACAGAAGGTCCGAGAATCCTATTATGGAGTTAAGTGGTGTTCTCAGTTCGTGGCTTATATTTGCCAGAAATTCACTCTTAGTACGGTTTGCAGCTTCTGCAACTTGTTTTTCCTGAAGAAGGGTTTCTGCAGCTTTACTCTCCGTAATATCCCTGCACATTTTGAGGACCCCTATAATCTTTCCGTCCTCTTCTTCGGTAACAGGGATTGCCTGAACAAACCATACCTTGCCGTCTTTTGCAGTAAATTCTCCTGATTTTTTATTGCCTGTGACGAAAATCTGCTCAAGTCGCAAGTAATCGGATAGCGGGCTACTTATATCAGGAGCCTTCTTAAGGCATAGGCCAACTGCTTTTTGAAGGTCTATCTTCATAAATTCAAGAGCAGCTTTGTTAGCCCAGATTATTTTAAGTTCAGGGTCAACGAAAATAGCCAGCTCATTTAGAGAGTCAAGCAGGACCTTCTTTTCTCGTTCCTGCGCCTTTAATTCCTGTTCTGCAAGCTCGATTTCATTTAACATTCCGTTTATTTCCCTTGAGAGCCGGTAAAGTTCATCGTCATTTTTAAGAGATAGTCTTCTGGAAAGGTCCTTTTCCGACCTGACTTTGGTAACGAAATTATCAATCCCTATTAACCTTGAGATAAATAACCTATCAAACGCAAATTTAACCCCTACACCGGTCATGATAGCGGTTAGAAAAAGGAAGAAATACATATTATCCAGGGTTTTCTCGCCGTACATATAGAGTTCTCTTGGAAAATCCGCCCTCATAATAAGGGCAGGCTTGCCTGAAATATCCTGCAGCTCAAAATAGCCAGCTATTATATTGTCATTGAGGGGTTCGACAAAAATCTTGTCTGGATTATATGATAAGTTGTTAAGCTTAGCCTGAAAATCAGGAGGCAACTCTTCATCGACTGTGTACATTAAGAGAGAAGAACGGGTAGAATCTTTAAAATAATTAAATAAGTTATCGTCAAAGTATCTCCCAAATATCAAGGTGCCTTTCATAGGCCCAGTATATTTTGTCGTGAGAATCGGATGGCAAGCAACAAACATAGGATTTTCATCGAGCAAGACAAAACCACTCTTCGTGTCATTTTCGGATTTTGAAAGAAGGGTTCCGTCTTCAACCATCCTGAGAAGCTTTTCCGGAATTGGTTTTTCCTCTCCAGTGTAAAAATCTACTGATTTTGCGCAGACGACAGATCCGGATTTATTCACAAAAAGCATCACATTAACCTTGATTCCTGTAAGAGTTTGATTCTGAAGGTTTGTATCTGTATAATTCTGGTTCTTGTCTTCAACAAAACGGTAAGTGTCATTCCAGCAAGCCCAATCCTGTACTGTACGATCAAGATATCCCTGTTCGGTTGAAATAGCGTTCTGCACCCTCTCTACATTATCCAAGGTGTCCACATATTCAAGCTCCAAAAAGTTGGAAAGCTGCATGTTATGAGTGAGCGTAAACGCAGCTGTAAGGATTCCAAAAATTAAAAAAGTTATTAAAAGAACTTTCTTACTAATATCTATTCGAGACACCCCAAAGAATTCACCCGTTAGAAAAAGTCTGAAAGTAATATATTATTGATATTAAAAGGTGAGAAAGTATATAAATTTTAGTAGATGTTGTACAGAGTTTAAGATCAATTAAAGCTTGTTCTTCTTTTTCTACCCTTTGACCTGCTGAGTTATCCCGTAATTCTAACTTATAGGGCTAACAAGATTTAAATGGACCTTCAATAAAAGCTTAAACCAGTTTCTTTATTGTTTTTCAGTTGCACCGTTTCGGGCATTCAAGTATGACTGTTCGGTAACTTCCAGGCTTCCTTTGAGGTTCACGACTTTCATATCAAAGGCGCAGGCGAACTCTTTAACGTTTGTGTGGAAATTCGGGTCATTTATAAATCCGCTATCGATTTTTGCAGCCAGGCAGTAGAGTGGATTTTTCAGGTAGTGCTTGTTGAAGTCTCGGTTTCCATTTTCATTTTCCAGCTTTTTCCAGTTCGAGGCCCACATTGGGGTCAGGTAGATCGTTCCCATACCCTGGAATTCGGCCATGGCCTTGGCGTAAGCTTCGTTTCCTCCAAGTGCCAGACTGATACAGTCCTCTACAGTTTCCCCGTTCCGGTCTTTAAGGAAGAAAAGCTGGCATTTGAGATCCGATAAATCTTCTTCCACTTTTCCAAGTGCATGTCCACAGGTCCCATAGAAAATCAGGATTCTGTCTGAAAAGGAAGCCATTTCACGGACATTGTTGTAAACTTCAGCTTTTAATATCTCAATATCAGCATGCAGGCCCAGACTTAACAGGTTTACAACAACGCTTACCTCTTCCCTGAGTTCCCTTTTCTTGCAAAATTTTTTGAAGATCGGAAAGCCTGAAAGAATCCTTGCAGGAGATATGAAATCAGGGTTGCGGTGGCTTTTCAGGAGCATTGGGACGCGGTCCAGAAAGGCTGTCCTTGGGTTACAATTTCTTGATCTGAGCTTGCGAAGGAGTCCTAAACTTTCGCGGCTTTCCACAACGATTAGCTGCTGTAACTCGCGGTCTTTTGATAAGACATGTACAAGCTCGTCTTCGAGCATTCCGCAGGCAATAATGCTCAGTACAGGCATGATTCAGATACTCTTCCTTGCAAATTTTAGTTTCTTGAATCCTTTCCGTTAAATTTCTATTTCTCGAACTCTTTCCAGTTAATTTTTATTTATGAAATCCTTCTTCGTAACTCTTTGTTCTAGATGTAACTCTTTGCTCTAGATAATTGTAATGTAATATCCGAGACACTGGTAAATTCGCTCTGGAAATAGTATTAAAGATTTGTTGCTATTTAGATAATAAATAGTAAATAAAAATTATAAAAGATATATGGAGAAAACAACAAAAGAGAGTAAGTGTGAACAGGAAAAAAATAGATACCTGTCTTTTTTAATTCTGTTCAGTTAATTTATTCAATTTTTAGGTATCTATTCTCTGTTTTGCTACGATTAGAGATTAGTATGTTATATCCCTTTATAGCATTGGATTTATTCCCTGTCCCTTATTTCTTTTTACCGTTTGGTTTTTGTTTATTTTTTCTTGAATTCACAGGGAGTTTTTTATCAGGGGTGACTCCGTAATATCTTGTCCTTGCGGCTCCCCAGATACAGCCGTTTTTCCCGAATATTTTTAATTCGATATTCTGGATAGCCTTGCAAATTTTGTTTCCCTCTCTTGCACCCTTGCAGACTACACAGAACTTTTCACAAAAAACAGGGGCATCTCCCTTATTTTCAATCATTTCTACACTCCCAACCATAATTTATTTCTCCTATCCGGGAACTTTCGGGTGCTTTATCCAGATATTATGCTAATATGATGCGTTTAATTCGATCAGAGTAATTTCTTTCCTGCGTTAGGGCCGGGAGCGCACTGGAATACATCGCTAATGCTGACTTCTATAAGATTCTTTGCAGGAAGTCCGGGTTTTGCTGCATTCACGATTGCTTTCATTTTTTCGAATTTTTCTCCGGAACTGATAATTTCGGCTTTACCTTTTATCTGGAAGCAACCGCCGGTATCTGGCCCCCATACGTAGATTGCAACATTTGGATTTTCTTCAAGGTTTGCCAGGGATTTGGACATGAAATTATCGGAAATCCAGATTGTTTCATCATCTTTAAGCTGGCAGAACCCTATAGGCACTACGTTTGGGATTCCTTCTTTTGAGGCCGTAGCTACAGGAAAGATCTTCACCTTTGAAAAAGCAGTTTTCATCTCTTCATTTAATTTTACCATGGTATCACCATCAAGATGGTTGCAGTATAAATTTATATATTTAAGCGTCAGAATTGTGTATTGAAGGTCAGATTTGTGTATTTTAATAACCTTCTTAGAATAGGTTAAGTCAAGCTTTTTAAGTGATACAGGGGAAAACATTGAGGTTACTATAATATAACCAAGGAGCTTTCAAAAATCTGCAGTCAAAATCATGATCATAAATGCAGAAGCACTTATCTAGATCTTAAAAAATACATATATAATGTGTTTCTTGAAATTATACCTCCAGGTTGCAAGAGATAAATTATACTTTTGTTTAAGAGTACAGGTAAATCGAAATACAGAAATAAATACCAGTTAACTTCTTGGCAAGCTTGATTTATTTTTTAATAAACACCTTCCTGCAAAAACAGATAAGATTATATAAAAAGAACATATATTGTGATATGTAAA
Source organism: Methanosarcina sp. UBA411 (assembly GCF_002495725.1). Taxonomy (NCBI): domain Archaea; kingdom Methanobacteriati; phylum Methanobacteriota; class Methanomicrobia; order Methanosarcinales; family Methanosarcinaceae; genus Methanosarcina; species Methanosarcina sp. UBA411. The sequence goes on from NZ_DAGK01000027.1 coordinate 6,552, forward strand.
TTTCATTATAATGTATATCTTTTAAATATATATTTGGGGGGAAAAGATATTAGAAAATCTGGAATTCTTATAGTCTTACTTTTAGCAGGAATATTATTTGTTTCTGGCTGTGCGGAAAATGCTCAGGACAATAAGACGGGCACCGAGGAAGAAGAACGGGCTTCTCCGGTAGAAGGCACAACTCCGAATTTAACTGAAGTTACAGAACCAGAAGGTGTAGGCGTCGGTCAAGGGTCAATACCCGGTCAGGAAGAAAATTCTCCTATTGAAGGGGAAGAGGGTATAACTCCGGGTGAAGAGGGGCTGGGCCAGGGCAATGAAAGCTTTGCTGAAAATCAAACATCGGGTAATAATCAGACAGTTCAGACTGCCGAAGGGGCGGGATATACCACCTTTGCTTCACTCGTGAGGGCTGCAGGGCTTGAAGACACTCTTAATAACGGTGGACCCTATACGATTTTTGCTCCTACTGATATAGCCTTTGAGAGCCTTCCAGAAGGTATGCTTGATGACCTTAGTAATGATAAAGAGAAACTGAACCGTGTGCTGACATATCACGTGATTATTGGAGAATATATGGCTTCAGATCTTAAAAACATGAATTCTCTGACTTCTCTGGAGACCGGAAAGCTCGCTGTTAATGTCACAGCAGATGGAGCGATAATGGTAGAAAATGCAACTGTTATAGAGCCTGATATCATTGCAGGTAATGGAGTTATACACGGAATTGATAAAGTACTGGTCCCATCAGGAGTCTAAATCCAAATAAGGAACAGAAGCAAAGGTTCTACTTTCAAAGAACATTTAGATTTCCTTCTTTAATTCCTTTTTTACTTTAATTCTTTACTTTTTAAGTATCTATCCTGTCAATTCGCTTTTATTCTGTTTTGTAAGTTAAACTATCATTATGCTTATTTAGTCAAATTTTATTCCGCTTTGTCACTCAAGCTTTTTATTCGGTTTCTCCAATCAAGCCTTTATTTCTTCCAGAACCTTTAGTAATAGGTAAATACAGGTCTCAGAGATTAACCTGTTCCCTGTACCCGAACTTAACGCTGTAATCAATATAATAGATAACTTCTGGCTCAATTTTTATCATGATACTATCTGGGTCAGGTGGCATGTCTGCAGCAACCGGAAATTTGGCTACCAAAATTTCTCCAACTTCTCGAAGTTCTTTTTCATCCGTAACTATCGATGCCTTACCTTCAATTTGAAGGGCTTGCATATCAAACCAATCAGGGTCATCCTCATCGACAGTATATGCTACATACGGATTCTGCAGAATATTCTGGACTTTTCGAGTATTCTTATTGGTTGTCATATATACAACAGCGCCTTCAGACACATATGCCATTGTATGAGCCATTGGTCTACCCTGCGGGCTTACGGTTGCAAGGTTTAGGTAATAGTGATTTGAAAGGTATTCGTGAATCTTATCTTTAAGCTCTTCTGCCATAATCCCCACCAAATTATCATAATTCTCAGCTAAAACCCTATTTGAGTGAATTTTTTCACCGAGTCTGCCAGGATATTGTGAATCTTAAGAATTCTTTCTAATTCCATTATATAATTTTCCAATCCCTTATACAATTCCTAATCTTTTGATAGATTTTCAGTCCTGTAGTATAAAAAAGGGAAAACTCCATTTATCCTATCTTTCCCCCATACAGTTTAGATGGGCAAAATTTATAAATTTTACTTATATCTTTAGTCAACGGGAATATCTATACAACATATACGTAATTTTTCCCTGGATTAAACCAGAGATAGTAAAGCTAGACTGAAAAAAATCTGATAGAACCTGTGTTTTTCTGAGACTACTCTTTTGACTTTTCCCTTATCCAATTGGAAAGACCATCTTCTTTCCTGAAAAGGCTTTACAAAATGAATAGTATAATTGAAAAATAAATAAACTAGTTGAAAAGGATTTATCTTTAAAAAAGGATTAAAAGAGCAAAAGATAACTATTATTTAAGATTTTTTCTTCTTTCTGCATTCTTTCAGTTTTTCTTCAAGGCGGATACGGGAGATGAAGACGCCAAACTGCGTTGCAATGGTTTCAATGACAGTGCGCACGCTATCCGGAATTTCAAACTCAAGGCTTGAAGCAAGATAAAAAGCTGCAATAACTTCTTTTCCTGATTTTACGGGGATAATTGCGGTAGCCCTGAGATTTTCGTGCCTTAGTGCATCATCTCTTGCCGTAAGAAGTAAGTCTATATGCTGTTTGTAAACCGGCTGCCCTATCATAACAAGTTTTGCATTTGGGGAGTTTGCACTGTAACTGGAGGCATGCTCTACAAAATTCGGGGAGAAGCCGCGGTGGATAGCAAGCGACATATCTCCTGTTTCTTCATCGATAAGATAAATGCCTCCTGCATTGATTTCGTCTATTTGAAGGCAGGAATCCAGCAGTTTCTCAAGGGTCTCGTTTAGGGAACTGGAAGTGCTGAGTGCGATGCCAAGGTCTCTCTGGATATAGAGCAGTTTTTCTTTCCTCTTCCGCTCAGTGATATCCAGGACTATTCCCTTAAGGTATTTTACAATCCCGTTTTCATCGGCTTCAATGAAAGTCCTTTCATCAACCCAGCGTGCTTCGCCTGATTTAGTCAGGATGCGGTACTCCTGGGAAAAATCCACGTAATCTTCTTCTATCCTCCTTAAGAGTTCCCTTTCCACTCTCTCCAGGTCATCAGGATGTATAATATTGCCGTACATGACTTTTCCGGATGTAAACTCTTCTACGGTATATCCGAATTTCTTTATGTTTTCGGAGACAAACTCGGCAGGCCAGTACTTCTCCGGTCTCCAGAGGAAAACTGTGACAGGAACCTTATTTATTACTGATATAAGTTCCTTTGCCATCTCCAGAGCGTTGCATAACGCTACCTCATTCAGGTATTTACAGGCTTTTTGCCTGCCATTCCCATTCTTAGCCGAGTTCGAAATCACTTTGGGCATCTAATTCTCCGTAAATTAAAATCTCTTACAGAAAGCTCCAAATGTATTTCCCATATTTACATTTTTTGCTTCTCAAACATACAAGTACCCAATAAATTAAAAAGCTTATGATTTGAGTTTCATAATGCGTCAGAACGCTATGACTTGAAAGTAAAGATCTATCTAATGAACCCGTGAAAAGGAATACATGGGGATGAGGAAATCTAAGAGAAAAATATATATATAATATTGAAACTAGTTGTCAGTTTACTTAATAACCATTTCTATTTCTAGACCTGTTTCATTTTTTGATGATTTGGATAAACCCTTTTTTCTTTTCTGAAGTATAAATTCTGTTTAGTCCTATTTTTTAATGGATTTCCTGATCAATTTGATATATCACCGAGGAGATATTTTTTATACATATGTATAAAAAATAAAAAGAGGAGAATTTGAGAACATGGATGAAATTCAGGGAGTATTGAAAGGACAAAAGATTGCTTACTTTTCTATGGAAATAGGGCTTAGCAATGAAATTCCTACTTATGCTGGAGGATTAGGTATACTTGCAGGGGATACTATTAGATCGGCTGCGGACCTGAACATTCCACTGGTAGCAGTAACACTGGTGAGCAATAAAGGCTATTTCAGGCAAATTCTTGATCCTTCCGGAAACCAGATAGAACATACCGAAGAGTGGAACCCTGCTCGTTTTATGACTCTTCTCGCAGAAAAGGTAAGTGTAAAAATTCAAAGCCGAGACGTTAAAGTCAGAGCCTGGCTGTATAACTATAAAAGCCTCACAGGAGGCTGTGTACCCATTATTTTCCTTGATACCGATGTTGAGGAGAACGAATGGGAAGATCGCAGAATTACGGATTTTCTCTATGGGGGAGATCAGCGCTATAGGCTTAAGCAGGAAATAGTACTTGGAATAGGGGGAGTAAGAATGCTTGATGCTCTGGGCTTTAAGGTGAGAAAGTATCATATGAATGAGGGTCATTCAAGCCTGCTCGGTCTGGAACTCCTGAAGTGTAATGGCACCGATCCTGTGAAAGTGAAGGAACTCTGTATTTTTACCACACATACCCCCGTAGAAGCAGGACACGACAAATTTGATTACGGGCTTGTAGAAGACCTCATCCAGGACAAAAAGAGTGTAGATATCCTCAGAAGATTCGGAGGATCTGACCGATTTAATACAAGCCTTTTTGCTCTTAACCTGTCGAACTATGTCAATGGAGTCACAAAGAGGCACAGCATGATCTCAAGCGAACTCTTCCCGGGCTACAAAATTCAGGCGATAACAAATGGTGTCCACTCATATACTTGGACTTCTCCTTACTTCAGGAAACTATATGACCGCTACATGCCTGGCTGGGCAAATGAGCCTGAACTTCTGGTCAGGATAGATGGAATACCGGATACAGAGATCTGGGAAGCACACTGGAACGCAAAAAAGGCCCTTATCGATGAGGTAAACAAAAGGACAGGAGTAGGCATGGATTATGAAGTTCTGACAATCGGCTTTGCACGGCGCATGACTGCATACAAGCGTGCAACCCTAGTTCTGTCCAACCTTGAAATGCTCAGAAAAATAAACAGACGAGGAAAAATTCAACTTATCTTTGCAGGCAAAGCCCATCCCCATGACGAAGCAGGAAAACAGCTTATCAGGGATATCTTTAAAGATATGGAAATCCTTAGGGAAGAAATAAAGATTGTTTTTCTGGAAAATTACGATATAGACCTGGCTGCAAAAATGGTCTCCGGGGTCGATATCTGGCTGAACACTCCAACCCGCCCCTATGAAGCCTCAGGTACAAGCGGCATGAAAGCTGCCCATAACGGGGTCGTCAATCTCAGTGTACTAGATGGCTGGTGGATCGAAGGCTGGATTGAAGGCGTGACCGGCTGGGCAATAGGCCCGCAGCCTGAAGAAAAACTTTCTGAAGAAGAAGCAAAAGCTGCCGAACTCAGCGACCTTTACAATAAGCTGTATTATATTATAGTCCCCATGTACTATGACCGCAAGGATGAATGGTTTAAGCTAATTAACAACTCCATAGGCATGATAGCCTATTATTTCAATAGCCACAGAATGATGCGGCGTTATGTTACACATGCTTATCTATAAATGTACTATGATTTTTCACAGGAGTTTATAATTTTGAATTTCATCCTTCTCGTTATTTTTTAGATTCCAGCCGCAGTTTCATCGGGAAACCCTGGGACAGACAAGCGTGCCAATCTGAAAGCGCTCGCGGCTACCTCACAGTTCTTCGACCACTGATAAGCAACCAAAAATACCGTTGGATTACCAATCTGAGGAAATGGCTAATTTGTTCTTTGAGGTCAGATCTCAATTTCGGTTACCCTATTTACTCAAAAATCATTACTTCGGTTACCGCGTTTACTCAGAACTTCTTTTTCTGCTACTTTTATATTGAAGTCCGCAGTTTTTATATTTATCTTAATATAAATGAATTTTAATAAAAATGGATTCTTATTATTCTTAACGATTATATTGTACAGATGGAAATAAGGGGTAAGAAGGATGAGTAATGCAGTCAGTTTGGCGGAAACCATAGGGAAAAAACAGGAGCTGGCAGAAAGGGAAGAAGAGTTTACGAGAGAAGCAATTGAAGACTCAATTAACACTAAGCTTCAAAGACACATAAAAAGAATTCCTAATGGGGAGTTTTTAGAGGCTTTAAGGGTCAACAAATACTTGTACGTATGCTTAAAGATGCCAATGTTTGAGAACAAGCTGACCAGGATTGGGAGGATGTACACGGAAGCTGTTAACAAAATCTTAACAGAGCAAAACGAAAAAAATTCAGATTGCTTATTGGAAATTGAAACCAATAAAACTACGATTAATTACATTCTAAGATCTAAAAAAAGAGCAGATTGCGTGGGCAATATTATGAATACTTTTGTCATACACATCACTGGAAAAGAAACTGCTGAAAAATCGCCTAAAATATTTGAATAAATTTAAAAGCAATAGTTTTTCTCAAGAAATGTACAGCTTTCAGGAAGAGCCTTTTTCCTTGATATTTTAAAATAAATTAAAATTAGATAGCAGGAATAGTTATCCATACTATCTAACAATATTTATCTCCTTTTATACAGGAATAATCCAAGCAGCCCGATAATACCGTAAATTACTTCAAATCCAGGCATCTCATTAGTTTTTTCCTTCTTCTCAGAATTCTGTTCAATATTGGCTGCCATATCTTGAGTATCACTTTCTGTATCTTCTGTTTTGGGTTCAGGCAGTATCTCAACTACATTTTCTTTTCCCGTAAGCTTGCTTGTTATTGCAAAAGGAGAGAATCCTGGGGTTTCGGCTGTGAAATACAGGTATTTATTGTCTTCCTTTAACAGGGTGACTGGAAGTTTATTCCATTTCTTATCACTGTACCTGTTAAGGCTGATTGAAGTCTGGTCAATGCTTTTATCCCGGATCCATGATTTTTCAACTTTGAAACATACAACCGCGTTTTCGATGCTCTTATCTGTTCCGTATCCGCCATTTCCAGCCCAGATATTGAGGTAATTGTAAACCTCTCCTTCGGGAGCGTCCGGCGTAAGCGTAGATTTGCCTTTCAGCATCTCAACAACCGTTGTTGTCTTGCCAGTCGTCTTCTTTGAATCAAAGCTCAAATAAACAATAGCAGTGGCATTCTTTGGGAAATCAAATTTTACAGGGGTTCCGCTTTTTATGTAAGTCTGCGAAAGTTCTTTTACTTTTACATTCTTTGCAGGCTCAGGAGAACCGCCTGCTCCGCCTCCACCGCTACCACCACTGCTGTGGGTGCCTCCTCCACCTGAACCGCCGCTTTCGCCGCTTGAATCACCGCTTCCGCTGCTTGAGTCATTGTTCTCAAGTGCGGTTATTGTAGCTGTTTTTGAAGTGTTTCCGTCGGCGTTGCTCACTACCAGAGTGACTTTATAGGTTCCTGCTGAAAAATAAGTATGTGTTGGGTTCTGCTCAGTCGAACTCGTTCTATCTCCAAAGTCCCAGTTCCATGAGGCTGGAGACCCGGTGCTAGTATCATTAAACTTAACAGTTAACGGGATATTTCCACTTGTTATATTCGAGCGGAAATTAGACAAAGGAGTTTTTGTCGATACTGTTATATAATTTTGTTTTTCAATCGAATTTGATCCTTTGCTATTTTCTACGGTTAATTTAACAGAGTAATTTCCAGCCTTCGAGTATTCATGTACCGGATTCTGGGCTGATGACTTATTTTCATCCCCAAAATCCCAGGACCAGGACTCTGGAAGTCCGGTTGATGTGTCCGTGAACGCTATACATAGTGGCCGATGTCCTTCCGTACAATTACTGGTGAAATCAGCAGATGGAGGTGTCGCATGGATAACCGTAATTGTTTGAATCATCGAATCGCTCGAAACTTCATTTGCTACCGTTAGATTAACCTTATAAACTCCTGGCGTTGCATATGTGTGAACAACATTTGCAGTACTGCTCACAGGCGAACCGTCATCAAAGTCAAGCATTTCAGTGTCCTGGTTGATACTGTAATCCATAAATGTCACGTTTTCTCCGACAAATACACTATTTCGGGAAACCGTGTAGTTTGCAGTGACCTTTGAGAATCTGGGGACTTGTTTCCAGGACGAATTGCCAAGCTCTCCCATACGATAAAATTCACCTCCATTCTGACAGGTATAGTTTAGAATCGAATCCAGTCTTGAGGTTGAAGTCTGGTACGGCCCGGTAACATTTGGAGTAATTGCATGCCCGAATAACACAAGTACGCTCCCTGTTTTTATTGCGTAATCGATTCCATGTTCTATAGACGGCAGGTTGGCACCAATTGACTGGTCGTCGATTTCAATCCCATACAGAAGTTGAGTATCATCCCAATTGTAATAGGCCAGGGTTGTTTCATTTATATTTCCATTTATTATTGTGGGAGCTCTCGTTCGGAGTGTCCGGAAGTATGGGGCTACTGCTGCATCAGTAACTGCATTTCTACTTGAATAGGGGTATGCGAGGGTACAAACCGTATAGCCGTAACGGGTGATTTCTACGATATTCGGTAATATTTCCTGGTCTAGCCACATTTCAGGAGTGTTACTATTTAGAAATCCAACCGAGTCTGCGTGATTATATCCATGCAAAGCTACTTCCCATCCGGCCTCATGCAGTTCCTTCAGTTCTTTTAATTCGATTTCAGACTGTCTTCGGGTATTTATATTATTTACATTAATAGTGCACGTGGCACTATATTTCTGGAAGATTGGTAAATATTGATAACATGATTGAATATGCCCTGAGTCATCCCAAGATAAAGCAATACCTCCGGGTTTACTTAAGTTCTTTATACTATGGAGATCTCTCGCATATAAATCTAAGATTTCGGACGAGTTCAATGTCCTGTTATACACATAAAAAGCATATACTGCCCCGTTTAGCCCGTACGTAGCATCAGAAGATGAGCCTATCGTCCAGTTTTCCGTGATATAGCTCGGGCCTAGAGTCGCAGCCGTATGATCCACGCCTTCTCCATTAGCAAGTCCATTGATGTACAGTTGAGCATGATCACCATCGTATGTTACGATAGCTTCATAATCTTTATCAGGTTGTATGCGAGTTGTACTCGAGCCGTGGATGGACTGGCCGTCTGCATAAATCTCATATGTAAGCAAGGAATTCGTATGGTCAATACTGATCCTGAAGGCGGTATTTCCCTTAGAAACGAGGTATGTATTACGAGCCGGATTGCTTGAATCGTACCGGAAAAACACTCCACAAGTTATATGTGGATCAGTAAATGCCAGTTCGTCATTATTAGTTATTGTTATCCGGTTTTGTCCGTTAAAGTGTCTTCCTATTTGTCCAGTTGGCAGAATAAAGGTTGTACTACCATTATTTATACCGTTGTTCCCGTGTCCCGAATTGTCAATTATAATATCTCCGGTATCTGCAGACCAGTTATAATACACAAGTTGATTTGTATCTGCATTTGCAATGCCGATCAGACTAGTTATTAAGATGAGAAATAAACCATGTCTCACATATGTTTTGAAATTGTGAAATTTCATTGTGTCAGACCTCTTAAATGAAGACAATATTAAGCGTTTTTTCTTTCTTAAGGGATTTAAAAGCCTCCTTTTTCCCATTATGATACAAAAATTCCTTTTTTATGTTATCTAAGAATTTCCCGTTTTTGATTTTCATAATTTCATTGTTATTTTTCTGCGACTCGTTTATTTTTTTGAAATTGCCTCTTTAATATTCTTCAATATTGTACGTGGTATAAGCCTCGTGTAAGGACTCTGAGAGGTTCAAAAAATCCATCTTAACCAGAAAATTTAATCTAATAATATTTACACTGTCTAGGTTTGAGAGAGCAAGATGCTGGTAAACCAATCCAAGACCAACAGTTACCTAATTATTTAACAGACATATTGCAACTTTCTATTACTTATAATTAAGTCAGTCCTGCTCATAGTATACTTTACGAATGATTTCCATTACAAACCCATAAGTTTTGGAGGATCTGCTGTAAAAGACGAATGTAGTCTTGAGTGCAAAAGTTTGCATTAAGTCGCCTGATAGTTTATTATTACTGTCGGCGTTGAAAATATGTATTATTAAAAATCAGCTTAGTCTCATCTAAAATATATAATCCAGTAAAATAAATAATTGATATTTTTATTAATAATCTGATATATTTTGAAGATTTGGACAATTTAGTTATAAAGAAAAATATACTTAAGTCTAGGTTGCAAAATATTTTGAATAAAGGTTATTAATATTTGTTAAAGAGAGGTTTGTATGAATAAGAAACTTTTTCGCAATACTGTTATATTTATTGTAATTGTTATTCTCAGTGGGTGGATAGGTGCTCTTGTAGATTCACTCCTTACCGAGCAATCCAAAGGCGATTCTACTGGTATGGGAATATGGTTAGTGTTACCTATGCTGGCTGCAATTGCAATCACCATTTTTTCAAGGGGCAGTTGGAGTGATATTGGTTTCAAGCCGAATTTCAAAGGAAACATAAAATGGTACTTGATTGCTGCTTTGATTTTTCCTGTTGTAACAGCGATAGTTCTTATAATTGGGGATATGACAAAGTGGATCGACTTATCAGCATTTGACCTCAGACCTTTTATTTTGCTGTTTTCCAGTACCCTGTTAATCAGTTTTATTATAGATATTTTTGATGGGGCTCCTTTGTATGGCTATTTAACTTCACAGCTCGTCAAATTAAACCTTAATGATTGGAAAATATATCTCACAGTTGGCATTGTTTGGGGAATGTGGCATATTCCATATTACCTGGTCTTTTTACCGGAAACAGATATGCAAGTAGTGTTACCTGTCAGCCGAACTATATTTTCCATTATTTCTATTATAACAATGATATGTTGGGCGGTGATGTTTATTGAGCTCTATAGGGTAACAAATTCTATTTGGCCGGGCGTTGTATTACATATGGTAGAGGATTCGCTAATAAATCCCTTAGTTATATCAGGTTTTATCAGCATTGCAGCAGGAAAAGAAATTCTTATTTCACCAATCACTGGAATTATCACATCAATTCTTTATTTATTAGTTGGATTTGGAATAAGAGCTTATAGAAGACAGGCAAAAAAAGTGACTGTTAGTTAATGAAGTAATATTTGTTAAGAACAGTATATGTTAGTTTTAAAAACCAGCTTTATCTGTTGCGAGTCTTTTAATCCTTGAACGGGCAGTTTCAGCGTTTGCTTTGAGTCCCTTGCTTTCCCACAGGTCAGCTGCGATTTTAAACGCATTTTCTGCTCCTTTAGGGTTTCTAAGTCTCAGGAAAATCCTGCCTTTTTCATACCAGGCTTCAGGAAAGTCTGGTTTCTTCCGAGTTGCCTTTTCAAAAGCATGCAGGGCTTCTTTTTCAGAGCCGGTTTCAAAAAGGATTTTTCCCCTGAGATGCCAGGCTTCTGCATTTTCAGGTCTTTCCTCAAGGGCTTTTTCAAAAGCTTCTCTGGATTCCTCTACCTCTCCTAGCTTTAAATGTAATTTGCCTTTCTCAAACCAGATGCTTGCATTATCAGGCTTCTCTTCCAGGGCTTTTTCGAATTCCTTTAGTTTCTCCTCACATCTGAGCATCCGGAAAAGCACAGTGTCTTTTCCTTCCCAGGCATTTTTCTGTACCGGGTTCAGAGAAATAGATTTCTCGAAAGCTTCAAGTGCCTGCCTGAAGCGCTCGAGCTTTACTAATGCAAATCCGATATTGGTCCAGAGCCCTGGATGATCCGGATTTATTCTGGAGGCACATTTAAATGTTTCAAGAGCCTCATCGTAGCGTTTGAGTTTTAACAAGGTATTTCCTTTATGAAACAGGGCTGGAAAATTTTTGGGGTTTTCAGAAAGTACCGTGTCAAAAGCCTCAAGTGCAAGCCTGAGCCTGCCCTGTCTGTAAAGATTTACTCCGTCATCGTAAAAGCTTTCTGAACTTTTCGGGTTACTTTCTTCCGGAGTTTCACCTTCGAGATTGTTTTTCCGAAGTCCAGTTTCCGAAAGATACCTATACTCAGGGGATATTTCCGAACCAGGCTGGGTATCAAGGTATATGAATTCTTCTTTTGGCACAAAAGCCTTGCAAATCCATCCTGGCTCAACCTTCCGGTTTGTAATGACGCAGTACTCATTAACATGCTTGGAACAGACCCCGCAGCAGTAGATTCGCCTTTCCAGCCTATATCGAATCTGATCAAGCTCAGTGGTAACCAGCCCCTCATTCAGCCGTGCTTTGAAAGTCTCGTATGGAATATTTTTAATTTTTATATAGACAGTTGAAGGGGCAGGGGGGTTCCATTCCGGAAGGTTTGAAGTCTGTTTTTTGCTAATCATAGTTCTGGTAGGTCTGTTCGTTATAAGAGTTTTTACTAGAATTTTCTCTCTTTATGGTAGTTCCTCTATTTAATTAAAACTGTGCATCGAAAATTAAATATTTTTCCGCAGGTTAGATAATTATTTTATATTAACTTTTTTATAATGCCTCATTCTGGGGAGATTCAATCCCGGAGGTGGAATTATTGAATTCTGTTCTATTAGCTGGTGAGGGCTGCTCTTGCGTTGAAGTTGGCGAATGAGAAGGTATCGAAACTGGTTCTTCAGATACGGGTGCAGAAGACTTCTCCTGTACAAGCACGATTTTGGTGGCATCTGTGCTTCCGAACTGGTTTGTAGCAGTCAGGGTATAAGTCGTGGTTTCGTCGGGAAATATACGCTGGCTGCCAGTTAAACCTACGGTTCCTATCCCAGGCTCTATAGAGACTTTCGAGGCTCCAGAGACACTCCATGTTAAACTTGAGCTCTCCCCTTTCTCGATAGCATCTGGATTTGCGTTAAATGAGCCGATAGATGGCAGGCTTTCTTGAGATGCCTGATTATCCTGAATTTTTGAATTATTCTGTGATGCCTGATTCTCTTGAAGTGCCGAATTGTCTTGAGATTCTGAAGCCTCTTCTGATATCGGATTCTCCTGAGATGTCAGGTTTTCTTCTGCAGACGGAAGATTCGATGCGGAAATGTTTTCAGAAGAAGCAGAATTTTCCTCAACTGCAACGGTACAGTAAGCTGCATCTTCTTTATCGCCGTTTGAAGCTGTAAGCTTATACGTCGTAGTGCTAGCAGGAGACACATTCAATGTTCCAGTGGGCTCTCTAACTCCAATATCAGGTTCTATGGTAACATTTGAAACACCGGAAACGTGCCAGTTCAGGACTGCACTCTTGCCGGGTGTGATGGAATCAGGGTTTGCATCAAACGAACTGATGAGAAGAGGCTCTTTAGATCCTTCGCTAACCGTAACCGTGCAGAGTGCTACTTTCTCTTTTCCTTTACTATTAGCTATTAATTTATACGTTGTAGTTTCGGAAGGGGATACGGAAATTGATCCATTTGAACTTACAGGTCCTATACCAGGCTCTATTGTAATATTGTCAGCTCCAGAGACGCCCCAGTTCAAAACAGAAGATCCTCCTGGCTCGACAATTCCCGGGTCTGCATCAAAATTACTTATTCCGACCACAGCTGCGGGAAAAAGAGCTTTTAGGGCAATAGCTATACTCAGTATGGTACCAAATAACTTTATAAGTTCTGGTAGCGAGTTCCACATTGATTTAATTTGTTTCCAAATCGAATTTTTATTATCCTCTTTATCCATAACCAGGCTCCTACAACCTATAAATTAAAATAGACAACCATTATTAGTAGGTTGAAAAATAATGTTTTTCAGGAAAGTTCACCTGAAACTTTAAGGCTATACATTCAATTATTTTTTAGGTGGCAGTTTAGATATAGCTCATAGTTTAATAATATAATATATATTAATTTTGGGATATATTTTCAAAAAGTTAGAAGAAATTTAGAAGTAAGTGAATTTTGAATTCGACTTGAGAATTTAACTTGGGGAAGTGATCATATGAACTGTCACTGTAAGAAAACACACGGAGTTCCTGCGTTATTTTCTTTTTTCATTCCTGGTCTGGGCCAGCTTGTAAAGGGACAGGTATCCAAAGCAGTGGCATCTGGGCAGCCCTGCTAATAAGTCTATTTATGAGCGTCATCGGTATAGGATTTTTAATTGGAATGGTTGTCTGGATTGCACAGATTTATGATGCCTACAATGCATGAAAAGCAGGTTAAAAAATTTATTTTATAGGCTGAGTTTTAGAGGAGGTCACTTTAAAGGGAAAAACCTTTTTAAGTTAAACTATTTATATACGCTCTCTTGTTAAATGTCTTAAAAAAGGTAAGTTCTATGAATTGTTGCAGAACACACGGGATTCCAGCCTTATTTTCTTTTTTCTTCCCTGGCCTGGGCCAAATTGTAAAAGGACATCTGTTAAAGGCTCTGGGCATCTGGATAGCCTTCATAATTACAGGGGCAATGCACATTTTCGGGACTGGATTTTTAATATGGACAATTATATGGGTCTGGCAGATTTATGATGCCTACAATGCCTGAGTAATAACAGGTTAAAAGAAATCTTGAAAGGATAACATAAGTGTTCTAGTAAGCTAAATTACTTAGCTATGCATCAAGCTTTTTCTAAATATCAGAGGGCACAATCCTTTTTTCAGTTGTTCTCTATGAACCAGTTTTATTTAATTAATTCTACTTCATCTATTTTTATAATTTCTGTCAATATTTATCAAAATATATCGAATTGACAGGAAAAGCAGAGACGAATTGAACTCCAGATAAGACCGAAAAACTTTCCCTGCTCCTTCTAATTCACGTATTATATAAGTCCAAAGTTTTTCTCAGTATTTGCGTACCATTTCCGCCTGCCATTTAGTTTCCGACCATCTTCGGAACCCTATAAATTTTTGTATCCTATCCAGATAATTTATCACTTCATCAGTCGAAAAACCAAGATCTCTAAGCACGCACCCCAGAACCGTACCAGTTCTACCTATACCTCCCATGCAGTGGACAACAATACCTTTCCCTGTATCCATTTCTTTTCTTGTTACATTAGTTGCCTTTCTGACAAACCACTCAAGTGTTTCAGGATCATATGGAGCATTACCAATAGTGAAGGTCTTCTAATTCCGCAGAAAAAAGAAACTTGAGAGGATAGGGATTAGAGGATAGGGATTATAAGATACATCAGAATCACAGATACAGACAACACTTGAAAAACCTGCATTCCTAATTTTCTCCCAGGACGTACGCACTCCTGGATAAGACATACCAGCCAGAGGTACAGGTTCCTTAAGAACTACGTAAAATTCATTGGGATTCTGATGCCTTCTATTACAGGCATTGACTGAGGACTAAGCAGTGAGAGCATAATCGTAAAATCATGTGATTAAAAGATATAAATTTCGTTTAAATACAGAATATATCAGGATAAGTGTGTACAGTCAGGTAAAGTCGCACAATGATATCAACAAAGCCTTAGATATCTACTGATTAAGCTGAGCAGACTTGATGAGAATCGAGTAAATTATCGGCTGTTGAAAGAGTTATCTTAATTCTTGGGAATACGATCTATGAACTGTTTTTGGCGGGAAAAACGGAAGATAACTATGGCGCTGTAATATATTATATCTATACAAAAATCTAATAAATAATAGGATGTAGTAAAATAAAAAAGATAAATTGCTAAATTTTTTAGTTTCAGAGTGAAATATGAAGCTTTGGGTCTAAAATATGCTTAGAAACTTGAGCAGTACTTAATTTACCTTAAAACTTTACACTTAATGCTATAACGATCATTTACAGTTGAATAAGCTACTGTTAATCAAACATAAGCCTTCAGAGAGATGATTCTGACAAACGTTTCCTCTGATTATATATCGTGGAGATTAATACATAAAAGAAGAACTAAGGGTGAGAGTATATCCAGAAATCGATAAGAAATATTTAATCTTTTTTGTAGGGCTTATCTACCAAGAGAGGGAATACTTATGGATATTGTGACTGATTTATCCACAAAGATTGCGGAAGCCACAGTACCTGATGAGATTGATCTGGCGCCTCTTATAGCTGAAGCTTTTATCCGAGGCGGAAAAGAAAAAGAATCTCTTTTTGGAAGGCAAGAGAGTACAGAACTTGGGGCTTTTGGATTATTTGAAGGCATATTACTTTTCCCATGGATTTTGAAGGGAATAGCAGTTGCTTCTCCTTTTATACTCAAGATTTTATCAGTAGATGATGAGAACCTCTCAATTATAAACAATCTTCTGGGTATATGTGATAAGCTCAAGATAAAGGAAATAAATAGTAAGCTACCTGAAAAATACTCTTCAGTTCTAACAACAGTCTTCGATACGTTTTCAACAGAATTGAAAGCTTCTGGTCTTCCTGATGAACAATGTGAAAAAGTTATTTCGAATGTTGTTATTACACTATTAAAAGATCCATCCATTTCTGTAATATTTGTGGAAAAAGTTGCTGGGTCCAAGTGATTCTATGCCCAAAAATGAGAAGTGCCAAACTCTTCCTCCTTGGATATGGGTATGTCTTTTCTTATATATTTACGAATTACCTAATCTGATAGTAAAGCTGAAGACAGATTTTATTGATTTTCTCTTTCCAACAGATCCTACTTTTGTGGACATGGCCCTTATTAGGAGATTTGAATTAATAAATGCACCCTACTGGATTCCCAGAATATTTCTGTTTTTAGGTGCTTTGAATTTATTATTTCCGTCAATACGAAAATACTATGTTGAAAAAAAATATAATTTAACCGAAAATTATCAACAAGTCCCAGCAATTGTCGAGATTGAAGATTTTCTTAAATTTCACGCTCCGGATCTTAAAATTAAAGCAAATCTTCTTAGCTCAAAAGAAGTAGTATTTATCTATCCAATAGGATATCGTAAAACTGGCATAGCAATATTTGGAAAATTTGTCAAGTCATGGCGCTTAGACAGAGAAAACGCTCAGGCAGTGCTTTTCCATGAGATTGGTCATTATAGAAATGGAGATGCTTTGATTCTTGGAGCAGGTAGTTCCTTTGAGTTTGTACTTAGACATACATTCAGTATTATTTTCTTTGTTTTCCTTCTCCAAATAGCTTTAGCTTTTATCGATTTTACAGGAACCTCTTATCGTAAAACATTCGTACCTCAATACCTCTTAATGAATTTAATATATTATCCATTACCTATACTTTTTCAAAACTTAGCCTATTATGTTCTCCCCATAATAGGTATCTGGTGTGCAGAGCTAAATGCAGACAGGTTCATGATAAAGTCAAAGGGCGGTTTAGGTGTTACTTCTCTAAAGGCTATAGAAAAGCTGAAAAGAGAAACGACAGTGAAACAGTGGCTTCTATCTCAAATAACCCATCCTCCAATCATTATAAGATGCTGGATGGCTACTTATTCTTTTAATAATAAAAGCCTTCTACTATTTCTTTTTCTTTTTCCTATGGCACATGTATTTCAGTTATTCCTGGCTGTAATTAGTTTCTTATTCGGCACTCTCTTTGTACCATATCTACTTGGAGCATTAAGTATAGAAAAAATTTCTGAAACATTGTATACGGCATTAATCTACTACGTAGGCTCAAGGTCACTTATATGGTTATCCTTTTCTATTCTGTTAATATTATGGCCCTTTATAGCAATTTATTGGGTTAGACTTTTCTCAGGACTGCATGAAACATATAATCTGGAAAACTATAAGGTGTACCTCTTGAATGCATCGATTCTGACATGCGCTTTTGTACTCTGTTACAACCTTGAATAACCTAAAGAGTTTTATAATTGAAGTTCCACTATTTTTCCACAAAAAATCTTATTTTTTTCAATAATGCTAGAAATAATATTTACTTTGCAAAATATTTGTTTAAAACAGTTTTAATTGAATTTAATGATATTTTATTTCAATAATCTAATTGTAAATTTTTTAGTTATGTAATAAAGAAAAAACCGGTTCTGTAGAAATCCTCTGAAATAAAGAATTTTTCATTAATTTGAACTGAATAGCTTTACCTGTTTTTACTTCCTGATTTTCAGCCTATTGTAACTGATTTAGATAGGTTTTCTACAAAGTTGGAAATTAGTATTAGCAATTACGGAAAATGAGAGACACGTGCGGAACAACTTCTCACTTTTATGCCAAATTATAGCAAAAAATACTTGATAAAACGTATTCTTCACAAAATGAAATTAAAGGTATAAAGGACAATTCTTAAAGAATTAAACTTTAATATACAATTTATATTATTTTATTACAGATATGATAATATATACCAATATATACCAATATATGTTCTCGAAAGGCCTGAAAAAAATGGAAAAAATGTAACTTTAGTTAGAAGAGACTAATTATTTATAATCCGATTGCATATTATATATGCATCTCTATTAAATAAATTTTATTTAAATTATATATGAATAGATCCCAATGATCTAATTCGCAAACGGGGGTAAAGAATGAAAATAAAATTAATCGTCTCTCTACTAGCATTATGCTTAGTTTTCTTTCTTGGGTCCGTACAAGCATTAAATTCTGACAGAGACCTAGCAGACGGCGGTGGCGCAGGCTTGGTGGGTTCCCAGTATCGTCTCCTGCATTTATTAAATCATACAGGAGACATGACTGAGAATGTTACCGGAAATATAACTGGAACCTTTATTTGTAACATGACTGGGAACACGACAGGAAATATGACTGGTACTTTTATTTGTAACATGACCGGAAATATGACCGGAGTGGCCGGAAATACGAATAATATGACTATAATCGGAGCTATCATCGGAAACGTAACTGGAAAAATGGATAATACGACCTTAAATGGAACTATAGAAGGAATTATAACCGGAAGTATGGAAAATAAGACCGAAGTTATACAACAAGAAATAGATAGAAATATAGAAGAATCCTTTAAACATTTTAGCTAATTCCAGAAATCAAATCCAGAAATCAAAATTGGGTCTCAAATTTTTCAAATTCCCAATAATCAATTGAGTTCTGGCACTAGCAAATAATCTGGTTACAAATATTATTTAATTTTAAGACAGTCTCTCAGACACTTGTTTTAGTATCAATGAGTATTGAGATATAATCTCAATACTAGTTGATTCACAAAGTTACTCAGTAGTATTCAATAATTTTTTAAATTCTTCACTATCCCACAAATGTTCAAATTTACGATCTACTTTCACCATTTCTTTATATGCAGGATTAATTTCAATAGCGTACCTCAAATCAGATATTGACTGCTCTTTGTCGCCGATAAGAGAATATACGCATGCACGATTATACCAAGCAAGTGAGTACTTAGGGTTAAGTTCAATTGTTTTATTGTAGTTTTTCATCGCTTCTTCGTAGTTACCTATCCAGAAAAACGCTGATCCTCTATTGTTCCAAGCATCTGTATACTCTGGATTAACTTCAATTGCCTTATCATAGGCTTTTATTGCTTCTTCATAGTAGCCTAAACTATGGAGAGATAATCCTTTGTTATACCAAGCGAGTGAATTTTGAGGATCAAGTTCAAGTGCTTTATCAAAAGCTTTTATTGCTTCCTCATGGTTACCTAAATAACCAAGATCAGCTGCTTTGTTATTCCAAGCAAGTGAATTTTGAGGATCAAGTTCAATCATTCTATCATATGTTTTAATTGCTTCTTTGTAGTTGCCTAGAATATCGAGAATATGTCCTTTATTAGTCCAAGCAACTGCATTTTGAGGGTCGATTTCAATTACTCTATCAAAGGCATTTAATGCTTCCTCATAATAGCCTAAACTATAAAGAGCCAAGCCTTTGTTGTTCCAAGCATGTGAGTTTTGTGGATAAAGCTCAGTTGCTTTATCAAAGGCCTTCACTGCTTCTTCGTAGTTAACTAAACCAGATAGAGCATTTCCTTTATTAGTCCAGGCAATTGAATCTTGGGGGTTAATCTCAATAGCCTTATCGTATGCATTTATTGCTTCCACATAATAACCCGAATTGTTGAGAGCTAACCCTTTATTATTCCAAGCAAGTGAGTTTTGAGGGTTAAGTTCAATTGCTATGTCATATGCTTTTATTGCTTCCTCGTAATTCTCTAAACTAGAAAGAGAATTTCCTTTATTGAGCCAGGCATCCGCATATTCTGGATCAACTTCAATTGCCTTATCATAGGCTTTTACTGCTTCTTCGTAATTACCTGAATAGTAAAGAGCTAACCCTTTATTGTTCCATGAGACTTCTGGATCTTCGGAATCACTTATTATCTCTCTATTGTGAGCTTGTAATGCTTCCTCGTAATTGTTTAAATGACCAAAAGCAATTTCTCGATTATTCCAAGCGAGTGGATCTTGAGGATCAATCTCAAGTGCCTTGTCGTAGGCTTTTATTGCTTCTTCATAATCACCTAAACTAGACAGGGCTTTACCTTTATTGGTCCAAGCATTTAAGTTATTAGGATTAAGTTCAATTGCCTTATCACAGGCTTTTATTACTCCTTCATAATCACCTAAATTGTAGAGAGCGTTTCCTTTATTAACCCAAGCAATTGAATTCTGAGGGTCAATTTCTATGGATTTATCAAAAGCTTTTACTGCTTCTTCGTAATTCCCTAATATAGACAGAACTAATCCCTTATTGGCCCAAGTAACTGAACTTGAAGGGTTAATCTCTATTGCCTTATCAAAGGCTTTGATTGATTCTTCGTAACTTCCTAAGCCAGACAGAGCAATTCCCTTATTATTCCAAGCTTCTGGGTTTTGAGGATCGATTTCAATTGCTTTATTATATGCTTTTATTGCCTCAGCATAGTTCCCTAAACTAGACAGAGCATTTCCTTTATTATTCCAAGCAGATGTTCTCTTAGGGTCTAATTCAGTTGCTCTGTCAAGCGCTTTAACTGCCTCCTTGTAATTACCTAAATTCTTAAGAACCGATCCTTTATTATACCAAGCAACTGCACCTTGAGGGTTTACTTCTATTGCTTTATCTAAAGCTTTTATCGCTTCCTCGCGGTTACCTAAATTGTAAAGAGCAAATCCTTTATTACTCAAAGCCTCTGAATTCTGAGGATCAATTTCTATTGCTTTGTTGTAGAACTTGATTGATTCTTCGTAGTTACCTAAACTGGCTACGGCGAATCCTAAACCATTCCAGGCAACTGAGTTTTGAGGATCAAGCTCAATTGCTTTATTGTATGCTGTAATTGCTTCCTCGTAATTACTTAATTTAGACAAAGCATTTCCTTTATTAGCCCAGACACGTGGGTCTTGAGGGTCAAGCTCAATTGTTTTATTACAGGCTTTTACTGCTTCTTCATAATTACCTGAGTTGTAAAAGGCTAATCCTTTCTTGTACCAGGCTTCTTTGTACTCCGGATAGACCTCAATTGCCTTATTGTAGGCTGTTATCGCTTTCTGGTAATCACCTAGCTCTTGAAGAGCTGACCCTTTATTATACCAAGCAAGCGAGTTTCGAGGATTAATCTTAATTGCATTTTCACTAGCCTCTATCGATTCCTTGTAGGCTTTTATTGATTCTTCTTGCTTGCCTAAATCGTATAGAGTTTTCCCTTTATTATACCAGAAAAGCGAGTT
The DNA here is from genome assembly GCF_002495725.1 of Methanosarcina sp. UBA411. Taxonomy (NCBI): domain Archaea; kingdom Methanobacteriati; phylum Methanobacteriota; class Methanomicrobia; order Methanosarcinales; family Methanosarcinaceae; genus Methanosarcina; species Methanosarcina sp. UBA411. Next base: position 27,544 of record NZ_DAGK01000027.1, read on the forward strand.
TTGAGGATCAAGTTCAAGTGCTTTATTATAGGCTTTTATTGCTCCTTCATAATTACTTAAATTGGAAAGAGCAACTCCTTTATTATTCCAGACATCTGGATTTTGAGGATCAAGTTCAATTGCTTTATCGTAAGCATTTATTGCTTCTTTATAATTCCCTGAATTAGCTAATACATCTCCTCTTACAGTCCAGGCAATTGGGCTCTCGTGTACAAAATACACAGTAACAAAAAAAATCGTTAATATAATAGCAAAAATAATAATATTTTTATATTTAAAATCTTTCGATTTTTCAGTTTTATCTTTACTGTTTCCATAGTAAGACTTAACTAAATAAACAAATAATGACGTGATAATAATCATTATAATAAACGTAAATAAGCCGTATGAAGAAGCTTGCAGCTCTAATAAATTATTCATAGGAATCAACTGGTCCCCTATTTTCCCCATTAATAGGTTATGTTAATAAGATTATTCTTGCCTGATTATTGGTAAGTTTAAATAAACAGATTTGATCTCACACATATTTATCTATCTTTTTGCTTGATAATTATTAACAAAGTAACTCTAACTGTTTGATCATATTTATCTTATTAAATGAGCCATCCTAATACTCAAAATAGCTTATCAAATATTTATTATTCTAGATTATTAGGCAAGTTCTTTATAATTTTTGGAAAATAGTCTGAAATTTATCGATTTGGAAGTGAAATTGGTTTTAGCATTGGCTTAATTATAAATATAAAATTTAAAATAAGTATTTGATAAATATAGAATAGCTATAAAAATTGATAATTTGATAAATACAAAGAACGTTTTGAACAAACAGAGAATTGTATAAATAAAAATAATGATTGATATATTTTGAATACCTTTGAGTTTTTCCCTTAATATCTGATCCCATACCTTTTAATATTCCAAATACCGTAACTATGAGAACTTACGCATGCCAATCATCTTCAGGTGACGTTATCAATGTATTCTGATCGAATCAATGCATTACCCCCATACCTTTTTGCAGCAATAGATGAAGCAAGAGACGAACTAATTGCTAGAGGAGTCGATGTGATCGACCTTGGCGTGGGAGATCCCGACCTGCCTACACACCCTCACATTGTCGAGGCAATGCGAGAGGCAGTCTGCGACCCAAAAACGCATCAGTATCCTTCTTATGCCGGTATGCTGGATTTCAGGAAAGCGGCGGCGGAATGGTGTAAGAAATATAAAGGGATTGAGCTTGACCCTGCGACTGAAGTCCTCTCCCTTATAGGATCAAAGGAAGCGGTTGCGCATATTCCACTCGCTTTCATCAACCCTGGGGATGTCGTGCTCTACACTGATCCCGGGTATCCGGTTTACAAAATAGGAACAATGTTTGCAGGCGGAGAGCCATATCCGCTGCCGCTGACTGCAGAAAATGATTTCCTGCCGGATCTAAACTCAATTCCTGAGGATGTCCTGAAAAAAGCAAAGTTGTTCTTCTTTAATTACCCGAACAATCCGACTGCTGCAACTGCCGACATGCAGTTCTTCGAAAAGGTCGTTGAGTTCTGCAAAAAGCACAACATCATTGCAGTGCATGACAACGCTTATTGCCAGATGACTTACGACGGATATGAAGCTCCCTCTTTCCTTGCTGCAGACGGGGCAATGGATATTGGCATAGAACTCTATTCGCATTCCAAGACCTATAACATGACAGGCTGGAGGCTTGGGTTTGCAGTCGGAAACAAAGACATTATAAAAGGGCTCGGCAAGGTCAAATCCAATGTGGATTCAGGCGTCTTTGATGCTATCCAGATTGCAGGCATCGCAGCCCTCTGCTCTTCCCAGACCTGTGTCGAAGAAACAAATAAGATTTATGAAGAAAGGCGGGACGCTCTTATCGAAGGGCTTACTGCTATGGGCCTCAAAGTAAAACCGCCAAAAGCTACCTTCTATATCTGGGCTCCGGTACCTGAGGGCTTCACCTCAATGAGTTTTGCAAAAATCCTGCTAGAAGAAGCCGGAATCGTTGCAACCCCAGGTGTCGGGTTCGGAGAAGCTGGCGAAGGCTACATCAGGTTTGCCCTCACAAAGCCGGTAGAGAGAATTAAAGAAGCTGTTGAAAGGATGAAGAAACTGCAATTCTAAATAACTTCATTTAGAGAAGCTATGAACCTCTCTAAACATTCACATATATTAGAAAAAAAGCTTTCATTTATTCAAAAATCTGGCCAGATATATGGATACGAGGCCAGAAAACTTTCTCTTTTTATAGCAACTGTCCGCTATTTCTTAAGGGTCACAAGAGTCATCTAAAGTCTTTAAATATCTTCTAAAATCTTTAAATATCTTCTAAAGTCTTTAAATATCGTTAATGAATCTTATTTTCTATCAAAAAAGATATTTTTCCCGGTTACGCTCAGCGGAATTCCAAAAACTACATCCGCGTCCAGCAAGCCTGAAACCCTCGCGGCTGCGCCAATTGAGTACATTACCCTGTTGTCAATGCAGAAATCCTTAGCTTTTGCAACGGCTGCACCTATAGCTATTCCCAGGTCTACATATTTGAGCATGCAATTTGGACCCCTGAAATCTACCTCTACTTTTTGCTGGTTAAGCATCTCAGAACAGGTTTCAAAACCGCAGGCTCCACAGTCAAGGCTTGCAGCCCCGCTGATTTTAACACCGATGAGGACAGCAGCTCCGGCATTTCTTAGGTTTGCAGCATCCCTTTTCAGAAATACGAAGCCTGCGCCCTTTTCATCTGCCAGCTTTTCCATAGTTGAGGCAAGAATCTCAATATCTTCTTTTTCGATAAGGGCAGTTACTATATCGTCTACACCTTTGGCTTTTGGAGCAGTCCGAGCAGCCAGAAGTATGCTTTTTGCAAGTGTTTCAAGAACTTCGGATTCAGGATTAAGGATCATACCAGTTAATTGGAATTGTCTGGGCTTAAGCATTTCGCAGGTTCTAAAAAGGCTACCTATTTTTCTTTCCTTCATTAAAAGGCAAATAATTCTCCGTTTGCGGGCGCATACGCATCCACACCGATTTCTTCCGAAATCCACTGCGCAAAGCTTTCGGTTTTTTCTCCATGCATTACAAAGACTCTTTCAGTACCTTTCCTACAGAAATCCTTAACAACTTTTTTTAGCTCGCTATCGCCGCTATGGGCGGAAAAGTCGTACTGCTCTACCTTGGGCTTGAGAGTAAGGATATCTTCTCTAGTCTCGACAAATCTATGCTCAAGAGCCAGCCTGCCATTTGTGCCTTCAGCCTGATAGCCTGTAAGCAGGACTTTTGAGTTAGGGTCTTTATAAAGCCGGTTCAGGTAATAAAGTACCGGACCTCCATTCAGCATTCCGGCTGTAGTGACAATGACCGAGGGTTTTTTAAGGACCGAATCCCGCTGATTGTCTTTTACGGAAATAGCACGTCCGAAAGCTCGATCAAGAAGCTCGGGGGCTTTGAGGTATTCAGGATATTTTTTAAGAATTTTATATACGTCCCTGCCCATGCCGTCCACATAAGCCTGAATTCCGTGGGCATCAAGCAGCATAAGGATTTCTTGAGTTCTACCTATCGCAAAAGCAGGGATAAGAGCAGTGCCTCCTCTATCCAGTGTATCCAGAACCGACTCGATAAATCTTTCTTCGGTTTCCTTTCGGGGAATATGGTCTTCCCCGAAATATGTGCTCTCAAGAATCAGAGTATCGGCCTCGGGAAACTTAATCGCTCCGGGTACAAGCCTTGTTTCCTTAAGGTTAAAGTCCCCGGTATAAAATAGGCTCTCTCCTGACTCGGATTCCAGGAAGATTCCTGACGCTCCGGGAATATGACCTGCATCATAAAAGCAAACCCTGTACCCATTAGTTTTGAAAGTCTCTTCATAATCTACTTTTTTTGTTCTCCTGCCAAGCTTCTGGAGGTCATCGAGATCAAAAGGGGATACGCCTGATATTGTGCTTTCTGCAAGTTTCAGTGTGTCTTTTCCCAGCAGGAAAGTAAATTCTGCAGTCGGCGGGGTCATGAAAACCTCAGGATTCTGGTACATCAGGTTGGGGACAGCCCCGCAGTGGTCAAGATGACCATGTGAAACAAGCACGACCTTCGGTTCCATGCTATTGAGAGGGTATTCCGATATGTCCCCGGTTTTTATACCGTAATCGAGCAGAACCTCCCCATTTACGAGTAAACCCGAACGTCCGACTTCTCTGCACCCGCCTTTAAAGGTAAGCTCCAGAATAAAACCTCTTTAAAATCTATTAAAATTTTTCTATAATATCTGATATAATATTTGCGATAATATTTGTTAAATACTTCTGTGAGCACAGGATAAATAATCTACAATAAATTGCCCTTGATTTAGTATTTCAAAGTCTCTAAACTGATTTTCACTCATTTGAGGTCTGTAAATAGGTGTATAAAGTTAGTTGATCTCTAACTATTACCGATTTTAGGCACAAGACGTTTAAATAATAATTCCATAGTTATAAAGTGGATAAATTCTACAGAGTTTACTGGAGTTTAACGAATTTTACCAATTATATGTGTTTTCGTAGAAGCAAAAGAAGAGAGACTAAACTATGAAAGGAAAATATCTCATACTTGTTGTAATAATAATCTCAATTCTGTTAATATTATTCATGACTCCCCTTAGATATGATATATTGGGACACTCACAACTAGGAGAATTAAACTTGACAGTAGCTCCGGAAAAAACTCGGATACAGGAAGGTGAAGTGTTCCAGATTAATTTAACATTGACAAATACAGGAGAAAATCCCATCAATGTCTGGAAAATGTCTGAACAGACAAGTTATAATATACTTTTCTTTAATTCCGATGGGTCTATGATGCCTTATTTATGGGTAAACTCAAGAATTCCACTAACAGACGAAGATCTTACTGAATTGAACCCAGGTGAGTCTCTATATAGCACGGTTGATTCAACATGCTGGAACTTGACAAAGGGAGAATATACTCTTAATGCCGTATATGATACCACGTCTCCAGATGAAGATATTCAGAAACCTTATTGGATTGGCAGGATAAAATCCAATAATGTAACAATAACCGTGGAGTGAATTTCGAGAGCTCACCTCTTTACTTTAATTTGAAACTTGAGCACATGGTCACTAAGGTTATGGAAGACTGATCTGAAACACAGATAATTTACAAAGAGAATGTAAGAAGGGCTTTAGCCGCCCGCAACTAGCTAAGAAAAAGCAACAGAAGTACGTGTATTACAGCTAAAAGGTAACCGAATGCTATGTAAAACGTCCCATCTGGAATTATAATCGTTCTCTTGATCCCACAGACCGTTTTTAATTTCACAGGATCTATAAAGTCCTCAGCCAGCTTGTCTAAGGTTACTCCTATACAGAGCTGCCTCTTCTTTTTTTCTCTCTTCTCTGGTAAAGGCCGCTCGCCTTCGTCGAGCGTGGCATGAACGGCCAGATGTGGCAATAAGGTTGTATATAGATCAAAGAAAAAAATAAACAAAAATAAAAAATAAGATGTCAGAGAGGACTATTCTCATACATCCTCAACTGTGCCTTTGCTCTCAACTGTACCGTTATCCTCAACTGCGCCATTGCATGAAATCTGCCAGTTTTTAACCTTTTTTACGCTTATTTTTATTGTTTTTGCAAGCTCCACAGGATCGGCTTCTGCCAGGGCTTCTACGCTTGTAATTCCAGCTTCCTCCAGCTTTCCTGCTGTGGCTTTTCCCACGCCTTCGAGATCCTTTATTGATTTAGGTCTTTCCTTTTTAGGCTGTTGAGCCTGCTCTTCCTGCTGGGTTTTCTGCCATTCAATGAAATTGCACTGAGGGCAGCCAAGGTCCCAGGGTCGTTTTCCCGAATTGATTAAGCGAATATGGTGAAGGCCGTGGGCTTCACAGAGCTTGTCAATGACCACAATCTGTCCGCTTCTTGGCAGGGGAAGCGAAAAGGTACAGTTCGGATAATTATTGCAGCCTATAAAGCGGCTTCCTCTTTTTGAACGCCGAATCATAAGCTCGTTTCCGCATTCTGGACAGGTGCCTATTATTTTGTCTTCCCTAAGGCCTGCCTGGAGGGATTCCACAATTTTGTCCCGGTTTTTATCGAGTTCCGAAAAGACCTGTTTCAGCATCTCCCGCGACTCTTCAAGGACAGCAACTTCTTTGATCTTGCCCTCGGCAATCCGGTCCATGTTTTCTTCAAGCAGCTTTGTCATGTCCGGTTTTGTAATAGTAGGAGAATACTTCTCAAGAGTATCCATTACTGCAAAAGAGGTGTTCGTAGGCTGTACGGGATTCCCGTGAATATAAGCCCTGGAATAAAGCTTGCTAATAATCTCGTGCCGCGTTGCCTTTGTTCCAAGCCCGAGCTCTTCCATAATATTAATAAGCCTTCCCTGCCCATAGCGGCCCGGAGGCTGAGTTTCTTTATCCGGCATCTCTTTATTTGTAACCTTCAGGAAATCGCCTTCATGGAGTTCGGGGAACAACCTGTCTTCAGGCGCATTATAAGGATAGTACCATCTCCAGCCCGGCTCTATAAGCCTTGCCCCATTTGCCCTGAACTCTTCTCCGTTAATGTCAAGTCTCAAACGCATGGTTTCCCACTCGCTTGGTCCGGCAAAGGTCGCAAAAAAGCGCCTGACTACAAGTTCGTAGACCTTCCACTCTTCCTCTTTTAAGTCGGATTCTTTTGCAAGAGAGGCAGGATAAATAGGTGGGTGGTCTGTGGTTTCCTTTTTTCCTCGCGTAGGAATAAGTTCGGTTTTCTCAAGCAGGGCGTCTGCGTATTCTCTAAAGGGACCTTCTTTGAAAATCTCAATCTGGGCTCTCAGATCAAGGGTATCAGGATAAACCGTATTGTCCGTCCTTGGGTATGAAATATAACCATTCGTATAAAGAGATTCGGCTATACGCATCGCGTTTGCGGGACTGAGCCCTATTGAGTTTGCTGCACTTATGAAACCTGTGGTATTAAATGGTGTTGGGGGCTGGTCGGTCTTTTTCCCTTTTTCTATTTCTTTTAATTCGGCCTGCTTCCCCATTTTTTTGAATGCTTTTGTAGCCTCTTTTTTATCCAAGAAACGGCGAGTTGAGTGCTGAGCTGAGAAGGTTCCTCCCTCTGCATTTTGGAGCTCAACATGGATTTCCCAGTAAGGAGTCGGGACAAAAATATTCCTTTCTTTTTCCCTGTCAACAATAAGAGAAAGGGTTGGCGACTGTACCCTACCTACGGAAAGAAACATTTTTCCGAGCCTGCCTGCAGCAAGAGAAATATAACGTGTAAGAGCTGCGCCCCATACAAGGTCAATAACCTGCCTGGAGTGACCTGCATCTGCAAGATTAAAATCGATATCTGTAGGGTTTGAAAAGGCGGCTTCTATTGCTTTTGGGGTTATTGCGCTGTAGCGGACCCGGTTAAAAGGAGCATCCAAACTCACCTGTTTTATAATATTGAGGGCCTCAACTCCTATTAATTCTCCTTCCCGATCGTAGTCCGTGGCAATCGTGACACTGCTTGCCTCTTTCCCTAGGCTTCGGAGGGCAGTTACAATCTTTCTGTTGATGGGAGTTGTTATGATATCGGCGTCAATAAGGGCTTTAGCTTCCACTTTCTGCCAGTTATTGTACTCCTTGGGAAAATCGATCCCCACGATATGGCCTGAGAGTCCTATAACCACAGTCTCCTGTGTTTTCCCGTCGGACACAACCTCATACCGGTATACGTCCACTCCGCTGACTCTATCCTTCTTCGGGTTTTTTGGAGCCAGAATCGCAGCTATCCTCCTTGCTGCTATATTTTTTTCCGTTACAATAAGGTGCATTTAAAACTCCGGTATAATTTTTTATATTCTTGGGAGAAATACTGGCTTACCCCAAAAATTCTGCCAGTCTGAGACAAAGCCTGCCTCTAAATCCTAATTCTTGAAGTTTCCTTTTTCGATATAAATTTTTGGATCAAATCTCAATATAGACTGTCATCCGTAACTATAATTAGGCTTGGAGTTATTTATCTGCCCTTCAGGAGTATTCATCCGCACTTAAGACTCTTCTTTATCTGCTATTTCTATATTCACCTAAGTCTCTCTTGGATGCTTTTTCAGTTGATTCCTTTCAATATATTAAGCCTTTTAGGTTTTTTCCCTGATTTTTTCAGGGCTTTCCATTACCTTCAGTCAGCCTAAAAGCAAGTTCTACGGCTTCTTCCGGACTTTTTGCTCTGTAAACGCCTTCGATTTTCCAGCCTGGCTCGAGCACAACTACGGGCTTTCCCATCTTCAGGCCGAGTGCTATCTCCGAAAGCGTTCCGTATTCTCCATTAACTGCAATCAACGCATCCGATGACTGTGCTATCAGAGCGTTTCTGGCGTGTCCCATTCCGCTGACAACCGCGATATCTATCCAGAGATTTGCTTCCTCTCTCAGGATTCCGGGCAAAATTCCTAGGGTTATTCCTCCTTCCTGCTTTGCTCCGTACGCTGCTGCCTCCATAACTCCGCCCAGACCTCCGCAGAGCAGAATCGCTCCTCTTTTTGCTACTTCTCTTCCCACAACTTCTGCAAGAGCTCTGATCTCGCTACTGCAAGCTCCTGCGCCTATAACTCCTATCTGTTTTCTGGAATCTGTTTTCATCGGTGCTTTCATTACATAAACACCTTTTCTTCATTTCAGATCTTTAATACGAGTTTCTTTCTTCGAGTAAGTCCGAATTTACTAGCTTTCAAAAATAATTAAAATAATGGTAGTTAGGAATAATAGATAGTTGGACAGTTAGCAATAATAGATAGTTAGCAATTAGTTAGAAATAATGGCTCTGAATTTCCACGATCTCAGTACTATTCTTCGCGGTTGAATACTCTTCAAGCGGCTCCTTATTGAGTTCGAGAAAACTGTGCCCCCAATTAAACTTGGAGAGGACTTTTTCAGCCTGTTCTTTATGCCCCAAAATGTAGAGAGCTGCCGCAAAGGCTTCGGCTGAGTTTAGCTTGAAGGGTCTTCCGAAATTCACAGGATTGCCTGCAAGCAGATAGGGAAGGGCCCTATGCTCGAGATTCAACTTCGCAAGTTCGGGAAAAACCCTTTCCACTTCTTCCCAGGAACAGTCGAGTACAATAATCCCTTTTCGGGAATCATCGGCAGGAGAAAGGGCTTTATCTGCAGTTGGATCCAGAAGGATTGCTGATCTGGGCAACCTTGATATCTTGTCGTAAAGACGGGCAAGATCAAAACGAGCCAATTTCCTTCCGGTGCACTTTTTTGGGTCACACTGTCCGGCATGATAGATATAAAGGGGAATATCCCGTTGATTTGTCGGATTCATCACTGATCCTCTGAAATATGCGGTTCTATTTAAACAGTTTCCTTATTTACCTGTTTCCCTGTTACCTGTTTTCTCTTTTATCTGTTTCTTTGTGTATCAATCTCAATAGTTTATTTTTTACTATATCGTTTTTTAATATTAATAAAAGTTGTTTTATATATAATAATTAATATATAATTATTAATACTACTGCTTCATCTTTGGCCAATTGTGAAGAGGAATTAGTATTGGGATTGATATCTTAACTGAATCCTATCTTCACATGATGTTAAAGTAGTAAATAAACAGTTTACCTTGGCCTTTATCACACAAGTAATTTCGTAATGGAATAAATCATTCAGTTAATACTCTATGACATCAACATTTTGTCGGGTTAATTAATGAAGAAGCATACTATATTTATTATAATAAACATCGTCGATTAATTGACTCGGAATAAGAGATTACTCTTCTTTGTGGGGGGAAGGCTACATTCTCTTTGACTCTGGCACTCCTGAGTGTAAATAAATCATCCAGAAAGATGCAATCCAATATTGAGATAATGACATCTCTTTAACATTGCTAAGATCTGATATTCTGGCCGCAGGAAGCTAGAGTTGAAGAACTAAAAGTTTCGGGAGATGGACTATAATGGAACAACCAGTTGATGTTCTGGAACAGTCAATTGATTCTGATAATGAAATTGGGTATGAAACACTGCAGGTACCCTGGTGGGTAGTCCTTCTGGAAGGTATTATTGCCATTCTTGTAGGTTTATTCCTTATATACAGACCTGCAATAACTACAATTATTCTCATACAGTTTCTGGGTATTTTCTGGCTAGCAGAAGGAGTTCTTTCTGTTGTAGGGGCACTAATATTCTCTGGGAATAGGATATGGAAACTGCTTTCGGGTGTCTTGAGCGTTATTGCCGGAATATTTATACTGATGTACCCAATCTACAGTCCTATCATAGTTCTTACATTATTTGTTATTTTCATAGGGGTATGGGCAATTATCAATGGAGCTGTAAAAATTGCCCTGGCTGTTAAAGGAGGAGGATGGGGTACGGGAATTATCGGTATTCTTACCATAATTCTAGGCCTACTTCTTCTAAGCGATTCTCTGATAGGTACTTTGTCTTTGCCGTGGGTATTTGGTTTTTTCTTTATCATCGGGGGAATAGGAGCAGTTATCGGAGGATTTAAAATGAGAACCTGATACCGGATTATCGGAGGATAAGGAGAGGATTTTAGTATGGAAAGACCTATTGGTGTCACTATACTGGCTTTTGTAGCTATTGTTCTGGCGTTTTTAAACGCTATTGTAATGCTTCGGTTTCTCGGTTTTTTGCCTTTTTTAGGGGTAGTTGAGGGCCGTATTTTCAGTCTCTGGTCTGCACTACTGTATGGCCTGCTCGCCTACATATGGGTGTGGCTGGCTCAGATGCTCTGGCAGGTGGACAAGCAAGCATGGATATTTCTGGCTGTTATTACGATATTCAACCTGTGCATTGATTTTGTAGTACTGGTTACAGGAGGTTCATGGTACGACGTTAATTTTTCAGTTCTTCTGAATGTCCTTATTCTTGTCTATATCATGCTACCTGGTGTGAAGGAGGCATTTGGGACAGATTAAAACATGCCTATTTAGCTGATAGTAATTCATGATTTTCCCAACAGCTAAAAAGGAATTCAGATTTATTTTGGTTACTTTTTTTGAAGTCCTTTCTGGCACGAAGGAATATCTTAACTAGAGAGCAGCAACAGTAAAGCTACCAGTCGATTTTCGGATAGCGTCGTATGAAAGAGTATCTTACCCGGATGTAACCAGGCTACTCTTACAATCTAACTTCCGAAGTGGTTACTGTGGAAAAGAAAATTGTAATTACTGCACTCGTGCTTGCAATGTTTGTGCTTGTTATTGATACGACGATAATGAATGTTTCGATTTCAACACTCATTAAAGATTTTCACACTAACGTTGCTACTGTCCAGGGTGCCATCACACTCTATGCTCTTGTAATGGCATCATTTATGATCACCGGAGGAAAAATCGGCGATATTATTGGCAGAAAAAGGGCATTCAGGACAGGACTGATCGTCTACGGTACTGGTTCTTTCCTGACTGCGATCAGCCCGACAATGGATGTATTGTTTATAGGCTGGTCGATCCTTGAAGGGATTGGGGCAACCCTTGTCATGCCTGCTATCCAGACGCTCGTGACCTCAAACTACAGTGGGAAGGACCGTGCCCTTGCTTATGGCATATTAGGTGGAATTGTTGCAAGCGCAATTGCCCTCGGTCCCATTATAGGAGGCTGGCTGACAACTAAGTACACATGGAGGCTTGCTTTTGGGGGTGAGGTAGTGATAGTACTCATTGTCCTGTTGTTAAGCCGATATATTCTGGATGCACCCCTTGAGACTGAAGAGAAACCCAAGCTGGATATAGTCGGCTCGATAATCTCTGCGCTGGGGATGGGGTTTATTGTTTTTGGGATATTACTAGCAGGGGACTACGGCTGGTGGGAGGCACGTCATATTTTCTCAATTGGAGGGATTGAAATTTCCCCGTTCGGCCTTTCCCCTACCCCGGTGTTTATTTTAGCAGGAATCATTATACTGCTGTGCTTTGCCCTGTGGGAACATCACGTCATTATTCTGGGGAGGATGCCGCTCGTAAGACTCGATGTGCTAAAGGACCGAAGGATTACTTCAGGCATCTTTGTCCAGATGGCTCAGACCACTCTTATAGGAGGTTTCCTGTTCAGCATGGCCCTTTTCCTCCAGATCGCCCTGGGCTTCGACGCTATGCAGACAGGCTTTCTCTACCTCCCCCTCTCCATACCGCTTTTAATTGCTTCGCTTACAGCATCTCGATTATCTGCCCGCATAGCCCCAAAGCGTATCATCCAGGTTGGGTTGCTTGTACTTATTGCAGGGCTTTTACTGGCTATTGCAACCATTAATGTGGAGGTCAGAGGGTTTGCCCTGCTAACAGGTTTTGCCTTAATAGGTATAGGCGTAGGAGTTATGTCATCCCAGATAATGAATCTCGTCCTCTCCCAGGTAGTTCATGAAAGAACGAGCGAGACAGCTGCCTTTATGAGCACTTCCCAGAACCTGGGCATGGCTATCGGGACTGCTTTGATGGGTTCCATCGTCATTGTAGGCTTTGTAGGAGGAGCTACTACCCTCATAAATGACAGTACTGTTATTCCGGAGGATCTCAAACCCTCTGTGATATCCTCAGTAGAGGAAAATTCCCGCTTTTTGACCAATCAACAACTGACAGCTATCCTGAAAGATGCCCCTCCTGGACTTTCTCAGGAAATCTCGAGGGTCAATGAGGTCGCCCGCATTTAGGGAATAAAAGTTTCGCTGTGGGGGCTGGTGATTTTTGCGGGATTTGGTATAATCGCCTCAATCTTCCTGCCGCCTGGGATTCTGGTTCCTCCACAAACCGAGCAGTAAAACAGCCTATAATTTGAAAAATTTAAAAATCTTCAGACCTAGAAGAGTTATTTCTAAACATATCTTAGGATAAAAATGTTTTTTCTCTTTTTCATTCATTTTATTGAGGGTAAAAACCTGTTTGTCTGTTTTTGTGACAATTTTATTTTAAAAACAAGATCTTTCTATCAATCAAAGCTCTTGAGCTAATTTGTCATAAAATTATAATCTTGAGAATGAAAAAGTATATATTTACAGTTTTTGCAGTAGGAATGATGAGATCTACCCTGATCACAATTCTTTTGTCTTCCGAAAAAAGGACTGAGCTGCTTCTCCTCCTCAAAGAAAAGCCTAGGACCATTGAAGAGATCAATAATGAGCTTGACACGAACTCGGTCGCGATCCTGCCACAGCTTAAAAAGCTAAAGGAAAACGGGCTCGTGATTCAACAGGATAGGATATATGAACTTTCCCTGCTAGGGATAATTATCGTCCGAAAAATGGAATCTCTTGTAAAGGCTTTCAGGCAGCTTGAGGAAGACTACAATTAAGGGCCGGTATTAGAAGATTAGATACTTGTAAAAGTGACAGCTTCACAAAATCTTTTTTCCTTGAAGCTAGAAATCTGGCAGACTACTTAAATATTGAAGATCAAGGCCCAGAGTACAAATTTTCTGTTGCCTTTTCTCCCTGCTACCAGCTAACGAAAAATACTGGCTTTGCTCTTGCTTTTCAAGTTGCTTTTGCTTTTGAGCTTATTCCTCTCTTTCAAGCCACCTTTGGGGCACTCTTGAGTTTATTCCTATTTTCAAGCTATTTTTCAGTTTATTCTTGCTTCTCAAGCTGTTTTTGAGCTTTTTCCCTTACCTCTGCAAAAATATCCGTTCCTTTCGTGTCAATTCCTACAATAAGCGGCCCGAAATCTTCCACTCTGAGCACCCAGACTGCTTCAGGCATTCCAAGGTCAAGCCAGTGGACAGTTTTTACTTCCTTGATTAATTCTGCGGCAAGGGCTGCACATCCACCTGTATAAGCCAGATAAACGCACCTGTTCTTCAGGGCATCGGCTATGCTTTTCATCCCGCCTTTTCCTATAATTGCCCGAACATCATTTGCTTTCAGGAGAGAAGGTGTCATTTTTGACATCCTGCCGCTGGTCGTAGGACCTGCTGATACTACTTTCCAGCCGTTTTCGGTTTGCTTCATTAGGGGGCCGCAGTGATAAATCACAGCGCCTTCCAGAGAAAAGGGAAGTTTTTCTCCTTTTTCTTCCATCTCGAGAATTCTTGCATGAGCTTCGTCCCTGGCTGTCAGGATTTCTCCTGAGATATAGACAATGTCTCCTGCATTAAGTTTCTCGATATCTTCTAATTTCAGCGGTGTTTTCAGGTGATACTCCATTATTCATCCCCCCTGAACACAACCGAAGCATGCCTATTCGCCCAGCACTGAATATTTATTGCAACCGGAAGGGAAGCCGTATGACAGTGAGCGGTTTTTACGTGCACTGCAAGGGCAGTTGTACTGCCGCCAAGGCCCATACAGCCTATTCCGAGAGTGTTTACAGCCTCAAAGATTTCTTTTTCCAATCCTTCCATTGGGGCATCAAGGGGCTCAAGCAAGGCTTCTTTTGCAAGCCTGGCTGCCGCATCAAAAGAACCTCCAATCCCTACTCCTATGGTCAGAGGAGGACAGGGCATTCCCCCGGCATTTACTACAGTCTCGAGCACGAAGTTTTTTATGTTTCCGATTTCTGTCGGGTTAAACATACGCAGATAACTCATATTTTCCGAACCTGCACCTTTAGGGGCAGCGGTTATTTTTAACTGATTTCCGGGAACAAATTTCCAGTGAATATCCGGAATTCCAACCCCTGTATTGTTTCCACTATTCTTTCGGGTCAGAGGATCAACGGCATTTGGCCGGAGAGGAATTTCGGCTGTTGCAATGGTTACGGCCTCCCTGATCGCTGCCTCCAGGTCAAAGCCGGACTGAAACTCAGTTCCTATTTCAGCAAAAAAGATCATAATGCCTGTATCCTGACACATGGGAACTCCATGCTTTTTTGCAATTTCAAGGTTCTTCAGGATTGCCTGAAGCTGAGATTTTGCAACCTGATTTTCTTCTGCGGTTTCAGCTTTCCGGAGGGCATTTGCTACATCGTCAGGAAGCTCGATTTCCGCTTTTCTTAAAAGGTCTGCGATAGACCGGATAAAACTTTCACGGCTAATTTTTGTAGACAAAAGATCACCATTGTATAGGAGAAATGAATTCTTTAGAACAAAGAGCAGGCATGAATATATATTCTGTACAGGATATACAGTGAGCGTTTCATGAGATAAATTCCGAAGCGCTTTTTTGTTTTTAATGTTTAAATATCGAGCGCCCCACATTCAGAAACCGTTCAGTTGTCTGGTATAAATGAGTTAGACTAAAGTCGTTTTTACATTCAGGTATGAAGCAAGTAAAATAGGCAATAAATGTATCGTTGACTGATCAATAAAGATAGCCCACTTCAAGTTAACTGCTTAGTGATATCTTCTCTGTCTTTCAGTAATAAATAACCTTTAATTCTGTTAGCTAATCTTTTTGGAAGTTCAGACAATTTGCTAATATGTTCTCCTTTTATCCTTTGCAAGTCTTCTTTAAGTTCAGCGTAAGAAATTTCTTGTAAAGGAATTGTTGTTATTAGCGCTGCACCTGTTCCCAAAATCTCAATCCCTGAAGAAATTTCAATTTCTTGTGTTATTCCAGGGCTTAAGCTAATCCTGATCTCGTTCATTCCTTGAGAAAGACCATCCAATTTTGTTCCTAATTCTTGACCTACTTTGTTGATATTTTCTATAACAGCATCTTCAGGAACCACTGTGATAGTAGGAATTTGCTCAATCACAAAAAGTAGGGCTTCATATTGTTTTACCAGATTTCTTTCGTATCTCATTGCTTCAATTTTATTCAAAACATACTCATTTTCGGGAACATATCCAATTTTCCTTTTTAAGACATATGCAATATCCTCTACCTTTTGTGTCATTTCTTCTGGACTACCCATTTCCCATTTTTGAACTTCCCTGCAAATTGAGTATGCAATTTCTTCTGTGACGGTTCCTTGAGATTGCTTGTATGTACTTTTTGCTTTTTCTTGAATCTCTTCTAGGGTTCTTTTTATATTTCTGTCCAGAATAGGTAGTCCTTTTCTCAGAACTTCTGTCGCAAACGGTGCTTTTTCGTCAGAACATTTTATTAGTTCTGTGGCACGATCACAGTATTTCCTATAGAAATTAAGCTCATCCTTCATCCCAGAGAAATCTAAATTTCCCATATTCTGGACTTCTTTTAATGCTTCTGCAAGGTTTTCAACAGCTTCTAAAAGCTGTTTTTTGCTCTCTGAACCTTCAATTGCAGCTTTAGCTTCTTCCAGATATTTGTTCACTTCTTCTCTAGCTTTCTGTTTTTTGAAAATTATTAAATAGAATGAGCGATAGAACGGAAGGCAAAATTGAGACGGATTAGAGCTAGATGATTCCTTTGCTGCGATTTCGAAATATTCAATTGCCTTTTCTAATTCCTTTTTGTAATTTTCCTCTGTTTCTGCCTGGGAAGCCATGAATATTGAAACTCTTCCAAGAGAATAGTTTGAGGTTGTTCTCACATAATAATCCTCATCATTGTTCAGTCTATGTAAATCATTCCATGCCTGTCGTTTGTCTGGCACATAAGAAAACGCAGAACCAAGAGCAAAGGTAGCTACAGCTCTCACAAGCTTGTCTTCATCATTAGTCAGTCTATGTAAATCATTCCATGCCTGTCGTTTGTCAGGCACGTGAGAAAAAATAGAATAAAAAGCAAAGGTAGCACTAAATCTCATATATCTTTCTTCATCATTAGTCAGTCTATGTAAATCATTCCATGCCTGTTGTTTATCTGGCACGTGAGAAAAAGCAGAACCAAGAGCTTGGGCAGCCCTAAATCTCACATCACTGTCTTCATCACTAGCCAGTCTATGTAAATCATTCCATGCTTGTTGTTTATCCAGCACATGAGAAAACACATAATCAAGAGCAGAGGCAGCATAATTCCTCACAAGCATGTCTATATCATTTGTTAATCTCAGTATATCGTCCCATGCCTGTTGTTTATCTGGCATGGATGAGAAGAAATTATTTAATTCCTCTAACGCATGTTTACGCTCTTCTGGATCATTGCTCATGCATTGATTGTGAATTTTCTCCTGGTCTACCAACTGCCAAACACCGTAAAATCATATCAAGTTGGTGTTTAAAAATTTTCCTTTTTGGTTTTCGAGAATAAAGATCATAAACCATTTTGCTTCAATCCAGGCATGAGTCCAGGTCTATCCTTTGGGTTATCTGGTGAGCTTTCCTCTAAGTCTTGGTCTTGGACTGGCTTAGGACTTTTATAACTTAGCAAGTTTTCTAAACAATATCTATAACTCAAAATTATTGATTTTGTGAACTTTTCTATCTCAGTAAAGTTTTTATATGAAGCCTTTGAAGCCAGTAAAAGGTAGAATTTCCAGGCAAAATTCCCTTTTTTCTGAAAACAAAAAATTACCGTAAAAATTACCGGACAGTTAGCTGGCTGAAGCTGATATTAATATTTGTTTTGCCAGCTTTTCAAATACCTGGCTCTTAAATTGAAAAATTCATTCTTTGCTATTCGAAGTCCATGCCTCAGTTTCAAACTCGTGCCTGAAAGTTCTCACTTCTCTGTATCCTTTATATACGGTTTTATCACTGTACGGTGCTCAGGGTATGCTGTTTTGCTCCGCTTGCAGATAAAGGACTCTTCCATGTCGGCTCCCATCTGTTGCGCCAGCCTCAAAGGAATGCCCATTATCATCAATTCGGGGGGCAGCCAGGGGTTTCCTGTAGGATCAACAGGCCCAACATAGGCGGAGTCTTTCGGCGCGTTTTCTGCCATACCAGCAGGAAAAGCGATCATAGTAGCACATATCGGTCCTCCCGGTATCAAGGTTTTAAAAAAAGGATCAGAACTATTGAACTGTGCCAGCCCGCAGAGATTTCGGATCTGCTCGCTGCCTGCGAAGACGATGAACGCTCTGACAGCTTCAGGTACAAGGTTTTGAGTACAGGGAGCGATGACTGTGTATTTGCCGTATGGAGTGATTTTTCCTGCTCGTTCTCTCTGTTCATCGAATAGCTCAGGAGTTGCCTTTAAATGCTCGGCAGCACCTCCACGGAAGTCTGGAGTGCCTACAGTCAAGAAGTATTTTAGTTTAGGGTGTGGTTCCGCAAGTCCCATCCAGACCATTCCGCCAGTGCAGCACTGTTCGTGACCTGCTTCAATATATAGTGGAGGCGTCTCTTTAAAGAAAGCAGAAATATATACAGCCTTTGCTATACAGCGGTCTATCGTGTACGACGGAACTGCTCCTTCAGGGATTTTATCCATACCGTAAACACATAAAGAACGTAATTGCAACCTGCCGGCTTCTGTAAGCTTTTCCCCCAACTCTTCAATCCTTATCATAATTAATCCTCCATTAAACTAACTGACAACCTCTCTGAAAAAAACTATTGTTCTTCTAACCAGTTTTTTCAATCCAGTAGTCGCAGTCATACTTCTACTGTTCTTTGTGGCAAGAATGACATACTTGAATCTTTTTTTTCAGGCTTCATTTCTGGCTTCCTGTCTGAGCATTGTCTCTTTCTTTTTGTCGCTTGAACAAGGTCCCTGCTCATTTCACGCAATTATGAAATTTCACGCAATTATGAAGTACCTGACTGATCAATTAATTTTTCCAAGGCAAATTTGTAACGAAAACTTGTAATATGTGTACAACATATTAACTATATATAAAATTGGGGGATGACTGATGTGGTACGATTAAAAACAATTATAAAGTATCTTATTTTAGGTGGTTTTATTGGAATATTGCTGATTTACCTCAAGTTTAGACGAGTAAACATTGAGGACTAAACTTCAAGAATTGTATTTATACTTTCTATGTAGGCTTTAAAATTTAATTTTCAATTTGTATCTAATTTTTAAACTTTACTACCTTTTTAACTTATTAACATATGGATAACTTTCTCTATTTTTATATGAGATCGAAAAATAAATACGAACAAAATCTTCGAGGAGATAGTAAATTTACAGACTGAGAATTATCCTGGAATGTACAAAAGAAAATAGCGACTTTTCTCTGCTTTTGCGATATCATCTTAAAAAGCCTTTAAATCATATTACGTAGATCACTGAACAATAATAAGACATGTTATTGAGATCTTTATTATATAACTACTACTAATTATAAATACTATTTTTCTCTATTGTACTCTACAGGTGTAAGACAGGGATTGAATAGATTGAATATAAAGTAGGTAAATCATAAATTATATAATATGATTTCAAAGATATCTCTGACTTAAAATAATTCTTTATATTTTCAACATATTTATTTAACCCTTCCACTAATGTGGGATTCTGTTGTGAGTTGAGAGAACTAAGGTGCACAACTGCATTAAATAAAAACTTAATTCACTGGAAAAAGTTGAGGTAGTTTAGGGTATGAAAAAATACGATGTAATTGTTGTCGGGGCGGGCATAAGCGGGCTTCTGGCAGCGCTGACGCTCTCAAAGCATGGGAAAACAGTCCTTGTTCTTGAAAAAAGTCAACATTTAGGTGGGAACTGCAACAGCTACATGGTAGATGGTTACCAGGTGGATACAGGAGCGCACGCTATAACTCATCTTATTGAAGGCCCACTGAAAAGACTGATGGATAATTATTTTGATTACCTTCCTGTATTTGAGGACTATGGACATTATTACATTAGGACCGAAAATTCCTTTACAAGGGTTCCTTCCAACCTGAAAGATTTTGTGACTTTTGATGTGCTTCCAAGAAAAGACAGGGTTCTGCTTTCCCAGACCCTCACAAAGGCTTTTACCCTTTCCTCATTCGGAATAGACCTGTCCAGTCAGTCAGTGTATAATTTCTTGCCGAAAGGCCTTTCAAAGGATACCTATGACTTTGTGGATACAATATCAGCTTTCCTTTCTGGCAGGTCAATGAAAGAAACTTCTGCTCAGCGTGTCCTGTCAGGAAGTAGTTTTGTCAGGGACAGTATTACTCAAGAGCAGTTTGATGCAATGATCGGAAGAATGGATCTGAAAAAATCCCCATCTACGGAGTCTATTCTTGCTTCGATCCTTCCATATCATCTCCACGCCTCCCTTCAGAGTAGGATGACCAAGGTTACCCAGCCCTTTGCCTCCCTTGAAAGGCTTGCAACAAATGATGTAAATTATTCTCAGGGCTATCCCAGAAAGGGCTTAAAAGCTCTGCTCAACGCCATCCTTTACTCCCTTCCGGAAACCGTTGAGATCAAAACAGAATGTGAAGTTAATTCTATACTTGTACAGGACGGAAAGGCTTCAGGCGTAGAAGCTGATGAAATCTATTCCTCTAACCTTGTTGTCTACACAGGTTTCGCAACCGAACTTCCCAGGCTGGTAAAAGACCTTCCCCAAGAATATACTGCAAATCTGGGAGGTATAGCCCACAGTAAAAGCCTGACCATCTGGCTTGGAATGGAGAAAGAGCTTCCCGAGTTCAAGTACACAGGCTCAGAGATTTGGTTCAAGGATTTCGCCTACTGGGCAACTCCTATAAGTAATTATGACCCTTCGCTTGCCCCCAAAGACAAACAACTTATAGGCTTTTCCTTCGTGATCGACGAAAATGAACGTGAGGAACATGAGACAAAAAAAGCCTACGATATGATTTTCCGCGCCCATCCGAATCTCGAAAGTCATATAGAAATGCAACACGAACAGATAATGATCCCGGAAAAAGCTGCAGTCACAATTAACGGGAAATTTGCAGATATTCGGACTCCTGTTCGAAACCTCTATGTGGCGGGCACTGATACTGACAAACGCAGTATGGGAATTACCCGGGCTTCATACTCAATCATCGAGCTTTTGAAGATTCTTAATGAGGACGGAAACCTGCATTAAAGTTCTGCTTTTTTGTTAGAGCAGGAGAAAAGTTTTGGCTTTTTGCTCAATATTGCATCCTTTATCTTTTTTCTTCTCTTTTTCAGATGAGGGTGGATTAATCAACACTCACTTCGTTTATTGATATTTCGTCTAATATTTTTCAGTTTAACATTTTCAATCTAATATTTTCAGTTTAACACTTCACAATCCGATCCTTCCCATCCCAGTCTAACACTTTCCAGTTTTTTCCAATCTGTGCGTGATAAAATATTTCTTAATAGTGCTTTTTTCCCATGATAAAGCTCATATCCTCCCATATCCATACTTACTTGAGAGAGAATCTGGGGGTATGAAGGATTCTACCGCTTGATGAAAACGAGGCTCTGGAACTGGGACTTACTCTGGTTAATGAAAAAAATGAAACCGAAATTAAAGAAGTCCTTAACTATCTCTCCGAGCTTGCACTGAAATATGCAAAAGAAGGACAGGAAATCGACACAAAAAGATTGGTCGAATACATGAAAAAGATAGGAAAAGCGGCAGCTATTGCTGGACTTGAATCTATAGTTGTCAATACGCTTCTGCTTTTTTCTCAGGTAGCCAGAGAGGCATGCAGGCAGCGAATGGAAAACGCTCTTGTAAGTATAGCACTCGCATTTGGGGAAATTGGAAAGACCGCAGCAGTACAAAAAATGGAGACTCCAGCAAAGATCGCAGCCTCTTGCCTTGGTGAGATGGGAAATACTGCAGCTTCTAGAGGAACCAAGAAGGGAACAATTGCAGTTATTTTCGCTCTTGGAGAAATCGGAAAAAGCGTTACGTGGCAAAAATTAGGTGATGTTGCAAACAGCACAGTAGCGCTCCTCGGGGAAACAGGGAAGGCCGCAGCAAGCCAGAAATTTGAGGATGCAGTAGTAAATGCCGAGTTATTGCTGCAAGAGATAGGAACCGGGGCTATTGAAAAAAACCTGAAAGAAACTGTGAATATAAGTGCCCGCTCTATCCAGGATATAGGAGAAACTGCAGATAGACAGGGGCTTGATAAGGCTTTGAACCAGGCAGCATATTCGCTTGAGGTAATTAGGTTTAATGCTGAAGACCGCTACCTCATGAGTGCATCCATAATTGCTGAAGTAGCTCTCCTGCACTTTGAAAGATTGAAAATTGAGAGACTAGAAGATAAGCTAAATAAAATATCTAGAGGAAAGAAAAAATCTCCAAGTACAGATTTATGAAATTTTTCCTCTCATTTATGCTATATTCGTATTGGATTAATCATTTCAATCTCAAATAGGAATACTGCCTTCTTCATGGGGAAAGGAGTGCAGGAAAAATTACTGGCTTTAAGGTGTTTTTAACTCAGTGGGGTGTTCTGAACGTCTATTTTAAACGAAACTGGGGCAACGGACCTCGGGCTAACTTCAGTTAAGGACAATGATGAGCTTGGCGTGTTACGATCCATAGATTTTCTTACGGAACGGGGGACCGAATATATAAATAAAAGACTCGAACCTGATGCAAAAAAGGCTGTTATCAGCATAAGAGACATAGGTAGCGCGGCTGTCTTTCAAAAAATGGAAATCGGCGTATTTTTATCGCTTTTTTCGCTCGGAAAGATGGCTGAAATTGCAAGAGAAAAGAAAATGACTGATACCGGTTTAAGCATCCTTTACTCTCTCTGTGCAATCGGGAAAGCGGCTGTTGGGCAAAATATGGAGTCAGCAGTCAGGATCGCAGTCGCATATCTTGGGGAAATTGCGAATTCTGCATCGCTTCAGAAAACGGAGAGAGAGGCTCTGGCAGCTGCTCTGGCTATAGGGTCAATAGGAAAAGAAACTATCGGGCAGCAAAGCATCCGGGTTCCGGAAAACGGAGGTTTTCTCCCTCAAAAGTCACTCCTCTTATATCAACCTCATGGAAAAGAGGCGATTATCTTCCCCAAAGAATTTTCGGGTGCCTTCAGCCTGCTTGTTCAACAGGGAATAGAAACTGATTCCCTTCAGAATACTCCTGTCCTTTCAGAAAATGAATCGTCTTATACGGGTTTTAGTGACTTCGAAAACTTGATCATAAAAGCTGCTAATTCTCTGGGAACGATGATTTTCGAAGTAAATGAAAAATTTTTAATAAGCCATGTGCTTATGACAAAACTTGCTCTTGACACTCTTAATGGCTCTGAATATATACACGAAGCGGAATCTCTTGATTGAAAGCTTTAGAAAGGCTGGAGTGTCAGTTAATCAAATTTTTTCGGTATAGTCTACGGCATAGGGAATCACTGGATTTCAGGGAAAAATGTCGAATTGAGAATCCCTAACAAAAATTGAGGATCCCTGACAAAGATAGTGTAAGGTGAACCGCTCAGCAAGAGACTCGAAAAAAGCCTTAACTAAAAAAAGCTTTTGCTTCATGATAATTGCAACTCAGTCTTAACAAATTCGCCGTTTTTCCTTTCAGGAAGCTCAGTTACGGATTGAAAAAAGGATTTTCCAGGTGTTTTGAAAGAAATTTCGGTATGAATGAAAAAGAATTTCACTTACTGACAGAATTTGAAATCAGACTATCCTCTTTTCATAAATTATAATGTAAAGACTGAAAAGGTTACGGACTAATTTTTTTACGCCTGTTGTATTGTTGTATATGCCTTCCTAATATGCTTCAATGTACTGCTTAATAAATTATACTGATTGAGAATTCGAGATAATAGGGCTGTAAATATCTGTAAATCCAGTAAGTGAAAGGAATTTTTGTTCTTTTTTCAGTTTTTAACTGGTTGCGTTATTGACTGTATCGACAGATTACTGAAAGACATGCTAATTTGGATACTTCTTAAAGTATTGAGAAACTTAGGAAACTTTAAAATTTAAGGTTCATTTTTCAGAACATATATTTCAAAATGATTTTATTATCTCAAATTATTATTCCTAAGGGTTGCTATAAAAGCATAATTTGTTTTTTATTTGATAGCTTTAGTAATTAGGGGGTTATTAGTTCGTGACAGGGGAGACATTTCAGGTTATTCTCATAGTTTTCCTTTTTATGCTCGGGACAGCAGCAACCCTGGCCGAAGCTGCGGTTATTACCGTGAATAACAGTGGGAGAGGAAACTATACTTTGATCCAGGAAGCTGTCAATAATGCACAGAATGGAGATACAATCCTTGTAAGCCCTGGAATATATCGGGAAAATATAAAAGTAAATAAGGAACTTACAATTCTCTCGTATCCACCTCTTTCAGATAGCCAGATTAACCGTACTTATATTATAGCTGAGGTGCCTGACAATGCTGTCTTCAGCATCAGTTCAGGAAACGTGACAATAAACGGTTTCTATATTGTAGGAGTTCCTTCCGGAAAGGACATACATGGGAAGGCCGGGCTTTACCTTGAAGGCGTGCGAAACTGCTCTTTAAATAACAATACGGTGATACTAACTGATCCGGGTATTATTCTCAGAAATTCTCAAGACAACTATCTCAATGGAAACCTTGTAAGTCTTAGTAATGAGGGAATTACGCTTGACAATTCAGGGGAGAATATTCTGTCAAAAAATCTGGTCATGAAAAATAAGCAGGGAATTTCGCTAAATAATTCCTTTAACAATACCATTGTTAACAATACTGCAAGTTCAAATGAAGTAGGCATGCTCCTTCGAATATCCCAGGGAAATAAGCTTGCCTATAATCTCATTTTGAAAAACGAACATGGAATTCGTGGCCAAGCAGCAAGATCCAATCTTTTTACCAATAACAACCTGTACCTTAACGGCATTGGCGTGTATCTAAGTGATTCATCAAATAATTCGTTCTACGAAAATGAATTTATTAACTTCCTGAATGCCATAGACGAGGGAAATAACGTCTGGAATAGCAGTTCGGCAGGTAATTTCTGGAATAATTATACAGGAGCAGATGCTGATGGAAATGGTATACTAGATAATCAGTACGTCATAAACCAGACTTCTGGGGTTATAGATTATATGCCTATGGCAAATAGGATTTCCTCAAGCAATAGTTCCGATGCTTTGAGCGCTAATGGCAATACTTTATTGGTTCTATTTAATAAAATGTACCCTGTGAAACCTTCGAGTACCTTGAAAAAAGGCGTTGTTGTCGAGACAACCGAACTAGAGCAAATAAACCTATCCCTTATGGAAGGTCCGGTATTTTTGAGACTCGGAGCTGAATGGTGCGGAGCCTGCCAGTCTATGAAGCCTATTCTTGCAGAGCTTGCAGCCGAATACGGAGAGAACGTTACGATTATGTCCATAAATATGAACAAAAACATCCAGCTTGCAACCTATTTTGATGTAGGCTATATTCCTGACTCTACCGTAATTATGGGCATTGAAAATGGAGAGTACATTTACATGCAGCAGGATGGAAATATTACTACTGATAGAGTCAGAGCAAGAATTGTCGGATTAGAGAATAAAGAGGTGTATGAAAACGTTCTGAAACATGCTCTTGCCTACGAAGAAAAAAGAAAGTCCAGATAAGAGAGCTGCTCACTTATATATTTTTTATTTCTAACTTATATATTTTGTATTTATATTTATTATTTATACTTTACCTCAAAATCGGCTCTCCGCAAAAAAAACGGATGATATTTTTAAATGAACTGCCTCGGTTACAAAATAGTAACACTAATAATCTCGTAACTTCATAGAGTAAACCAGACTCTATTTCCTTTGCAGGTCTTATTCCTTACGCAAAAATTTAAATTGACAACAGAAACATACAGTCAACAATTAAAAATTTGCAGGGAAAGACTTGAAGCTTGTTGATGTGTTAAAGAGAGGCAAAAAGAATGATTATATTAAACGAGGCAGAAGCAGTTGAAGTAAGTTTATCTGCAATTGATAGAGGAGATGAGAGCAAAGCTTTTCAGGCCCTTGATTCCCTTACAGGAATTGCGGCAGACTTCCTTTCTGAGAACGAAGAGGCAGATGCCGAGAGAGTTATTCTATCAATTGAGAACGCCGCACAGGTAGCTGCAGAGAGAGAGATGGAGCTTGTCACAATTAATTCTATCCTATCTCTAGGGAAACTGGCAAGAGTAGCAGCAGATAAAGGACTTGAGTCCGCCCTGAGCAGGGCTTTTATAGCAATAGGAAAACTGGGAGAAGCTGCGGCTTCACATTCACTTGAAGCCGGTTCAAAGGTAGCTGCTACAACCCTTATGGAAATCTGGAACTTTTCCCCAGAAGAGTGGGAACAGGAAAAGACAATTGCCTTTTCTTTACTTTTTAAAGAGATTGGAACCTCTGCTGCCAGGCGAGGTATGCAGGACGTTGTGCTCAATGCAGTAACCTGCCTGGGAGAAATTGGGAAAAAATCTGCAGCAAAGAGTCTTGAGCTTGAGACTGTAAGTGCCCTGCTTTTGCTTGAGGAAATAGGTAAGATTGCAGCTGAGAGCTACTTTGACGAAGCCCTGAGTTCAACAGCACTTTCCATAGAAGAAATTGGAAAACTATCTAAAAAGAAGGAACTTAGTGATGCGGTTTTGCAATGTCAGTGGGCACTTGAAACCTTGCGGGTTCAGGCTGAAGAAAAGCTTCTAAACAATTCTTCAATTGTAGCTGAACTGGCTCTAGAAAATTTTGCAAATGCCGGCTATACGGATTCCGAGGAAAAAGTGGAGAAATTCAGGGAAATAAAAGCCCTTCAGGAAAAAATTCAATCTAATCTATAAATTCAGGAGTGAGAGACTATCTAAAGCTTATCTATCTAACTCAGCTGTTTATGTAAAACAACTTATCTAACCCAGCTGCTTATGTAAACCAGCTGATTTAAGCAAAATCTCTACATAATAAACACTTCGTTCCTGTCGACAGTCTGGTTTTAACCTGGCATTTAATTTTTATTTTTCATCTTCCCATATTTCGATTTATCGCTTGGTTTTTGGATCATGTAGCACAAAATGGGAAAGATAATGTCTTGTGAGTTCCTAAGCCTTTATCAGTAGCTGGTAGATGGAGGCAAATTTTTGCTTTTAACAGAAATGACTTCTCTTCTTGAACTTGGTTTTGAGGTAACTGAGGCATGGGAAGAAACTCAACTCATCAAGACAATAGATGAGTTAGGTGAACTGGGTATCAGACTTGCTACCCAATTCTCGGAGGAAACGCTACACAGAGCAATTTCATGCCTAAAATCTCTGGGTCTGGAAGCAGCTGATAGGAATTTGACCGAAGGTGTGCTTAGTTCGGCTGTTTCTCTTGGACTGATTGGACAAGAAATGGCAAGAAACAATGGCAATGAAACCGTGCTTGAGATTGCTCTTGCCCTTAAAGCTTTTGGAATAAGGCTCGCCAGTATAGATAAGCTAATTCCTCTTTTACTTGTAGCGATTTCTCTGAAGGAAGTTGGAAAAGAAGCTGCAAGAAATGGAATGGAAAAAGAAGTCATTTTAAGCCAGGTTTTCTTGAAGGAAATCTATACTTTTTCCATAAGCTCAAAAAAGGACCTGAGAATTCTCAATCAGGAATTCGCTTTTCTTGTCAGGGATATTGGAAAATGCTCTAAAGAAGCAGGTCTTGGCGAAGCTGTAATAAGTGCTCGGCAACTATTTGAAAATTTTCCTCTTTTTTGAAACCATAAGTTTTAAATAAATTACTAAAGTATTCCTACTAAGCAATTTTTTCCTTTCATGATAAAAGCTTGAGGTTTCAAAGTGAAGTGATTGTGAAGTGATTATATCTACCGTCTATGTTTAGTTTATGTTTAGAACACAACACAATTGTTCAGGTAGGAGGAAGGTAAGGAGTTGAACCCTCCCCCCTACCTTGTAGGTTTGATTTTACTCACGCAGGAAAATATGCCAGAAATCCTGAGTGAGTTTTTTTTACTCATATGATATATTTTATGTATAAAATGTATTTAACTCTTTCTATTTTGTGGATAAGTTGTTAATTCGGGTCAGTTTCTATTTTACTTTATAATGAAAACATCACTGAAATCTATAAGCAAATCTGAAATCTATAAGCAAATTTAGACTACTTTCTATTCTCCGTTTTTTATTCTTCATTCGGACCCAGACATTTAAAAACTCATTCTGGAATAACAACCTTGAAGTTTTCGATATATTTTGAAAATTATAGGAAGACTAATATCTGAGTATGCCTATATAAATACCTAAATTCCTAAAATCCGAGATATTTAATGGATTTTAATGGAAAGGGGTTTTAATATGTTCTCACTGAACGAACAAAAGGCTATTGAACTTGGAGAATCTGGAGAACGAGCAATAAGAGAACAGAATGAGTATGATGCGCTCCAATATGTTGAGTACCTTCGGGAATTTGGGGAAGAGTTGCTCAAATCAAATTCAGAGAATGATTTAAAGAGAGTCGTTATCTCACTCCGGAATATTGGCAATAAGGCCATTCAGAAAAAGATCGAGAACGTTGCGTCCACAGTTCTTAATGACATCAACTCCCTTTCTGAAGTTGCACTCGATAAGAATTTCTCCAATGTGATGTGGTCTTTTTCGAAAGCTGCACAGGAAATCGGAAAAGGAGCAGTACAGTTTCAGATGCTTGAGTCTGCAAAAATCGCGCTTGACACTCTTAGGATAATAGGTCTGGGTGCTGTTGAAAAGAAAATGGAGGTTGTAACCCTGTGGACGACCATGGCACTTGAGGAAATGGCCTATATTGCAAACAGGCAGCAGCTTGAAGATTTCACTGAGGATGCGAAAGAAGCCAGAGAAGAAATTATAGAATACTCAGAAGCCTCAGGGTTTGTTACAAGGGAACAGATTGAAAAATATCCTCAGCTTATTGCCCAGACTGTAAGTCAATATTCAGAACTTCAAAACCTTCAGCCTGTAGGTTATGCGGTCAAGCCTAACGAGGAATTCACAGAAGAGGAGTTCTTTGAAGAAGAAGGAGATAATGAAGAGCAGGAACCTGAAACTGAGGCTGCCAAAAAGGAAAAATGAACTTGGATATCAGAAATAAATTCTCCGGGAAAACGTCTGGCTGCTTACACAGCCGGCTGTCTTTTCTTATAGTTTTTGGAAACATCCAAAAAGTTTTCTATTATTTTCAGCCCATTGGGAGTAAGTACGGATTCTGGATGGAACTGCAGGCCATATATCGGGTAGCGAACATGCTCTACAGCCATAATGCTCCCATCCTCGGCCCTGGCAGTAACTTTTATCCCGGGTGCAGGCTCGCCAATTTCAAGGGAATGATAACGTCCTGCTTCAAATGGGCTGTCAAAGGCTGAAAAGAGTGCAGATTCCTTGTGCAGGATCTTCGAACTTTTTCCATGCACTGGCCCGACTTTGCTTCTTCGGACCAAGCCGCCGAAAGCCACATTGATTGCCTGATGTCCGAGGCAGACTCCAAGAAGGGGAATTTCCCTGCCCAGTTCCCTTATAATTTCCAGGCAATTTCCTATATCTCTGGAGTCTGAAGGACTTCCCGGGCCTGGAGAAATAACCAGAGCATCAGGCTTAATCTCCCGCAGTTCTTCCAGGGAAACCGTATTGGGAAGTACCAGAGTGTCTTTTTCGAAATAAGATATGTAATCTACGAGATTCCATACAAATGAATCTTTGTTGTTTATAAAGACCACTTTCATCTGAAAATACCCCCTAATATCACTTTTTCTTTTGTTCTTTCTTCTCTTACTCCTTTTTTTCGCCTTCCTCTTTTAATCTCTCCTTTCCTGGGAATACTGCCTACTGGATCTCGTTCTCGTGAAATATCCCTTAACAATCTTCTCTTCATCTATTCCACCCCAAAATTGTTTTGCAAAAGGCTTTAAATCTCTAAGCCGATAGCCGCAAGCATTGCTGCCATCTTGCGTTCAGTCTCCCTAAATTCATAACCAGGATCGGAATCGGCTACAATTCCTGCTCCGGCCTGTACTGAAGCTTTCTTACCCTGTACAATGACCGTGCGAATCACGATCGCAAAATCCGCGTCCCCGTTCCAGCTGTAGTATCCTACTCCCCCGCCGTAAATTCCTCTCGGAAAGGCTTCAAGTTCGGAGATAATCTCCATAGCCCGAATTTTCGGAGCTCCAGAAAGTGTCCCTGCCGGAAATACCGCCCTGAAAGCATCGAACTGATCACACTCAGGCCTCAGGGTTCCTGAAACTGTACTTTCTATATGCTGGACATGAGAATACTTCAGGACTTTCATGAATTCGGAAACCTTTACCGAGCCGCTTTCCGTGACCATCCGGACATCATTTCTCCCGAGGTCAACAAGCATTACATGTTCAGCCCTTTCTTTTTCATCGTGGAGCATATGCGAAGCAAAGGCTTCATCCTCGGCTTCGGATTTCCCACGGGGGCAGGTTCCTGCAATCGGGTTTATGATAACAGTTCTTTTGTGGACCGTCAGCAGGGTCTCAGGGCTTGCCCCGACAATTGCCAGGTCTCCAAACTCAAAGATATACATGTAAGGGCTAGGATTAATTGCCCGGAGATGTGTGTAGAGTTCAAAAGGTGACTGCTCAAGCCTGAATTCGCGCTTTCTGGAAAGGACTGCCTGGAAGATATTTCCCGCAAAAATGTGCTCTTTTGCCTGGACTACCGATTCCTCAAATTCCTGTTTTCCAGTGCTGCAATCCGAAAAGGACGAGCCCAAGAAGCTCGATGAGCCTGAGAAGCTTGATGAATCTGAGAAGCTTGATGAGCCTGATACTGCTGTTTCTATTGAATTTTCTGAAAGGACAGCCTCCTTCAGTATGGAGCAGAGCTTCTCGGCTTCCAGCAGAGCTTCTTCATAGATTTTTCCGGCATCCGAACCCGGAATTACAAAGGGAGTGATCGCGATATATACTTCTTCAGTCAGATGGTCGAACACAAAGGTTTTCGAAACAAGAAGGTACTGTAGTTCGGGAATCTCTGACTCAAAGCCTTTTTCAACCCCAAGCCAGCTGTCATAAATAGCATCATAAGCCGTATAGCCTATAGCCCCGCCCAGAAAAGTCTGCCTGTCAAAGCGCTGAGCATTCAGGATTCCCATCCCGTTTGCAGGAGGAAAAGCTAGGCGAAGGGCATCAAAAGCATCTTTTCCTTGAGAAATCGGAGCCGTGAATTTTACGCTTCCCAGTTCTGAGTTTTCTTCCTCTGGATTCTCCTCCTCTATGGTTTCACTCCCGCAGGCCTCTTTGATTTTCGACCGAATTTCTTCAAAAAAAGGTAAAGCATTGGGGTTCAGGAGTTCAAGGGAAATTTTCCTGTCACTTATTTTAATTACGGCATCAGGGTCATTTCCAACAAAAGAGTATCTCGCCCGAGTTGCCTGTTTTTCTACGGATTCCAGCAGGTATGAGTAGCCTGAAGTTCCTGAGGTCCGCAGGGTGCGGTAAAGTTCAAGGGGAGAACAGGTAACATTATCGATTCTTGCAAGGAGCTGGATAAAGCTTGGCTGGCCTATTCCAGAAGCAAGATCTTTGAATTCCTCTTTTCCCAAGTCAAAGGAAAGCATTGGCACACCTCACTTCTTCAATAAAACTTTTGATTTTTGCAGCATCTTTTTTCCCGGAGATCTCAACCCCGGATGCCGTGTCCACCGCATAAGGCGAAACAGCCCTGATTGCTTCCCGCACGTTTTCAGGTTTAAGCCCGCCTGCAAGGATCAGGGGAAGCCGCGTTTCTTCTGAGACTCGCTGGCTAAGGGTCCAATCATGTACATAGCCTGTGCCTCCTGGCTTTTCAGGCCTGGCCGTATCAAGCAGGATAGAATCTACAATCTCGGATTCTTCCAGAAGGCTTACCTCTTCAAGCAGGCTTGAGACCGAATCCTGATTTCTCGGCTTCTCGCTTGAAGTTTCTCCCTGTGCAGGTACGGATAGAGTTTTTATGATTGGTATGCCCGTTTTTTCTTTTATTATTTCAAGTTCGATTAGGGGCAGCCTGGAGTGGATCTGTACGATATCGGGTTTTATCTTTTCAATCAGTTTCACGGCCTTATCCGCGTTCTCAGGCATGATAACAAGTACTGAACTCAGAATTTCAGGAACTCTGGACACAAGGTAGGCAGCGGTTTCGGAATCGAGCTTTCTAGGGCTTTCGACAGGAACCTCCGTGATAAACCCAACTGCATCGGCTCCGTAAAGAGCTGCTATTTCGATTTCTTCAGGGCTGCGGATTCCACAGATTTTTGTTCTTGTTTTTACTTTCACTGTCATGCCCTCTCTCCCGAGGCAGGGCTTAATAAGGAAGTTCCGGAGCGCATCGCAATGCTTTTTATCGAAAGACTGCCCTTATTTTTCTGTCTGTAAAATCCTGAAGTATAAGTCCTGAACTGGTTGAATTTTACCATAACCTTTCCGCTGTCAATGGCATCTTCGGCAATAGGAATTGCTTGCCGGATAGAACCCACTATACCGCCTACATAAAGGGCTGCAGCCGCATTCAGGACTACTATGTCTCTTTTTGGTCCTTTCTTGCCTTTGAAAATGCACAGCAGGTCTCTTGCATTTTCTTTTGGAGTGCCTCCCTTTATATCCCCTGGATTTGCCTGCAGCATGCCCAAAGTTTCTGGAGTCAACATATAGGTTGAAACCTTGCCGTCTTTTAACTCCGCAACATAGGTTTCACCCGTATTTGTGATCTCATCCATTCCGTCTCCGTGTACAACAAGGGCATGCTCGGTCCCAAGTTCTGCAAGAGCATGGGCTATTGGTTCGCAGAGTTTTTTATCAAAGACCCCTATCACCTGCCCTTTTGCGCCCGCAGGGTTGGTCAGCGGCCCTAGAATATTGAAAACTGTGCGGACTCCGAGTTTTTTCCTTATCCCTGCAACTCTCTTCATAGCTGGGTGAAAAATTGGAGCCGACATGAACCCTATTCCTATCTCTTCGATTGTTTGCCTGACAGGTTCGGGTTCCAGATCAATTTTAATTCCCAGGGCTTCAAGCACATCCGAACTCCCTGACATTGAAGTGGCAGCCCGGTTTCCATGCTTGGCTATAGGGACGCCTGCAGCAGCAGTAACAATTGCGGCTGCGGTCGAGATATTGATGGTATTAAGGCCGTCTCCTCCTGTGCCACAGGTATCCACAAGCCTGAACGGAGTATTGGGCTGGATTGTGTTTGCAGCTTTCTTCATTCCCCTTACAAAGCCTGCAATTTCTTCGGGCTTTTCACCTTTTGCCCTCATAGCAAGCAGAAATGCCCCGATCTCTTCATCATTTGCAGTACTCAGGATTTTGTCTACTGCAGCTTCAGCTTCTTTGGGGCTTAGATCACGTCCCTCTTCCAGCTTTTGAATGTATCTCTGCATTTTCCCCTTCCTCCCTTTAATTCCTGGTTTCTCCCTTTCCGATTTATCTCAAAATTTTCGCAACTTTTTACGTGCAAGTTTTTACGCGCAACTATTTGCGTTCTTGATTTTTCCGGATCTTTTCTTTCAACTGGCTCTTCTGATACCGGATTTTAATTCCCTTGCAAGGGCTTCCAGCCTTTCGTTTACGTCTTTTCCTTCCTCTATAATCCTGACAAAAGCCGAGCCAACTATGACCGCATCCGCTCCTGCCTCTCGAACTTCTGCAGCCTGCTTCCCTGTAGATATCCCGAATCCCACAGCCTTCGGAATCTCGGTTTCTATTCTGGAAAGCAGCTCTCTGGTCGAGGACGAGACATCCGCCCTAGTTCCTGTGACCCCAAGCCTTGAGACAAGGTAAAGGAAACCTGAGCCTCTTTCCAGAATTTTCTGGACCCTTATCTCGGTTGTTGTGGGTGCGATGAGAAAAATCAGATCAAGCCCATGTTTTTCGCAGTTATTTTTCAGGTCAGCTGCTTCTTCTACCGGGATATCGGGTACTATCAATCCACTTATTCCAGCATCAGCAGCCTGTGCTACAAATTTTTCCACCCCATACTTGAACACAGGGTTGTAATAGGTCATGCAAACAAGGGGAATCCCTGCATCGAGAGTTTTAATAAGCTCAAAATAACGCTCTGTGTCCATACCGGCTGCAAGTGCCCTCTGGCCTGCGACCTGGATGGTCGGGCCGTCCGCTACAGGGTCTGAAAAGGGAAAACCGAGTTCTATGATATCTGCGCCTCCATCCACCAGAGCCTTTACAATTCCCCCGGTTTTTTCTGTGGACGGGTCTCCTGCCATTATGTAGCAAATCAGGGCTCCTTCCTTTCTCTCCCTGAGTTCGGAGAATCTTTCGGAGATTTTTTGCCGTTCCATCTCAGATTCCTCCTCTCAGGCTCAAGACTGTTTCCAGATCCTTATCTCCTCTTCCAGACAGGTTTACAACCACTACCTCTCCCAATTCTCCGGCTTCAGATGCTTTCTTCAGGTAAGCAAGGGCATGGGAAGATTCCAGTGCAGGAATTATCCCTTCAAGCCTGCTCAGTTCATGGAAAGCTTCAAGGGCTTCATTGTCAGTCGCATACCGGGCTGTAACCCGACCGCTTTCGGACAGGTAAGCTAATTCAGGCCCTACTCCTGAGTAGTCAAGTCCTGCTGAGATGGATTCGGATTCAAGGATCTGCCCATTTTTATCCTGCAGAACCTTTGTTCTTGCTCCGTGCAGGATCCCTTCTTCTCCTGCACAGAGGCAGGCCGAGTGAAGAGCGGCTTTTTCCGTACATTTCAGGGCTTTTCCTCCGGCTTCGACAGCAATCAGTTTGACTTCCTTATCCTCGACAAATGGATGGAAAATCCCCATTGCATTACTTCCGCCTCCTGCACAGGCAATAATAGAGTCAGGTAGACGCCCTTCTTTTTGCAAAATCTGTTCCTTTACTTCTCGCCCTATAACGCTCTGGAAATCCCTTACTATTACAGGATAGGGATGAGGCCCCACAACCGAGCCTATAAGGTAATGCGTATTTCCTATGTTAGTGACCCAGTCCCTGAAAGCCTCATTAATAGCATCCTTAAGAGTTTTTGAGCCGGTTTCCACGGGTTTTACTTCAGTGCCCATGAGTTTCATGCGGTAGGCGTTCATCTGCTGCCTTTTGACGTCCTTGGCCCCCATGTATACAACAGTTTCAAACCCGAGGTTCGCCCCTGCCATAGCCGTTGCAGTCCCATGCTGCCCTGCACCTGTTTCGGCTATAAGCCTGGTTTTCCCCATATATTTTGCAAGCAGGGCCTGCCCTATGGCATTATTTAACTTGTGGGCTCCTCCGTGCACAAGGTCTTCCCTTTTAAGGTAAATCTTTGACCCGTATTTTTTGCTCAGATTCGGGGCAAAATAGAGAGGTGTTTCTCTGCCTGCAAAATCTCGCAGATAATGGTCAAGCTCGGCAAGGAATCCGGGATCGTTTTTATATCGCTCGTATCCTTCTTCCAGTTCTTCTAAAGCCGGCATGAGCACTTCGGGTACGTACTGTCCTCCGTATTTCCCGTATTTTCCTTTTACCTGGCCTGTCTCACCAATTTTCGAACCTGAGAGCTCATTTAAACATGAGTCTTTTGTAAGAAATTCTAAAACTTTAGTTTCTGTCAATTCAATTACTCCCTTATCTTTTTGATATAACCTGTAACATGACCTGATATCGTGCCTGAAAGCACAGTTTTTGGTCTCGTTATTGAAGCAAAATTTCGTTTTGAGTAATTTTGAATGAATTTTGAATGAGTTTTGAGTCAATTTTGAGTCAATTTTGAGTGGATTTTTCATCCCGTCCAGCAGGTTGAAAGCTCCGAAAAGTCTGAAAAAACAGTTATTAACGCCAACCAGCGCTCTGGACGAATTCTTTCGTTTTATCAAAAACAGAAGCACTTTCCATAAGCGCAGAGCCTATCAGCACGGCATCTGCACCTGCCTGGATTACTCGTCTGACATCTCCAGGATTTTTCATCCCGCTTTCGCTTATTATAAGATGCTTGGTCCCGTGATCGAGGTCACATTCCCTTATAAGGAGAGCCAGCTCTTCTGTAGTACCGAGATTGATTTTGAGGGTTTCAAAGTCTCGGTTATTTATTCCTATTAATCTGGCACTCGTTTCCAGAGCTAAATCGAGTTCTTTTCTGTTGTGAACCTCTACTAGAGGCTCAAATCCTTTTTCAAGGGCAAGCTCTACGAACTCTCCGAGTTCTTCCTCAAGAATATCTGCAATCAGAAGCACAAGATCACTTTGAGCTTCTTCAAGCTGTACCCTATCAATAATGAAGTCTTTTCTCAGGACAGGCAAGCATACTGCATTTCGAACTGCATCCAGGTTTTCAAGTGAACCTCTGAATACTTCTGGCTCGGTCAGGACCGATACTGCAACTGCTCCAGCCTCTTCCATTTCCCATGCAAGCTCTGCAGCCGTTGTAGGCGGAATGTCCCGAAAAGTTCTACCTGGCGATGCTGGCTTGACCTCTGCAATTACAGGTATCCGTCCGTCGGCTTTCGCATCTTCTACCACTGAGAAAAAATCCCTTTTCTCAAATTTCATCCCCGGGCCTTCACGGTATATCTGTGGCCCTAAAGCCTGAATACGGGTTTTTGTTGTGTTGAGGATATGAAGAATTGAAGAGTTCATTATTTACCACTAACGTATATTTATGTACATCAACGTCTAATGACGTGCTTTGTATAAATAGGTTTTGGATAAGGAGGATGAACAGACACAGCAAACTCCTTGAATGAAATCATTGAAAATTTTCCCTTTAAAAAAGATAAACCCATTCGCTCAATTAAGCTTATTTCGGGTACCTGAAACGTGCCTTTTCTTCATACTTTTCCATGCAATGTGTTACTTGTGAAGATTAGCAAGCGAAAATAATAAAACAAAAATAATAAAATAACT
The DNA here is from genome assembly GCF_002495725.1 of Methanosarcina sp. UBA411. Classification (NCBI taxonomy): domain Archaea; kingdom Methanobacteriati; phylum Methanobacteriota; class Methanomicrobia; order Methanosarcinales; family Methanosarcinaceae; genus Methanosarcina; species Methanosarcina sp. UBA411. The sequence continues at coordinate 64,009 of NZ_DAGK01000027.1, forward strand.
ACTATTCTGACGTTCCCAATCAAAGATCATCAAACAGCAGATGAAATGCCTGCAAATCAGTTAAGTTTCTGCTAGCTCATTTCACTGATGCTTACTTGAGTGCCATGGCGAACGTTATTTATATATTAACCAGATGTATGCTCCAGATTGAGGTTCACCCGTGGAAACAAAGACCATTAAAGTTAGTGCTGAACTCTACGAAGCCCTCGACTTTTGTAGAGATAAAAATAGTGATAGTGCGTGGGAGTCTAAGAGCACGATAATTACAAAATTACTAGCTCGATACGATGACACCTGCCAGCTTATACATGAAAACGGTAGTTACTGGTTCATCATTAACGGCAGGAAAAGGAGTTTTCCGGAAATCTCGCATACTACGGAAAATGTGAGAATCACGCAGAATCTTCATGACAGACTCAATGAAGCGAAAATCCACCCTGATGAGACAATAAATACCGTCTTGCAGCGTCTGTTGTTTTCGTACTATGGCAACAAACTGGTATATCAGATTAACATAAAATCCACCAGCAACAAGGACAGCCAGGACTTAATCTTTTTCATGCATGAACTATTGATGACAGAACCAAAATTTAACAATGCGCTGTTTGTTGAAGTTGTAAGTGTGGGAAATTGCCCGGAAAGAAAAAGCAAATACGACGAAAATACGTTACCACTATCAATATTGTACGATTTTGAGGACCATGAGATGTGGCGCATGGAAGGGAAGCATAATTTGGATGAGGTGAGAAGAAAATTAGAGTCATTTATCGATTCGTTAGAAGAGTTCATTGATTAACATGCGGCTGAAGCTTGAAAAGGCAATTTTCCTTACCTAACTCAGAAAGCTTTTGAATTTTTCTATTTTGTGTTGTAGAGTTAATGTACTTTATATGGTTACAGTCCTTTCTGGGCATTTTAACTATAAAAATCCATATTTTGAACCTTAACTGTATTTCTTTTCAAGAAGATTCACGATCGTAGTTTTTCTTGCAGATCGCCAAAAACAAAATTAATCTGCCGACAGGAATATCGGCTTAAAATAATCAGCATCAATCTGAATATTTATCTAAATTTGCTTAATAGGCCCACAAGTTTAGTAATTTCCTCTGATTTTAATGTCGAAGTTTCACTCAAGAATTTCTGTCATTGATTTTAAGCTTTTGAACATATCCACAATCATAGGTGTGGTGCTCTCAGGCTCTCCAATGGTTGAGTTGGCAGCTTTGATCATGCTGTCTGGATATTTGAGGCTTGCATTAAGCTGTGCCATATTTTCATTTAAGGAGATCAGGGACTCTTTCATCTCACTCAAGTTTTCAGGATTCGATTCCAATACATCGAGTATAGAATCCGCTGTTGCTATGCCTGCCTCTGTCCCTTCGATTGTAGGCTGCAGAGATGGGTATTCCTCGACACGAGAGTTAAGGGTCCCGTTTATGAGGTTAAGGTCAAACATTTGAAGCATGGATATAAGAAACCGGAAGTTCAGGCCTATTTCCTGATCAATTAATTCAGTTTCATTATACATTGATGCGAAATCTGTTTTATCTTTTTCGTCTTCTAAATTGACATCTGCCTCCTCAGTTAATGCTAATGAAATTAGAAGAGCTGAAAGCACAATCAAAAGGCTTGTAGCTATCCTCAGGTGAAAAATATCTAGTTTCTTCGTAATAATTTCCCCCACAATTACTTTTTGCAGTTTAGTAAAACTACTTCCCAATAAAAATACACTGAATTGTCTATAAAAATGTAATCTTTCATATAAATTATTCAAGCAGGTAGAGAACCTTCATGAAGAGGAATAAATTACCAAAAAATTCTTAGGACTAAAATACTAAGAAAAATGTGCTCTATGGAAGATTTGCACAAATATGAGGAATTATGCCCGAAATTACTGTTTTGCAGCTGTATTTTTAGTGAAATGAACTGTAAACTATGGAATAAAGGAAAGTAAGGAATTGCAAGCCTTTTTCAAATGGAGAAAAAGCGAGGACTATATAAGACTATAAATGCACTCAAATTGGATTAAAGAACAGTAAATGATGCTTTCAGCGCTGGGTCAATAAACAACATCAATTCCCATTTTTTAAATTATAGTCTATAAAAGATAAACACTCAGGCAAGAAATTTCCTTAAACAATGTCAATGAAGTATATTCTATCCTCACCGAATCGAGGAACAAAAAGCTAGAGACAATATAGAGACAATATTAGGTATACCCTGAAAACAACGTCAACAAAATTTAATAGATTATATAATTTTCATAAATTTTTATGATAAGGATAAATTCTTCGGCTATTTTTATTTATTCTCTAGTTGTATACATTTATGCCTCTTATGAAAATAAATTTAGGTTTATTATTTTCTATATACAGAGACGTCAAAATGATTCTAAAAGTTAATTATTGTAATTGTCACTGATAAATTTACATCAACGGATTTTAAGAATCAATCGTACAAGAATCAATCGTATAATAGTGAATATAATGGAAGGCTAACATGAAGAAATCAGTTATATTACTGATCTTGCTTGTGTCAGTACTCTTTACGGCTGGATGTGATGAAAACTCCCAGAATAATTCCACAAACTTTGGAATAAGTGCGGATAATAATGTTGTTGTTATAACCCAACTGGAGCAGATAAACACGTCCCTTCAGAAAACTCCTGTATTTGTGAAAATAGGAGCTAGATGGTGCCCAGAGTGCCGGTCTTTAAAGCCCGTCCTTAAAGAACTAGCAGCAAAATATCAAGGAAAAGCAACTATTGCGTCCGTAGATGTAGACAAAAGTCCTGAACTTGGATACTATTTCGATGTAGAAATTATTCCTTACTCCTTTGTGATTGTTGGCATTGAAAATGGAACATATGTCTATATGCAAGAGAATGGGAATGTCAGCACGGATATATCCCAGGCTAGGTTTGTTGGACGAAATGACACTGATGAAGAAATGTTTAAAAAAGTCCTGGATCTTGCCGTCATTCAACAGGAGAAAAACAAATCCAAATGAAAAGCATGTGACTAATAGACTTAATCTTAAAGTCCTAATATAAAAACGGAAAATCTTAAAGTCTGAATATAAAAATCGGAAATTAAAGTTTAAGATAAATCCCAGAGTTTCAGATCAAGACCAAAGAGGATAGTATGGTTTGTCCAGTGTGTGTGGTTGGAGGTATTGGGTTTATTCTCAGTAAAATTTTTGGGCTCCCTGATGTTTTTGTTTCTTTCGTGGTTGGGATGCTGGCTACTTCGATGGCTTACTGGGTAAACCATATCATGGTAAAAAGATGGAAGAAAAGGAAAGGTCAACTTGTAGCACTCAATATCCTGTCAGGAATTATGTTTTTGTATTCTCTAAAATTGATTGGCTTGTGGTGAGGTAAAAAATACATTTTCAAATTTCACGTAATTATTTCAGTCATAAACCCATTTCTCGCAGTAAAATTCATTTTTTCATAATTTTGCATCACGGTATAATGTTATCCATTTTAGTCCTGTCCATAAATTATTGATTAATTCTAAAAATAGACTTTTGCCGTCTCGCTTTCGGGTTTTGATCAAACTTTTCTTGAAAGTTTGTGATAAGCCTTTTTAAAAGGTATGACGCGTAGCCCAAAATGGAACTCAAATAAATGAGCCTTTCATCGCGTTGGAAGTCAGTTTTTGATAATCATAAATCTGCTCTCCTGACTCAGCTAAATATCTTCATTATAATTCAGCCCTCTTGAGCGAACGAAGTGAGCGAAAAGGGCTTCGTGCTCCCGAAGCGAAATTCGGGTAGCGAAGCATTTACATGTAAGGTAAGCATAAAGTGCACGAAAAGCCGACAAAAAGACAGGCGAAAATAAAAATAAAATTGTATGACTGGCAGAGGAAAAGCAATGGCTGTATGGAAAGGAAAGAAAGTGGTTCTCCATACCACTATGGGTGATATAACAATCGAGCTTTTTGAAGACATGCCGATTACAGCGGGAAATTTCGCAAAACTCGTGGAGAAGGGCTTCTATGACGGAGTTATTTTCCACAGGGTTATTGACAAATTTATGATCCAGGGCGGAGACCCGACAGGCACAGGCATGGGTGGACCAGGCTACGAGATTCCTGATGAATTCACGAGCCATAACCGGAACGACAAGGGTACCCTATCCATGGCAAACGCAGGCCCGAATACAGGTGGAAGCCAATTCTTTATCAACCTTGTGAACAATAATTATCTCGATAGGATGCATCCTGTCTTTGGAAAAGTGGTGGATGGCATGGATGTTGTGGATTCCATAGGAAAAGTGAAAACTGACCGCCAAGACCGCCCGAAAACCGAAGTAAAAATCATAAAAGCTGAACTGGTCTGAAATTTCTTATACTTCAGGATAAACTTCAGGATAATTCCTGCCTTTTATTTTTTCATTTTCCTACCTTTCTATTTTTTACGTTTTTTATTTTTTTCTACTTTCTATTTTTCTACTTTCCTTTTTTATCCTTGTTTATTATTTTTAATCTTTAAATCTGATGATTTCTTCTATGTAGTTTCTAAATCCTTCTTTCTGACAACTAGTTCTGATTATCATTTCTGATCACATTTTCGGATACAATGATAAAAAATCCCGCCTAATAAGAATATAATTTCTTTTATCGGAGACTGAAGCCTGCTGAATGTTCACAGGAGAAGAGATTTTTGTGTGGGAAACAGAAGAGGGATTGGATTTTCTGGCAAGTGAGACTCTTAAAGTCAGGTATCTGCGTGAGAAGGAAAAAGATTGGGAGGACGTTTGCGAGAGAGTTGCAAAGGCAATTGCAGTAACTGAGGAAGAGTATGTCGATTTCAAAGATCTCATGATAAGAAAGATTTTTCTTCCTAGCTCGCCCACGCTCATGAATGCGGGCACCGAATTTGGACAGCTTGCAGCCTGTTTTGTAATTCCTGTGGAGGACAAAGTTGAGGAAATCTTCAATTCGATTAAAACCGCAGCTCTGATTCAGAAAACCGGAGGAGGTACAGGTTTTAATTTCTCTAAAATATGCTCTGATAGTCCTCTCAGCCCCTGTGGTGACGACGTAACGAGTGGTCCTGTAGCTGTCATGAAACTTTTTAATCAGGCAACTGAGGTCGTAAAACAGTTTGGAAGGCGTCGAGGTGCCAATATGGGCATCCTTGAAATTTCCCACAATGATATCCTTTCTTTCATCAGGGCAAAGCATGTAGAAGGAGAATTGAGCAATTTTAATCTCTCGGTTATGGTTCCTGATGCTTTCATGGAACTTATTGAAGCAAATAAGGTTGGTGAGGTTTGGAATCGGCAAACAGGCGTGACGGTCGGGTGCATATTTTCCGAAATTCTTGATGGAATCTGGAGAAATGGCGAACCTGGTATTCTTTTTTATGACCGCATAAATAGGGATAACTTCACGCCTGCACTTGGTGATATCTCGGCCACAAACCCCTGCGGGGAAGAACCGCTTCTTCCTTTCGAAGCCTGCAACCTAGGCAGCATAAATCTCTCTCTTTTTGTTACGGATGGAAAAATAAACTGGGACCTTCTCAGGGAAGTAGCCGGAAAAGCTACCCGCTTTCTTGACAATGGAATTGATAAAAATATATATCCTGTTCCGGAGATTGAGGCTGCAACCAAAATGACCCGTAAAGTAGGGCTTGGGGTAATGGGCTTTCATGATATGCTTCTGAAACTTGGGTTGCCCTATGACTCACAGGAAGCCTTCAAGCTTGCGGAAAAAGTTATGGAGCAAGTTACTTCGGCTTCAATCCGAGAATCAAGAAAGCTTGCTTCGGAAAAAGGGGCTTTTCCGGAATATGAGGACTCCATGTGGGAACTTCCTATGAGGAATGCTGCATTAACCGCAGTTGCTCCGACAGGTACGATCAGCATTCTTGCCGGTTGTTCGGCAGGAATTGAACCTGTTTTCAGCTGGGTATACAGGCGGACCCATACCGTAGGCAGGGAGTTTATGCTTGTTCACCCATTTTTTAAAACACATTTCAAATCGAAAATGCCGGAAGCTGACTATAACTGGCTTCTTGAACATGTCTATAAATACGGTACCTTGCAGAATATGGAAAATCCGAAACTTGTAAGCAAAGAAGAAAAGCAGCTTTTCAGGTCCGCACTTGATATTGACTGGAAGGCTCATATTGATATGCAGGCCGCATTTCAACGGCATTGCCACGCTGGAATTTCGAAAACTATCAATATGCCTGGTTCCGCAGTAAAAGAAGATATCAAACAGGCTTTGATTTATGCCTGGAAACAGGGGCTAAAGGGGCTTACTATCTACAGGACAGGAAGCAGGCAGCATGTGGTACTCAGCCTACAAAAATCTCAAAACTGAATCTGAGACTCTAAAAACCTTTTGTGATCTCAAAATTGAATTTGGAGCCTCTAAATAAATCTGTGTTTTCAACAGTATAATAAATATTACAAAGTGTTATCTTACTAAAAATATATATACATTTAATCACTCTAAATAATCTATGACTGAAGCTTATAAACATTATTTTGAACTGCTAATAGCCTGCATCATTTACGGTACCGTCGGAATCTACATGCAACATCTGGAAGACATGTCCATAGGCTCAATTATTTTCTACAGAATATTCTTCGGACTCACAGCCGTTTTATTTTATCTTGCAATTTCCGGGAATTTGAGCCAACTCTCTCTAAAAAGAAAGAAGAAGTACCTGCTTCTTCTAGGATTATTGTATGTTTTTCAAATGTTTTTTTATTATTCGGCAATTCGTTATCTCGGAGCTTCTTCAGCCGTTCTGCTGCTTTATACGGATCCGATTTATCTGACTATTCTTGCCCCTCTGCTGCTGGGTGAAAAGAACACAGGAAAAACTATTTTTGCTCTTTTCCTTGGCCTGATAGGAGTCTTCTATGTAACAAGGCCGGAAGGAGGTTTCGAACAGCTTGAATTTGGCAGTAATTATCTTAAAGGAGTGCTTTTCGGACTTACAGGAGGGCTTTTTAGCAGCGGCGTAATAATCTCGGTTCGCTATCTCAGAGATGAATACAACGGGCTTACCCAACTCTTCTGGCAGAGTGCAATCAGCCTGTTCTTCCTTTCACCCTTTGCATTTTCCGTTCCACGGGATGTGCTGACCACAAACCTTCCAGTCCTTATACTCTTTGGGGTACTGATTACAGGTATCGGGGCAGTGTTTTATATAAGGGGTGTAACAGGCGTGAGCGCTATTACGGGCAGTATCCTTACTCTCCTTGAGCCGGTTTCCTGCATATTCTTTGACTACACGGTACTCGGAAGCCCGATTCACAGCGGGATGATTACTGGTTGTATTTTCATCCTTGCTGCGGCAATTGTAATAAGCTTCGATAATTCGGTTTCACTGAAAAAATTAGTTTTCCGGGACAAAATAGCCATTAACAAAAGGGCCGTTGTCAGGAAAAAACCGGTTTTAAGGGCACAGGGTAAATAAGATTTTACCTTTGAGCTTATCTTTCCTTTTTCTTCTTTTTCCTTTTTCTCTTTCTTTTCTTTATCTTTCCTTCTTATTTCCC
>NZ_DAGK01000027.1:71788-85070 GCF_002495725.1 Methanosarcina sp. UBA411
TTCCCTCTTCTTTCCTTCTCTTTCCTTCTCTTTCTTTATCCTTTCTTTTCTCACTCAAAATTCTTCATAAAGCCCGCGGGTCCGACATTTTTCCACGCCCAAAAAATATATATCCGCAAACTTTTAATTCTCGACCATGCCTGTGCAGGAAAACTCTTTAAAGCCGTATTCCGAAGTTATAACTGGCAGCATTATTTACGGCACTATCGGAGTTTTTCTGGATAAGATTCAGGATATGTCAGCCGGATCTATTTTGTTCTCCAGGCTCTTCTTTGGTCTCGGCATGATCTTTATTTACCTGCTGTTCAATCGAGGGCTCGGACAGCTTAAACCTCAAAAGAAAAAAAGATACCTTCTGCTCCTGGGCCTTTTGAATGCGATAACAGGGTTGTGTTACTTTTCATCCATCCGGTACAGTGGGATCTCAGTTGCTGTCCTTCTGTTGTATACGGCTCCGGTGTATGTTAGTCTGTTTGCTCCGTCGATTCTCGGAGAACACAGAAGCAGTAATAGCTTTCTCCCTCTTTTACTTGCAACTACAGGAGTTTTACTGATCGCCCATCCGGGAGAAATTCTTGAGCATACAGGCCCTGAGTTCCAGAAAGGCCTTATTTTCGGCCTGTTGTCAGGTTTTTCATTCGGTGCGACTATTCTAACGGTACGGTACCTGAAGGAAGATTATTCAGGAATTGCCCAAACCTTCTGGCTGACCGGAATAAGCCTTCTTTTTATGCTGCCTTCTGCACTCTCCACTCCGGCTGCCGTTTTCGTTAAAAACCTTGACATCCTGCTTTTCTTCGGCGTAACTGTTACGTTTGCTGCCGTAATATACTTCAGGGGGATCTCAAAAATAAGAGCACAAACAGGAAGTATTCTTGCTCTGATTGAGCCTGTTTCCGGAATCTTCTTTGATGTTACTGTCCTAAAAAGCCCGCTCTATATCTCGACTTTCCTGGGCTGCAGTTTTATTCTCACAGCAGCCTATATTATAAGTAAAAGGGACGAGTAAAGATCTCAGTGGAAAGAAAAGGTATAGAAATTTCCTCTCTATAACAGATAAAGGGTTCTGAAATATAGATTTTCTATAAGATCTTGCAGTCTGCCCAAAAGCTCTTTACTTAAGAGCTCCTCTATTTTTATTACAATTGTTTTGAAAACGCAGGAAAAGCATGACTGAAGAAAGCCCAATTATCGAGCTTAAAAACCTGACAAAATTATATAAAAACGGAATAGAGTTTCGTGCGCTCGACAATGCAAATTTGAGAATTAAGAAAGGGGAATTTGTGGCAATTGTCGGGCCCTCGGGTTCAGGTAAAAGTACACTTATGCACCTGATAGGCCTGCTTGATACTCCAAGTTTGGGGACGCTCCTGATAGACGGCAAAGATGTAACAAAAATGTCGGATAAGGAACGTTCCGAGATGCGGAACAGGATGCTCGGCTTTGTTTTCCAGTACCATCACCTGCTCCCGGATTTTACGGCTCTGGAGAACGTAATAATGCCACTCTTGATTGCGGGAAAAAGCAGGAAGGAAGCACAAGAAATTGCTGAAAACCTTCTGAAAGAGGTAGGGCTTGAAGATCGGATGGATCACAAACCCGGGGAACTTTCTGGAGGACAGAGCCAGAGGGTTGCAGTAGCAAGGGCACTTAGCTGTTCTCCTGCAATCGTGCTTGGGGACGAGCCTACAGGCAACCTTGACACTAAAACAGGTGACTTGATTTATGAGCTGCTCAGACGGTTGAACAGGGAGTATAGTCAGACCTTTATCGTGGTTACTCATAATGAGGACCTGGCCTCGAAAGCTGATAGGATTATCAGACTCGTGGACGGGAAAATTACAGATCAGTGAGGATTAGATAAATGGAGTATGCAAAAGGAAGAATAGGCAGAGTATTTACTGTCAGGATCGATCATGGAGATGACTTGATTCTGGAACTGATTAAACTTGCTGAACTGGAGCGTATCGAATCTGCGGTTTTCATGTTGCTGGGCGCATTAAAAGAAGCAAAACTTGTTACAGGCCCAAAAGAAAGTATAACCCCTCCGGAACCTGTATGGTTCGGCTTTAATGATGCCCATGAGATTCTAGGAATAGGAGATATTTTTTTAATGGATGGAAAGCCTAAGATCCACCTGCATGCAGGTGCAGGAAGGGGAGATAATGTAAAACTAGGGTGTTTGAGAGGTGAGAGCGAAGTTTTTATGGTAATTGAGGTTTTCGTCTTCGAACTAGAGGGATTCTCTGCCAGAAGAATTGCAGATAAGGAACAGGGCTTTTCCCCTGTAGATTTTGAGCAGGCTTCGAACCTGGAATGATGGCCAGGTAAAACAAGTAATTGGCTATAATAAGTGCTCAAAAGTTTGAGTATAATGGCGAAAATCAAAAATACAATCCTGCAAAGATTGTCCGGCAGTTTTCCTCAAGCTCAATTTTGAGACACTAATTCCAGTTCTCGAAGCCTTTTGAGTGCAATTATTTTTTCCGTGTTATCTTTTAAAAATTCTTCCTCTAGAACCTTTACAATTTGTGAGAAGGGCACTGTTAACTGGTAGTACTTTACAGGTCTACCTTTTCCTTTATTCTTTTTTTCAGACCTTTCGTCCACCCAGCCTCTATCCCTCAGGGGACGCATGGCTACACTCACTTCCGGTTGTCTAAGCCCCGATACAAGTTCAATGTGAAGGGACCTGAGCTCACTGCAATCTTTGAGACATACGATTGCGGTGGCTTCTGTCCTCGGAAGTCCCAGGCTCTGGAGCATATCAATAATTGAATACTCTTTTTCGGTTAAATTAACTGGAGAATCGTCGGTCATCGAAAGTGAATAATACCTTCAGGTTTATATATTTTATGTAGATAAAATTGTTTTTTTAAATAAATTGAGTATTGTTACGGAGTAAAATGGCTATCAAACCCTACTAAAACCTTTTTTTGGAATGTTTCAATATATAAACTCGTATTAACAAGTCTCCAGAAAAAAACAGTTTTGTTATCCTGACCAAAACCTTTAAAGCTAGTGTTTGCAGGAAATTAGCATTCCTGAAATTCGGAAAGCCTGAGTTAAAGATTACAAAAATAAGAAAATCTCCTGCGAACTTTCAAATTATGGTATTCCTAGATTCACAAAGCTACGGATATCTGAGACAAAAATAATTCTGGATTCGGGAATTGAGAATATAATCTTTATTTGTTAATAGAGTTTCTTATGAGAAAATAGCGTAAAACTTAACTAAAATTATTCGCGTTAACCGGATAAAGAATTAAATACAATTCGGACATCTAACGGTTAAGTTAAGGTTAAGCTCCAAATTAATATTAAGTTTCAAATTAATATTAAGCTTCAAAATTAAGGTTAAGCTTCAAATAACAGAATATATGTAATAGATAGATCAGAAATTAAAAAGGGTGAAATGATGTCGTATATCGGTCTACAGCAGGATTCTGGAGAATATAAAATCCAAAAGATACATGCTCGGGAGATCCTGGATTCACGGGGAAATCCCACTATTGAAGTTGATGTGTTTACACCGAAGGGATTTGGCAGAGCCAGTGTTCCTTCAGGAGCTTCTACTGGTACGAATGAAGCCCTTGAACTGCGGGATGCAGACCCTAATAGATATGGAGGAAAAGGAGTTCTTACTGCAGTAAAGAATGTGAACACCATCATCCAGAAAGAATTGCTGGGGCTTGATGTTAGAAACCAGCGGGAAATCGATGAATTGATGATCGAGCTCGACGAGACCGATAACAAATCAAACCTAGGAGCAAATGCAATTCTTGGGGTATCCATGGCTGTTGCAAAAGCAGCTGCAGACTCCCTTAATATTCCTCTTTATCGTTATTTCGGAGGCTCAAATGCGTTTACTCTGCCGGTACCCACAATGAATGTCCTTAATGGGGGCAAGCATGCAGGTAACGATCTTGCAATTCAGGAATTCATGATTCAGCCCAAAGGTGCAGAAACTTTCTACGAAGCTCTCCAGATCGGAGCAGAAATCTATCACGTTCTTGGAAAAATATTGGAAAAAAAATACGGCCGGTCTTCTACTAACGTGGGCTATGAGGGAGGATATGCCCCTAAGATGAGCGAGTCAACCGAAGCTCTTGATGCCCTCGTCCAGGCTATTGAGGAAGCAGGCTACACCGACACCGAGGTCACAATTGGACTTGATGCTGCGGCCTCCGAGTTTTACGAAGACGAAACCTATACAATCGACGGAAAGAAACTTGCTGCTCCCGAACTGATGGATTACTACGTCGAACTTGTGAATTCCTATCCTATCCTGTCAATTGAAGATCCTTTCTATGAGGAAGCCTTTGAGGATTTCGAAGCCCTGACCAATGAGCTTTGGGATACAATTATTGTTGGTGACGACCTCTTTGTGACAAACATCGAGAGGCTTTCAAAAGGCGTTGATATGGGAGCGGCAAATGCACTTCTCTTAAAGATCAACCAGATCGGAACACTCTCCGAAGCTTTTGATGCCGCAAGCATGGCTTCCAGAAATGGTTATACCGTAATAGTAAGCCATCGTTCTGCCGAAACCGAAGACTCCACAATTTCTGATCTCTCTGTTGCAATTGGGGCAGAAATGATCAAGACAGGAGCCCCGGCACGTGGAGAACGGACTGCAAAATACAACCAGCTTCTCAGAATCGAAGAAGATCTGGGCGAGGTTGCACATTACGTGCAGCTTTAACCTCTTTTATCTTTTATTTTCCATTTTATCCTTCTTTTTTTGATTTCTTTTCCAATTTACTAAATTCTATAATTCTCTCAGTTTTTTACGTGTTTCCTGAGAGTATCGGAAACTGATTTATAATTAGTTTTACAAGAATAATTATAAGACTGCTTATAGGGCGTTCACTATATTTGGAAAAAATGTGAAGTAGGAGTCTTATGAGGTTGAAATATTATCTCTTCTGATATTTTTGAAATCCTCGGGGATTTAATCTTTCAGGAGTTGTGGATCGATCGCTTACTGAAGCTGGATGGAAGACTTAGATACGTATCAGATTTTTCCAGTGGGAGTTCATTTATATGTACGAACTGAAAATCGCTTTGAGGCAGGTTTTGTCCAGAAGGCGGCAAACCTTTTTTGCTATTCTGGCAGTTGCCCTTGCCGTAGCTGTTATTACAGTAATGATGGCTATGCTTTCAGGTTTTCAGACAGAACTCGTAAAATCAAGCATTGAAAATAATCCTCATATTGTCATAACACCTCAAGATAAAAAAGAAGAGTTTATTCATCTTTACAAGTACAATTCGGCTCGGATCGCAGAAAAAGAAGGAGTTATAGCGGTATCTCCCAAATATCTGGGTCAGGCTGCCCTGGAACACCGGGACAATGCCGAAGGAGTTTCGCTTCAAGGGGTTGAACCTGAGGCTGAAAATTCAGTTATGAAAGTAAGTGAGGATACTATAAAAGGGAGCTTCCTATCGCTTGTTCATACAAGACATGGAATTGTGCTTGGGGATAAGCTTGCAGAAAATCTAGAGGTACAACCGGGAGATAGTGTGGATGTGGTTTTTCCAGGTTCGCAAACTACTTCCTTTAAGGTTGTAGGGCTTATTCATACCGGGACTAGTGCAGACGAGGTAACTGCCTATGCAAGGCTTGATTCAGTGCAACGATTTTTTAACAAACCAGGGGTTGTGAGTACGATAGGAGTCAAGGTTACTGACCCGTACCAGGCCGAAGTTATAGCAAGTTCAATTGAAAGAGAATCTGGCCTTGATGCCGTCAGCTGGCTTGAAGCAAATGCAGAAATCTTAAATCTCCTGAACACTCAGAAGATCTTTGTAAACGTCTTCTATTTATTGATCTATGGAATTGCAGGTTTCGGGATAGCGAATACTCTGATTACCATCGTTGCCCAGAGGACTCGGGAAATCGGTATCCTCAAAGCCATGGGAGCTTCTCAGAAAAGCATAATGGTTGTCTTTCTTTTCCAGTCTGTGATCCTTGGGGCAATAGGGCTTGTACTTGGCACCGTTTTTGGTTACATTGTAACTGTTGCACTTCAGAATTACGAAATCAAGGTCCCTCAAGAGATGTATTTTGGGCTACAGACCCTGCCTCTTAAAATTGAATCCATTAATTTTTTGTATGCGGCTTTCTTCGCTTTCATCATAAATATTATTTCGGGTATCTACCCTGCACGGAAAGCTGCAAAACTCGACCCTGTGAAAGCTATCGAAAGCACCTGAGGGTGTCTGATGACGCCTGATGAGATTTTTCCAGAAGTTTTGTCTCAAAAGCCTTGTCTCAAAATTAAGAAAAGTCGAATTTATCAAGAGCTTTCTGGCTGTTTGTTAAATATGGTTGCGAGTTTATTTAAGTTAGTAGGAGTGTATTTAACAGTCTCATACTGATAATATGCAATGTTGCTACTCATTGTCAAATAGAAATATCCGGAATTTGCAGAAAGGTTGTATTTGAAAGGATAGAGCATGGGTTAAGAGGGCGACTATTTCTCTTAAATAATTTCCCCTCCTACAATGATGGTTATTTCCCTAAATTCCTGGACTCAACTTCCTTGTTGATTAAATCAGGTACTTCGTTTAATATAAGTTCGTTTATATGAGTTAATTTATCTACCATGGACAAATTTATAAATTATTTACCATGTCGGTTTATGAATCATTTGCAACAAACAGATTTATAAGTTGCTTTTCGTAATGGGTTTAAGAGGCGCTTTTATGATTGAAATGAAGTTACACGGTACATACAACATCTATTATGCAATTCTCGGCATGCGAAATCCTATGAACTCCTGGCACCTTATGGACAGCAGTGAGCCTGACGAGGCAGGGGACTGTACGCTTGGGGAAAAGGACCTGAATCTGGCCCAGCGCCTGACTCTTGCAGGGAACGAGCACGGCAAATTTTTAAGGTTCATTACGGTCTGTTTTGACCTAATAGCTCCTCTCTACTGGTGGAAGGAATTTGATACTTACAAGTTCGTAGAAAAGAACTCCACTTCAACGATGCACAAGCTGACCAGCAGGGAGCTTGCTCCTCATGACTTTTCTTTTGATACTCTAACAGATTACAGAAATGACCAGATCCGGCACCTGAATGACCTTATCAAAGCCTACAAATCCCGCGAGGGAGACAGTGAAGAGGACAACGCATACCGGAAAGCGGTTTTCAGGGAACTCGTCCAAGATCTACCAAGCGCATTTATGCAGAAAAGGACGGTAATAACCAATTATGCTGAACTCCGCAATATTTACTTCCAGCGCCGCTACCATAAGCTTGATGAGTGGAGGGAGTTCTGCGCCTGGATGAAAGAGACGCTGCCGTACGCAGAAGAGCTCATTTGCTTGGAAAAGAAGGAGTAAAACCAGAAATAATCTTTTTTTAACAGACCTGTTGGAAATAGATTGATCTTAGAACCCTTCTGGAAATATATTGATTTTAGAACCCCAGGCTCTCACCGGTCGTGTCTGCACGACCGGTTTTTCCTTAATTAAATTGAAAGATTTGAGAGTTTGCCCTTTCCAGTTTTATATTTCAGATTCTTGCTACTTAAATACCAGTGAAGGGCTTTAATTTGGTTAATTGATTTAATTCTCATGATTTTAAGAACTTTTTTACGGATTTGTGGTGCTTGCTATTGCTTTTTTGCATTACCTTAATATTTATTAATAAGATTTATGAATATAAAAATTCTGAACTCAGAGGTTCTGCATCCAAAAGTTCTGCATCCAAAAGTTCTGCATCTGGAAAGAAAATCGCATGCGTGGGAGATACTCAGGAACTTTCTATTTGGTTAAGCGCTGAATCTAAAATTGTGAAGGGAAATCTCTAATTATAGGTATTTCCAAATAATAAAACAGTTTACTGATAATATCTTAAAGCTTGCAGGAACTTGGTCATATGTTACGGATAAGTATTAAAAACTCACCTGGAAAAGGTAGGGGCGTATTTGCACAGCAGAATTTTAAAAAAGGCGAGGTAATAGAAACCTGTCCTGTTATAGTTTTACCCTCTGAAGAGATAGACTCACTTGAGCTTACCGAGCTATACAATTATTATTTCGCCTGGGGTCCCGATTCAAAAGATGCAGCTATTGCATTGGGATACGGCTCGCTTTATAACCACTCTTACAACCCGAATGCAAGGTATTACAAAGACTTCGAGAATGGACTTTTAAAATATGTCTGTATTAGAGATATTCAGAAAGGCGAAGAAATCACAATAAACTATAACTGCGACCCTAAAGACAAAACCCCTGTCTGGTTTGATCTTGCAGGTCAAGAAAATCTTGAAATTTGCTGAAAAGTATAATTGTTATATGTAAACATTGACTGTTCTTTGATAAAAGGTATTTTTACTCTTTCTAACTTTCTTTGATAAGGAATATTTTTCCTTTTTCTAACCTTTTCAGACTTTTTTGGTTTTTATATTGGACAGGCGCGAAGTTTATATTTTCTTCATCCACTTAATACTTAGAAGCTAATCCATAACCTAGCCTGTAATCTACCTATCGAATTTAATTTCAGGTCAACTTGAAGCTAAAACTTTTCCTGAAATTTATAAAAGGAATTAAAAAATGGAAAATGCATTTCTTGTGGTTTTTAGGGCAAGCCTGCTTGAGACCTTCTATGTCACAGGCTATCTGATCCTTGTCGGTCTGATACTCGGCCTTCTTGAAAACCGGGCTAATTTCTACACCCAGGGAGCCTTTGGCAGGAAAGGAATTCTGGTCACGTCCTGGATAGGCACTCCTATTCACGAATTCGGCCACCTGTTGATGTGTTATATATTCAGGCATAAAATAACTAAATTCAAGCTGTTTTCCAGCAAAGCAAAGGACGGAACCCTTGGATACGTCAACCACAGCTGGAACTCAAAAAGCCTCTACCAAAACATAGGAAACTTTTTCATAGGCATGGGCCCGATCTTCAGCGGGACTGCGGCGCTTGTCATCGGGATGCACCTTCTCCTGCCGGATTCTTTTGCCAGAGTTGCCGACTACCTCACCCTTGAACCCTCCCAGCCGGATAAGTATATAATGGCAAAAATCTTTGCCCTTAATGCAGGTCTCTTTCAAAGCATATTTTCGGTAGAAAACCTGATTTCTCTCAATTTCTGGATTTATTTTGCCCTGGCAATTGCAATCTCTTCCCATATGGCCCTAAGCAAAGAAGATCTTAAAGGGGCCGGCAGAGGTTTGATAACGATATTCACTTTTATTTTGCTAGTAAATTTGGTTGCCCTTATCCTCAATGCTAATTTTTCCGGCCTTTTTGCGAATATCCTGGATTTAAACGTATACATTCTAGCTTTTTCAATGATTTCTATTGTCTTTTCATCAATTAGGCTGGTTTTAAGTGTTTTTGCGTATTATCTGGTCTGAAAATTCCTTTAATGTATGGCGCTTCATATGCATTGGTGCAGAATTCCAAGCTAGAATAACAGAGACATAGATCAGAATAAATAAAAATAGAACTTGAAGGACAGCATGCTTTTCACAGAGATTTTTGCTATTCCATTCAAAATCCATGCTGTTTCCCTGTCATTATTTCAATCTCAATCTTAATTATGCACAGCCTGTTAACTTTCCATTCTTCAAACTCAAAAGGCCCTTTCTTTCCGTAATGTTCGGAAAGGACAGTAAGCCCCTCTACTTTTTCATTATAATCTTCAACAAACCGTGCCTGTCCGTTCCCTACAACACTCCGGTAGCGGACATCATATTTGCAGATATCTTCGGTAGTGACAATTTCAGCCTCGACATCGGCTTCGAAAGCGACTCTGGGGTTCCTGTTAATAACGTCAATTTTCTTTCCTTCTCGGGAACAGTGAAGATAGATCTTGTTATCTTTATATCCGAAGGCCATTGGGATAATGTAGGGTGTATCTGATTCCGAAAGAGCAAGCCGAATAAATTTTGCCTTTGATAGAATCTCTTCTATCTGCTGCTGATTCTGAATAAGTTCTTTGTTTCCCATCATTCTCACCTTAATGAGATCCTTTTGCTATAAAAACTTGTAAAGAGATATTATTCTTGAATAAAATTATTTCAAGTCTGAATTCTTAATTTGTAATTCTTTAGAATCATATCCTATTCTGGGAAAAGCAAACTGTGCTTCACAATAATTTTATCTTCCTGTGAGGTAATTCCTCACATTTTAAAGTCAACTCATTAAGTGTTAAAGGGATTAACATAATTTCATAACGTTTCATGTTTACAGACAGAAAGGAGCATTTGGACAAAAATTCAAACAAAGCTGTAAGTTTGCGAAATTCTACTGCCTACCGAACTCATATTTTTGCGCCTTCTATATTCGTACGACATCTTACAAACAGATGTTTGCCACTTCCAGCCTGAGTTACCTTTTTGTTAGAGTCCACAAATAAGTTCATGGATTTCTTTTTAGTATCATATGTAACTGAAAAACGTATCCAGAATCTATGAAAATTAGATTAATTCCAGATTTCACACCTATAAATGTCATTTTTCATATTTTTAATTCTTATTCAAAATGCGATTATTTTAATCTACGGAATATTATTGAAAGTGGTCTTTTTAAAAATCCCTTCAGAATTTCTTCAGAATCCAGTGTTTATAGTAAGTATTATAAAATATTAAAATAGTTATTCTATGTTTTTGTTTTATTGTCTTATATTGTAACAGCTATCTTGTATCCTAATTTAGTTTCATTCGTAACTATTATATATCTCATGAACCTATCAGGGATCAGATTAGTTCCGCCTGTAACAATTTGAAATAGTTTTTCATTTCAAAATGAGTTCTTCCGCTCATAAATGTGAAGGATAAAATTATGGAAAATTCAAGAGAAACAAACCTAAAAGAAACAAATCTAAAAGAAACAGACCTAAGAGAAATAGACCCAAGAGAAATATTAGGCCCGATTGCCCATATTTACCGTAGCCATCTGGCGTACATGGCAAAGGAACTCGAAGCTTATAGGCTCGGAAGCGGGCAATTTGAGTTTTTACTAATATTATACCACAAAGATAGTGTCTCCCAGGAAACCCTTGCAAAGATTCTGAAAGTAAGCAAAGCAACAAGTACCAGAGCGATCCAGAGTCTTGAAAAAGAAGGTTATGTTTACAGGGAAAGAGACGAAAATGACCTTCGAGCTTACAAAGTTCACCTGACTGAAAAAGGAAAGGAAATGAGAAATCTCATTTTTAAGAAGTTGATGTCTTTTACAGATATTCTCTTCTCGGACTTCACTTTGGAAGAAAAAGAGATTTTTAGGCTACTTATTCATAAAGCTTCAACTAAATTTTTTGACTTTGAATTCGAGCCTCTGTCTTATAGGCCAGAAAATGCGAAGTAAAAACGGTAGAGATGAAAATATGGATGAAAAAAGTGCATTTCTTGGTAAAGATAACATAAGGAAGCTCCTGTTTAAGCTTTCAACTCCTATTGTTATCGGAATGCTGGTACAAGCTCTCTATAATGTTGTAGACACCTTTTTCGTGGGACTGGCCTACGGGGCAGATAGTGTCCAGGCAATAGGCGGACTTTCGATAGCATTCCCAATCCAGATGATAATTACAGCTTTCGGAATTGTTCTAGGGACAGGAGGCTCTTCTATAATTTCGCGAGCCCTTGGAGCAAAAAATTATGGAAAAGCCGAAAAAGTACTCGGAAATGTTTTTTCACTGAGTTTAATATTAAGCATACTTACTGCCATTCCTTGCCTTTATTACCTTGAATCGATTTTGAAGGTTTTCGGAGCAACTCCTGGAGTCCTGCCCTACGCTGTAGATTATCTTAATATTATAATACTAGGAGGGACTGTCTTTGTCTTTGGAGTGGCTGTTCAGAATATTGTCCGATCTGAAGGTAATGCTCGCCTTGCAATGAATGCTATGCTCGTAGGAGGCGGCCTCAATATTTTCCTTGATCCGTTTTTCATGTTTGGTTTCGGAATGGGTGTGAAGGGTGCTGCGATTGCAACTATAATTTCACAAGCTGTAGCTTCAGTCTGGCTTTTGCTATATTATCTAAAAGGAAAAGGGGCTGTACACTTCAGGCCAGAAACCTTGAAACTAAATCTCAAAATTATGAAGGAAATTGGGGCTATCGGTATTGGGTCTTTTGTAATGCAGTGCTCGACCAGTGTCATGATGATTTTTGTTTTCAATGCACTTGCAACTTATGGAGGAGATAGCTCAATTGCTGTTTATGGTGTAATAATGAAGATTAACTCCTTCATTTTCATGTCTCTCCTAGGTATGGGATTTGGCCTGCAACCGATTGTCGGGTATAATTACGGAGCAAAAAAATATGAAAGGATAGCCGAAGCCGTAAAACTATCGCTTGTAGCGACAACTATTACTGGACTTCTTGGTCTGATTATCATCATACTCTTCAAAGAACAACTTCTAGGATTATTCAGTGAAGATCTGGAGTATCTGGAAATTGGGAAAGATGCTTTAACGATCATGCTTTTGGGAATGCCTTTGGTCGGTCTGAATGTGATCACATCAGTCCTGTTCCAGGCCTTAGGAAAAGCCAAACCCGCCTTTATTCTTTCCATTAGCCGGCAGCTCCTCTTCCTGATCCCTCTTGTTCTCGTCCTTCCCCGCTTATATGGACTGAACGGAGTTTGGGCAGCTTATCCTATTGCAGACTTTCTGGCATTTCTGCTTTCAGGGTTCCTGCTTCTCAGGGTTTACAGGATCTTCAAAGAGAATAAAGATTCTTCAAAAACAAGTGCAGGATCAGAAGTTGCCGATAAAATATCTAACAGTTCGTAAAACGCCCCACGTCAATTGAACTCAGGTTACTTAAAATGGTTCAGCTCAGAAATAATTAACTTTTTAGAGGATGTGTATGACATTTACTGAGATAATAAATTCTTTTAAAACTAAGTTAAATCCCTCAAAATTTATGTATTCACTGGAAAAAGAGGCGATTTTCTATAATGAATCAGAGAACAGTACCGAGGAAAATAGTTCAGGGGAAAATTTAAAAAGTAATCCCTACTTTAATTCTGGAGACAATTCTGTTAACAATTCTAATGCAGTAAGAATCTCTAAAAATAAAAAAGAGCCTCTTCTCAAGCTGACCAATGTCTGGAAACTTTACCAGATGGGGGAGGTTGAGTTTGCAGCGCTTAAGGGAATAAATCTTGAAATTTATGAGGGGGAATTCCTTGTAATCCTTGGCCCAAGTGGAAGTGGAAAAAGCACGCTTATGAATTTACTGGGCTGTCTGGACATACCATCAAAAGGCACTGTTTTCCTGAATTCAAAAGATATCTCTAAACTTGATGAATCCGA
>NZ_DAGK01000001.1:0-6150 GCF_002495725.1 Methanosarcina sp. UBA411
TCATCAGGAGATGTAATTCTTGTTTATCCAGGTTTCTATAACGAAAGTGTTGATCTAGGGATACAGAACATAAGCATCCTTTCTGAGTCTGAAAATCCTAAGGATACTATTGTCCGGGCTTTTATACTGAGTGTAAATAATATTACCCTAAGTGGCTTTAGCATACAAGAAAAATTAGTTTTAAAAGGTCGTCCTACGGATGAGGTCTGGTATGGTAAAATTGAAAACTGTACTGTTAAAAATAACATTTTGGAATCAGGTATTTATGCTGATCAATGTTATAATTCCACTATTGAGAAAAATGTAATCTTAAATTCAGGTATCATTGTAGATGGTCCTTGGGCAGATTCTAATTTTACAATTTCTGATAATCTAATTGTTAACAAAGGAATTAGCATTTCACATGGATCCTATAATTGTGTTCTGCTTAATAATACACTTTTAAACGGGGGTATAGGGGTAGCTCAAGGTCCTGGCTGCAAAATTCTCGGCAATTATATTTCAAGTGATGGAGGGGGCGGAATTGCTTTTTCCGAGTCCAGTAGTAATATTATAGATAATAATTTCATTACCAATGCCAGCTATGGTATTTCAATGCCTTTTTTTTCTGATAGTGACATAACAAATAACACAATAATCTCAAACACAGTGGGAATCTTTATTGCTCATTACTCCTCAGGCAGTTTAATTAAAAATAATACAATTTCAAACAACGGCATTGGGATCTCACTTGATGATTCTGCTCTAGTAACTGACAACAGGATTGAACTGAATAAAGAATGTGGAATCTATTTTGACCACTCCGAGGAACATGAAGGTTCTTCTAGTGACAGCCGGATCCATAATAACCTCTTCAATAATACGGTTAATTTTTTCAATAGCAGTAGAACTGAGAATCTAGAAAGCGAGAATCCAAGATATACCCCAGGTAGTGCTGTCTGGAACATTACTAAGACGCCGGGGACAAGTATTACAGGCGGGCCCTACCTGGGTGGGAATTTCTGGGCAAAACCTGACGGAACCGGATTTTCCCAAAGGTGCAATGATTGGGATGGAGATGGAATTGGTGACTCAATCTACACAATCAATACATATGATGTTGATTACCTTCCTCTTGTCTCTATGTCCAAAACTCGGCAGCAAGTATTTCCTGTAGCAAACTTCAGTACTAATGTGAGCAATGGCTACGTACCTCTTTCTGTCCTGTTTACAGACTTTCCGCAAAATGAAACATCCAGAGTATGGGATTTCGATAATGACGGAGTTACGGACTCCATAGATAAAAACCCGGTTCATGTGTACCGGTACCTGGAATCTATACTGTCAATCTGACAGTAAGCAATGAAAACGGCACCTCCTCGAGATTATATCCAGTAACAGCATCCAATCGGCCTCAATATACTCTTACGGAGTATCAAATCACTACAAATAATTCTAATCAAACGATGCCTTCTATTTATGGGGATAAAATAGTATTTTTAGATGACCGCAGTGGATGGAACAATATCTACATGTACGATCTTTCTACTTCCAAGGAAGCCCAAATTACCACAAGTGAATCAAAAAAGGAATACCCTGCTATCTTTGAAGATAGAATAGTTTGGCAGGAATATAGCAATAATACCAATACCCGGGATAAATCGGATATACATATGTATAATCTTTCCACTTCAAAAGAAATTCAGGTCACCAATAGTGGAGGAGCGCGCAATCCTGTTATCTACGGGGACAAAACAGCGTATATATACACACTCAACGGAATCACAAACATCTGCTTTTACGATCTTTCTACTTCCAGCGAAATTCAGATTACAAATAATGGGAGTGCAAAAAATCCTGCTATTTACAAGGATAGAATAGTGTGGCAGGATTCTCGCAATAGGTGGGAAACTTACGATATCTACATGTACGATCTTTTCACTAAAAAGGAAACTCAAATTACAACTAACCAGTCAATCAAGGACCTTGCTATATATGGAGACAAGATAGTATGGACAGATTACCGCAATGGATATTCTGATATTTACATGTACAATCTCTCTACCTCTAAGGAAACTCGGATAACCATCAATGGATCAGCATATGACCCTACAATCTATGAGGACAGGATTGTATGGCAGGATCGTAACGATAGAGAATATTTAAACGCCGATATTTATATGTACAATATCTCTACTCATACGGAAACCCAGATTACCTCAAATAAATCAAGACAGTCGAGTCCTGCAATCTACGGTGACAGGATAGTTTGGGTGGATTCGCATAATGAATATACAAATATTTTTCCCTACGCAAATGCAGATATTTACATGTGTACTGTCTCGGGAATAGAGCCATCACTAAAAACACCTGTTGCTGACTTCTTTGTTAATATAACATCAGGAAATGCACCCTTAAAAGTATTATTTACTGATAACAGTACAGGTTCACCGAACTTCTGGCACTGGGATTTCGGAGATGGCATTAAGTCAAAACGCGCTTTAAACGCCACGCATACATTCACTGAACCAGGAGAGTATGATGTAAGTCTTACAGTAACGAATGAAAATGGTAGCAACACCAGAATCATGCCAAAGTATATTACAGTCTCCAAAAGGAAATGAACATTTTAAATTGAAAAACCAGTTTACTCTCTTATTAATTAGTGACATTTTAATAAGCTTGTAGCTTGGCAAGCTGTTTAATGTCCACTTCTTTTTCTTAATTTTCAGCTTCTTGTGCAGGTGTTTTTTCTTGACTTTCTATGTTCTTTATCTCTTGTTAACCCTCTACTACCCCTGTAAAGTTAAAATAGGTTTATAAATCCTCATTTGATTGTATAGCCACTTCAATTTCCTTGGGAATTTTATTATTTTCCTTGAGATTCAAAACTTCCATCTTGCTTGAAATCTTAATGTATTTTATCTGCATTAAGTTCACTATTAAAGCATTTAATAAATTAAACGGATTAAAACATGAATCTAAGGAGCTATAGTCTTTTTAATCGAAGATAGTTTTCTAACATACCACATTTTTGTTTAGAAGGTAAAAAGGATTATATAATGCCAAAAATAAGTTCTGTTAGTTCTTAAATTAGGTATCTTGAGGGCCTCAGATCTTGTTAGTGTAGTATTTCTGGTTTAAAGGGGGGAGTTACAGGTGTGGGTGAATAAATTAACCGTCTTATTAGCGGTTTCTATCTTTATTATTACTGCGGTTTATAGCCCTGCATCCGCCAGGGAGATTATAGTAGATAATAGTGGTTCAGATGCAGATTTTAAATCGGTTCAGGAAGCTGTAAACAATTCGTCATCAGGAGATACCGTTATCGTCA
The DNA here is from genome assembly GCF_002495725.1 of Methanosarcina sp. UBA411. Lineage (NCBI taxonomy): Archaea > Methanobacteriati > Methanobacteriota > Methanomicrobia > Methanosarcinales > Methanosarcinaceae > Methanosarcina > Methanosarcina sp. UBA411. The sequence continues at coordinate 3,314 of NZ_DAGK01000001.1, forward strand.
TGCCTGGAACATATAACGAAAGTATAATTGTTAACGTTACCTCGCTGACTATCAGGTCGGAGTCGAAAAACCCTAAGGTACTGGTAAAATCTCCAGAGGAAAACAAAAGTGTTTTTCTTATAACAGCAAATAACGTGACTCTTAGCGGATTCAATATAACAGGGTCTAAGGGAAATTATACTTACTATCCATCTGGGATTTGCCTTAAGAATACTAGAAACTGCAAAATTACAGATAATACTCTATTTGAAAACTATATGGGAGTGTGCCTTGTTAATGCCGATTATAATACAGTTTCGGAAAACTTTCTCTTCAACAATTCTATTTCTCTGAATGAAGACAGTAATATCAATAATCTGAAAAACAATATCCTTGAAGAAGGTTCTATTTCTCTATTATATTCCAGTTATAACACAATCTCAGAAAACTCTCTCTTCAATGGTTCTATTTCTATGGGTGAAAGCGGAATGAATACCCTGACAAACAACACTATTGAAAAAGGTTCCATTTCTCTGGGAATATGGTCATCGGGTAATTTAATTTCTAAAAATAAGATCTCAAAAGGAGGGGGTATAAGTATTGCCTGTTGCGGGGGAGGTGACATAATATCTGATAATACGATTTCAAATTGCTCTCAGGGGGTCGATACATATGATCATGGTATAGATGTCATTAACAATAGCATTATAGATTGTTACTATGGGATAGAAATTTCTCAGTCGCCTTCTACAATTGACAATAATACAATCTTGAATTGCAGTACTGGAATTCATATAGATACCACTGATGGCGTTGAAATCTCAAATAACACAATAACATCCAGTGTAGAATGTGGGATCTCTATTCCAGATCAGAATAGTAGTGAACGAATTTATAATAATTATTTGAATAACACTATAAATGTAAGGCTGGGAATTTATGAAAAAAACACATGGAACAGTTCACTTATCTCTGGTACTAATGTTGTAGGCGGGCCATACCTTGGCGGCAATTACTGGGCAAACCCGAACGGAACCGGTTTTTCCCAAACCTGCACGGACTCAGATGGAGATTGGATTTGCGACTCTCCCTATAATGTCAACGAAAGCGGTTTTGATTTTCTTCCTCTAGCTTCTATATCCAGAACGCAGAAACCACCTGTTGCAAACTTCAGCACCAATACCACACAGGGACTTGCCCCACTAGCTGTACAGTTTACAGATTTTTCACGACATGCAATTGCATGGAACTGGGATTTTGACAATGATGGGATCTCAGACTCTACGGAAAAAGATCCGGTTTATGAATACATAATCCCAGGAAATTATATTGTTAGTCTGACAGTAAGTAACGCAAATGGCAATGCCTCAAAAACTCAGAAAATTATTGTGCATGAGGCTGAAGCTCTCCCTGTAGTCAATTTCAGTGCCAATACTACTAGCGGCCAGGCTCCTCTTTCTGTCCTTTTTACCGATCTTTCACAAAACGCAGCAAAAAGATTATGGGACTTTAACAATGATGGAATTACTGATTCTACAGACAAAACTGCGGTTTATATCTATACTTTTCCGAGAACTTATATTGTTAACCTGACTGTAGTCAATTCAAAAGGAACTTTCTCAAAGTTATTTCCGATAACAGCATCTCCTTCACAGCGTGTAGATGGGCAACTTATCCTCACTGAATATCAGATCACTACCAATGGATTAAACCCGGGTCGGCCTGCTATTTATAAGGATAAAATTGTGTGGTCGGATAATCGTAATGGAAATCCTGATATCTATATATATGATCTTTCCACTTACAGGGAAACTCAAATAACCACCAGCGAATCCGATGACTTTTCTCCTGACATCTATGGTGACAGAATTGTATGGATTGATCTTCGTAATGGAAACGGAGATATTTATATGTACAATCTTTCTACTAAGAAGGAAACTCAGATTACCACTAATGGATCAGCCTTGAGTCCTAAAATCTACGAGGATAAGATAATCTGGGTAGACTACCGCAATGGTGATTTTAAAAACTTCTCAAACCCCGATATCTATATGTACGATCTCTCTACTCATAATGAGACTCAAATCACTAGCAGCATATCAGATGATTTAGATCCTGATATATATGGAAACAAGATCGTTTGGTGTGCTAATCACCATGAGTCTGAAAACTCAGATATCTACATGCACGATCTTTCCACTTTAAAGGATACAAAGATAACCGCCAATAAATCACGACATATGCATCCTGTAATCTATAGTGATGGGATTATCTGGGAAGATTACCTTAACGGAAAAAGCAGTATATACATGTATAATCTCTCCACTTCTACAGAAACCCAGATTGCCACTAATCAATCAGACCATGTTTGGCCTGCTATTTATGAGAATAGATTCGTGTGGGCAGACTATCGTAATGGTCATACAGCTATCTATATGTATGATCTCTCCACTCAGAAGGAAACCAGGATAACTACTAGCGGATTATCGTCTGCAGAGTCTGCTATTTATGGAGACAAAGTTGTATGGATTAATTATCTTGATGGTTCCCATATCTATATGTCTATTGTTTTGGAAGAGGGACAGAGCCCAAAACAACCCATTGCAGACTTTTCTGCATCGCCTACTTCTGGAGTATCCCCGTTAAAAGTATTGTTTTCCGGCAATAGCACAGGTGGCCCGACTTCCTGGCTCTGGGATTTTGGAGATGGGATTAATTCAAAACATGCTTTGAATGCAACTCATACATTTACTGAACCAGGAAAATATAATGTAAGCCTTATAGTGATGAATGAAAATGGCAGTAGCACTAAACTCATACCTGAGTACATCACAGTCTTCAAAAAAGAATGAATATCT
>NZ_DAGK01000001.1:6361-20799 GCF_002495725.1 Methanosarcina sp. UBA411
AAAAAGAATGAATATCTTCAAAAGAGAATGATTATTTTTATACTGGAATAACTACTGAAATAACTTCTGGAATAATTGAAAAACACCAGAAATTGAAGGCGAAATGGTAATCGAGAGATATTAATTAAATTTTGCAATTAGATTAAGTAATGACTTTGATTACTTTGTAAGTTCAAAGGTTATTATTTATAAATATCTATGAATATGAGTCGGGGCATTATATTCTATAATTATTCTACATATTTTTTCTGTATAAATACTCGAACAATCAAAGATTAGTGAGTTATCTCAGATTCAAAATAATAAAAGTAGCACAATTTCATACTTTGTCCCAAAGATTTATAACAAACTAATTATAAGTAGTTTATGGAGTTCAAAAGTAATTTCCGAGATACCCCGAACTCCATAAAACATGCCCTAAGAGACACGATTAAGTTAGCTTTGCGCATATTTAAGCTTACCTGATTCTGTCTCCTGGGTGCTAAATAGGAGTATAAAATATGAAGTGTAATAAAAGTGGAACAGGCATATTTTTATTAGTAATGCTATTGGCTAGTATTGCATTGATACCAGCTGCAAGTGCACAAGAAAATGCGACTAAAAAGGATCTTTCCTTTGGTCCAGAAACTCTTAATGAACTGAAAAAGGATACGAATTTTATTGCTGCATATGGAAGTATACCAGCTTTCGAAACTTCGGAAGAGAGACAACAGTGGCTTGATAAGCTTAACAAAACATATACTAAAGCTAATAAAAATTATGATAAGGAAATATCAAAGCATTTCTATCCAAATGGTTCCGTTATAGCTTATGGTTATACTATTGATGGCGTTCTTAAGGTTGTAATCGAAAAAGGACAAGAACTGGATAAAACCAAAGAAAATGAAATCTATAATCTATTTTCTAAATATGGACAAGAAATTGGCGTAAAGAATATTCCACTAGTAATTTCATATGGAGATTTTCCTGTACCAACCAGTCGTACTAGCTCATGGAGACCCTTAATTGGAGGCATAAAAATAGTTTCAGACGGTAATGGTGGTTCTGCGACATCAACTCTTGGTTTCGCTGCAAGAACCGATAGTGGAACTAAAGGTTTTGTTATTGCTGAGCATGCTGCACCATTTATTGGGAGCAATGTATATCAACCCACTGCAACGAGTGCCAATTTAGTAGGAAGAGTAGCCAAATATAGTAACACTCATGCAGACGCCTCATGGGTTCCTTGTTCTAATGTTAAACCAGTGATATATGATTATGATACTGATCATACAAAAAATGTAGTATCATATGGAGATCCCGCGGTAGGAAACATGGTTTTTAAATCGGGTATAACAACAGGAAGAACAAATGGATACGTTACTGAGACAGGAACATACAGGTACAATTCCGGTGTTGGACGAACTTTATATAATCAATGTATTGCAGCATATAGGTGCGACGGTGGAGATAGCGGTTCCCCTGTATATAGTTTAAGTGGTACTACCGGTGCTAAGATTGTGGGAATCCACTGGGGAGGAGTGGGAACACGTTCTTCAAATGGCTACTCGACTTCGGTATTTTCCCCAGTTTCTGGGATACACAATGATTTAGGTGTATATCCTCTTAAAACATAAGCGTGCAGTTAGAAAACTTTGTTAGTACAGTTCACTTTTGGAAAAAATGCAACATAATAACGTAATATGCATTATTCAAAACTGATCCATACTAACTATTCCTTTATTTTTAATAAAGTCTAGTCATATTCAAAGAAATATTGAATTAAGAGGAAGCTACATGGGCTTAAAAATATCATATATTCTATTATGTGTTGTTGTAGTAAATATTTTAGGGAACTGTGTTTCAGGCTCTTGTTCCCAAAACGGAGATGGCATTGTGGAAAATTCAAGTAATAATAATTCTGAGAATGCAGATAACACTCCACAACGTTTACCACTTACCTTTGGTCCGGAAACTCTTGATAAACTGAGAAGTGATCCAGATTTTATTGCTGCATATGGAAGTATACCAGCTTTCGAAACTTCGGAAGAGAGAGACCAATGGATTGATACTCTTGGCAAAATAATGGAAGAAATAAATGCAAATTTTGACCATGAAATGTCAAAGTATTCCTATCCAAATGGTCCAGTAACAGGATGTGGTGTAACCATTGATGGTGTTCTAAAGGTAGGGATCAACAAGAGTGAGAAAGTTGAAAAGCCTTTTATGGACGAAATATATAAGATCTTTGACTCAAAAGCAAGCCAGATGGGGCTTAAGGAAGTCCCTGTGGTATTCGTATATGAAGATAATCCTGTGCCAGTTGCTACTGAAACGCTAAATTTGTCTATATCTAGAGAAAAAAATACTGGAAGACTTAGTAATTCTAATGATGATTCTGAATATAACAATGGAAATATTTCAAACATAAATAGCTCAAGTGAAAACGATTCGAGCAAAAATAACTCTACTCCAGGCTTTAGTTTATTGGGAGGTTTGACCTGCCTATATGGAGGGTGGAAGTTCAGCAAGAAGTAACACAGGGCTTGGATTGCCAGACCGCTAAATGATAATCTGTTACCTACTATGTCTGGAACGCGAAGTAAAGATAACCTGATGTATCGAAACTCCGCACATGTTCTAAGGTACTAAAACACTTTATTTTTTTAGGCGATGGATTTTGAGCAAAATCAATGAGGAAGTCACTATTTTGTTGTACTAGGACTTACACGGTTGAACTGATAAATCGATATGTTTTTAACCTTCAACATTTTAAACTTGATAAAACAAACCCTCTCAACAAACTTTTTCGCCTTATTTAAGTAAATTCGGCAGGCAGTGCTGTTTTTTTCTTTTCTCAACTTATTTTCCTTATAGCCAGTTCTGTTTCCTTTTTTCAGTTCACTTTTTCAGTTCACTTTCCTGATAATCAGTTTCTTCACAAACTTTTTGTTATTTTTTTCTTCATTGGCTTCGTATCCTTCTTTTTCTGAAACTTCAATCCAAAGTCTGAAGTTATAATCATTGCCTGCTCCAAGGTCTCGAATGCAGATTCCAAGAGGCTTCTCCCTTGTAGGTTCTTTTTTTCCTCGTAGTTTCTGGTGAAAAGTTTTTGCGGCAGCCTTTTCGGGAACAGGAGCAGAGATTACTCCGATCATTCCGCCATTTTCGTCCGTGGCAATAAAGGTTCTTTCCTTTTTCTCCTGCGATACTGAGACTTCCTGTTTTATGGCTTCCCGCCTGAGCTGGCGTCTGACCCTGCTCAGCGCGTCTTCGGCATTTCTCTTTTCGGGAGCAGGCCTGGAAACCCGGACTTCGGAAAGGTGTTTTTCTTTTCTCTCCGGCGGAACATAAGGATCTTTTCCGAGGAGTTCGTGCAGGAGCATAATTGCAGCATGTTTATCTAGGGATTCGTTATTGTTTCCGCATTTTGGGGACTGAATACAACTTGGGCAACCGTTTTCACATGGGCAGCTTTCAATTGCTTTTAAGGTGCCGTCAAGCACCTGTTCAATTAGGTCATAACCTTTTTCAGCGTATCCTACTCCTCCCCTGTGCCCGTCATAAATGAAGATTCCGCTTTTGCCTCCGAGATCAGGATGAGACGGAGTGGAAACTCCACCTACGTCGCTCCTGTCCACAAGCAGGTGAAGAGGGTACATTGAAATCATAGCGTGCTCAATTGCATGGATCCCGCCTGCAAAATCAAGTTTATGCTCTCCTACAAGTTCCTGAAGTTTATCCGGAAGCTTGAGCCACAGAGCCATTGTCTGAAGGCTGACAGGGGGCATCTCAAGGTTGTGAGCGCTCATTATATCATTGCTCTGAGTCTGGATTTTCCTGTAGCCTATAACTCTGTCCGTTACCTCGACTTCCCCAAGCCCAACTTCTACTTCCGGCACATGTAAAAGCGGCTTTATCGCATAGGTCTCCTGCACAAGCACAGACGAATCAATCATGGGTTTCGTATAATAGGTATCATGTGTCTTTACAGCATGAATTTCCTTCTTTTCGTGGTCAATCCTGTTTATGTAATAGGATTCTCCCCTGTGAATATAAACCGCCCCGGGATGGCATTCCCTGAAGGCAAGCGTTTCCTCAATGTCTTTTTCTATGGGGAAGCGTTTTTCTCCTTCAAAAGCAAGGAGCGAGTAAGTGTTATTATCGATTCCCCGAAGCGAAACGTGTTTGTACGGAAACGGGTTCGTCGAATACTTCAGGTTGCTACCTGCAAGCAGATCTTCGGCTTCCAGAAGTTCCACAACTCTTGGATACCCATTTCCGAAATATTTTTCATCGGACTCCCGCAGAGGAATCTCTTTTGCGGCACAGAGCAGGTGCCCTGCAAGGATATATGGATTTTTGGGGTTAAGCACCGCATTTTCACTGCTTCGTGTAAAAAAGTCTGCAGGGTTTCTCATGTAATATTGATCAAGGGCGTTTGTACCTGCAACAAGGACAACAAGGCTTTCATTTCCACTCCTGCCTGCCCTGCCTGCCTGTTGCCTGGCACTCATTACTGTACCTGGGTAGCCGTCCAGAATACAGGCATCAAGTCCTCCTATATCTATCCCGAGTTCAAGCGCATTTGTGGAAATAACCCCTCGAAGTTCTCCTGAATTCATTTTCTTTTCGATTTCTTCCCTTTCCCTGTCAAAATAGCCGCTCCTGTACGAACAGATGGCAGGGGAGAGGTTTCTACTCCTCAAAAGCTCCCTGCAGCTTTTATACATCCTCTCAACTCCCTGCCTGGACCGAGTAAAGGCCAGGGTCTGAAGTCCTGCCTGAACAGACTTTGCAAAAAGCGAAGAAGCCTCAGAAAAGCTGCTTCTCCGGAGTGTACATCCCTTATTATTCAGATAAAGTGGAGGATTCCAGAAAACGAATTGCTGGCTGCTCTGAAAAGAGCCATTATGCTCAATTATTGAGGCTTTTCGTCCGATAAGAGTTTCCGTATGGTCTTCCGGATTTCCTATGGTTGCAGAACAGCAGATAAATTGTGGAGACGCCCCGTAATACTCAGCCACACGTAAAAGCCGCCTGAGCAGGTTTGCCATATTGCTGCCTATAACTCCCCGATAGTAGTGGCTCTCATCAACGATTATGAACTTAAGGTTTGAGAAAAAACGCCTCCATAGATGATGCCAGGCAAGAAAACTCATGTGAATCATTTCAGGGTTTGTCAAAACAACATTGGTTTGCCCTTCTCTGACCCTCCTCTTCTCTGCCTCTGAAAGAGCGCCTGTATAACGGGCTATGCCTGCACCTGATTTCAGCGCCTTTTCAAATTCCAGAAAGGATTTTAACTGGTCATTTACAAGTGCGTTTAAAGGAGAAATGTAAAGGGCAGTTGCTTTAGGTTCATTAAGAATAGTTTCAAAAACAGGAATCATATAAGTAAGGGACTTACCACTTGCCGTGGTCGTGCAGAGTACAATGTCTTTTCCTTCCCGGATATTTTCTATGGCCTCTACCTGATGAACATAAAGATCTTCGATTCCGATGCCTGAAAGGGCTGCTTTTACTTGAGGTTTAAGCTCCAAAGGAGAATACTGAGCTTCTCTTACAGGAATTTTCTCATTATGAACGATCTGATTTTCATAGCGGCTGGAAGTTTTTATCTGATCTAGAAAGCGGGATATGTCCATTTTTTTTCGGCACCGTTTTATTTTATCCGGGGAATGTTATTTTTATAGTATTTTGCTTTTTTGTTCCTATTTTTGGTTATCTCTATCTTATTTTGAAGCGTCTCCACCTCCAGAGCTGCCATTAACATTGTTCTCTCTATTTAGATCTCCAGAACGATTTATATTATCTTCTAGATTTATATCTACAGAATAGGATGAAGACGAGACGTTCCCACAACTGTAGCTAGAAGAATCATAGCCAGATCTATTAGATCTATTATAATTGTAACTTATGGGATAGAAGTGACTTTCTTCTAGCTGGTCAGATGGGACAACCAGAGCCATATTTTGAAGATTTTCCTTTGCGACTCCCAGAGAGGCTGCATACACTACATAAGAATCCCAGATCTTTATTGACTCAGGAGAATATTCTTTGAGAGCCGAAAGATCTGTAAGATATTTTTTAAAATTGTCCCATTGTTTATAGTAAAGGTTTCCTTCAGGGGTCCAGCGCCCAAATATCGTTATGAATGTGCCTGAGCACCTTATCATGACAAAACCGAAAATCCCGATTAAACTGGTCAGTACATTTATCTTTGAGGCCAGAGGAAACACGTTTGAAGGGAAAATTCCCGAAATTAGAATATAATAAACAATTGCGGCTAATAGAATTGATCGGGAAAAGAAATTCATATATTTGTTTCCTGTTGATTGGAATAATTTATCAAACTCAATGTGTGCTTCAACTTTTCTATTCCACGCATTTATAAATCGATAAAAATCCGTTCCGTTTTCAAGATCTTTTTTAAATTTTTCCCAAGAAACATTTCTTTCAAAAGCATGAGCTTTTAATAAATAAAGCACATCTTTTTCAAAATCTTCAAGCTCAAATAAGTTTTCATTAGGTTCCGAATATATCTCGTCGTTGACAAGTTCGATCATAAAGTTTTTGGATTCGGGCTCTGGAGTGCTTAATGAATCTGTGTCTTCGGGTTTTAAATTTCGCAAAGAGATGTAATTGCGGTTAGCAAGATCCATAAATGTAGCAGTAAATCCTTCTATTTTAGAAATTCCCATTCTTCCACTGATAATAGCATTAACGACTGCGGGTTTTGCATCTGAAGGAGGTTTTCTTTCATACGTCTCTTTGTAATCTATTTTCTCTTCTCTTCCATATCTAAGGTATATAAGAAGAGGAAATGCCAGTACAAAAAATGCAAACAAAACAGTCTTCCTATAAAGGTCGTCTAAGATCAAGGTTTTCTGTTGATATACTTTTTCAACAGCTAATGTTTCTTTGAGTCCCTTGGTATTGTCTATCTGGACAAAATTGGGATTGGGGGATTCAATTCTTGAGAAAATCGCTTTGATTTCATACCATTGGGTGGAAGGGATCGCGCCTGTCCTTAAACTAATTACATTATCTTCTATATGCACTTCTTGAGTATAAGCAGCCGGATGAATCCAGTATTTGAGTTCACTTTCGTTTTTCATCGGAAGCTTAACGTTTCCTTTAAAGCTCTTCAGAGGTTTCTCCCATTTTCCTCCCCACAGCTTATAACTAAATTCAGAGACATCCCTGTAAACTTTTACTACACCATAACAATCGTATGAAACAAAAAGAGTAACCTTTTCTGGAGTAGGATCTGGAAGCTTGCCTATTACTATATATCCTTCTGGAATCCTTTCGACTTTGAGTGTACACGCTTTATCTGAACATTGTGCCTCAACATTCCGAATAGATTCTCCAGGTAACGCCTTGAGTTCTCTATGAATATCAATGTAATGTCCATCAAATGCATATGAAACCGATTCTTCAACATGGGCTATACCCTTTGCATTAACAGTTATATTTGTCTCAGCTTCTTCAAGTGAGTATTTTGCACTTGCTAAGGACACTAGGCAAAGACAAAGCAGCAAAAGAATTATTGATTTAAATAACAACGAATTAATGTTTGCCTCTCTGGCAGCTTTACAAGAGCCATTCGAAAGCCCCAATCAAGTTTCCCCCAACCCTATATTATTTCCCAGATTATTATATTATCCAGAATCTTTTTAATACTTAGGTTCAAACTGGCTCGCAGATTCCTGTTTTATGTAAAGTTTAGGTTGGGCAAATATTCTTTATAAGTATGTGAAACATATAATGAAACATATAATCATACAATCTTCTCAAATAGATTGATATGAGCCCATCCAAAAATCAAAACTGTTTCTCTAAATATCAACGTGTAGAGAATCAATCGAGCTCCATATCATGAAAAATAGTCCTGAAAACTCTTAGTAGTGTGAGAATAAAATTGGTTTTGGGCTGACCTCAAAAAGAGATTATGCCATTAAGTTCTAATCGATCTTCTAATTTATCTCTCCTAATTATAAAAAGTGATTTGAAATCTTACATTTTATAATCAATTTTATATATAAAAACTTAATATAAAATTAATAGCATTAGATTTTTATTACGCTCCGTTTGGTTTTACATTATTTGAATCTGTCTCAAAAATGATATTGAAAGAACTACTATGGAATGCAGGGTAAATGAAGCAATTCTATACATTGCTCAGATGAGATAAAGTAAAAGAGAAATGTTTATGTCATTATCAAAATCTCCATGGATTATACACGTAAATTGTAACAGTTGTAATGGCTGTGATATTGAAGTAATAGCTTGTCTTACTCCTATATATGACGCTGAAAGATTTGGTGTTTTAAACATCGGTACCCCCAAGCAAGCAGATATAATGGTGGTTACAGGCGCGGTAAATTATAAAAATGTGAATGTGCTTGTAAACATCTATAACCAGATCCCAGATCCAAAAGTTGTTATAGCAGTCGGCGCCTGTGCATCCACAGGTGGAATTTTCCACGGCTGCTATAATGTAATAGGCGGAGTGGATCAGGTCATACCTGTAGACATATATGTTCCAGGCTGTTGCCCGAGACCTGAAGCCATACTTGATGGAATCGCAGCGGCTCTTCCGATACTGGAAGATAAAAAGAAAAGGAATATCAAAGGAGAAGAGGTAAAACTTAAAGAAACAGAGATCCCGGCGCTGGGGGATTCCCTGGGCACGCCACGTTGAATTAAAAGCGATTTAGTCTTTTTGATTTAGTTATATAAGAACCGTTCATTTGTGTTTTTCTTTTTATTCGGTTCTGCTTCATTTTTATAATCTTCTGTATCTCTTTTTGTTCCATTCGTATTGTTTTTTTGTTTCACGTGTTATTGTTTTTTAGTTTTTTTCTAACTTTTCTTGGTAGTGAATTAAAGGTTCTGCAAAATCGGATTAACCATGCACTCTCTTTACCCTGGGATGAACTCTCTTTATCTTTGGATAAACTCTCTAAAACTGGATGATTTTTGTAAATCTGTAACTCAAACGAGTGTGAAAATAATATACATTGAGAGTTTATAGAGAAAGAGTATAAGGAATTAACAGCTAAAAATTTATAGAGTTTGAATAGATTTCCAGGTTCGCCTGAATTCTGTAAGTCTAGGAACTTATGATGCCGAAACTTGATATGATGCTGAAACTTGAAGTGTAATACGAGGAACTAAAGTTACTCATCTTTTTGCGGTGGTTGGTATGAGCAAAATCAATAAGGAACTCTCTATTTTGATTATTTTTTTAATTCTCACAGTATTTGCGGGAACATTTATGAAAACACCAGTTGATACGAAAACGCCAGTTAAAGAACTAAAAGTAGCTGGTTTCTTTATCGAATTTGAAGACGGAGTTTCCGAATCGGAAGTTAAAACTATTCTTGAAAGCTACAACCTTACTATGAACTATAGCATAAAGTACAATACTGATTATATGGAGGACAAATACTACATAATATTAGACAAAGACAATTGGGATATAAGGCGTGAAATTAGTAAAGGGATGAAAGAAGAGAAAAAAGACTGGATTACATCTTCTCCTGCTCATGTAATCAGGAAAGGAAATGATTACGTATTTACGGTATCTGAACAAGCGATCCAGGATGAAAATTTTCTTGCTATACTGAAGAAATACAACATTCAAGTGGAAAAGTTCGTCGAGTGCCTTGTTCGTTTTGAAAAGCCGGATGGATCCAGATATTGGATTCCAGAAGAAGACGCAATCAGAACAAAAAATAAGCTTGAAATGAACGAAAGTATTTTTTCTGTAGATATTGACTACATATGTGATCAGTAGTTTTACGTTTGAGCGACAATCTTGATACTGCTTATAACTCATTTATATTTTTTGTATATTTCGCCTTACTCTTACTTTGTTTTCTCTTCTTTAATTTATTTCCTCTCTTTTATCTTTGCCCAAACTCTTTAACTTTTAATCAGCTTGTGAACAGGCAAAGCTTTAAATCAGATGGTTCAGTTTATCGCATGTTTCATTTTCGGGATTAGGTCCCGTTGGAATGTAGTCCTGCAGGCAGGGCTGAACCGTGAAACAAAAGTGAAACTTGGTGTTTAAATTGGTAAAATCTTTTTATACATACGTACGTGATGCATGGAAAACCCCTGGTGAGACTTACGTGAACGAGCTACGCTGGGAGCGCATGCAGGTCTGGAGAAAGCAGGGATCCGTGACCAGAATCGAAAGACCCACAAGAATCGACAAGGCACGCTCCCTTGGATACAAAGCCAAGCAGGGTATTGTCGTTGCCAGGGTAAAGGTACGCCGCGGAGGACTTGGTAAAACAAGGTTCAACCGTGGAAGAAGGACCCAGAAAATGGGAGTAAACAAGATCACAGGCGGCATGAGCATTCAGAGAATTGCTGAAGCACGTGCAGACCGCAAATACCCGAACCTCGAAGTCCTGAACTCCTATTGGGTAGGGGAGGACGGAAAGAACAAGTGGTATGAAGTCATTCTTGTAGACCCCCACCACCCTGTAATAAAGAGCGACAAGAACCTGAACTGGGTATGCGACCCGTCTATCAGGGACAGAGCCGCAAGGGGTAAGACCAGTGCCGGCCGGAAGGGCAGAGGCATGTCTACACGCGGAAAAGGTACTGAAAAGACCAGACCGAGTATCCGTGCACATCAGAGTCGAGGCAAGTGATTCATCACATAATACTGCGTGTGATCGCCCACGCAACCGAAGACGTATCCAGAGTCCGTGCGGCTCTGGACTTTTTTTTATCCGGTGCCGGCGTCCGGGAAGGAAGCAAACTGATTGAAGAGATCCAGGCTGAAGGGCACCATGGAAATCCCATTACCATCTTGAGCGTGCAGCTTAAAAAAAAGGCAGACTGTCTGAGTTTTGCCCATTTTGTTCGGGAAAGATTTTCTGAAAAAGACGTAGTAAGGCTCAGGGAAGAAATGCCTGAAAGGCTGGACGACAACCAGGTCTTCCATCTCCGCTTTGACAAGCAGGCTGCATACCTGCAGCAGGTAAAGCTGACTAATTCTTCGGATGCGATCACTGCAAAAGTCAAAATCGAGACCTATCCGAAGAACCGGGAAAAAGCCGGAGCTATTGTGGAGGAATTGTTTGGGTAAACCGAAATTCTACGATTTTTGCGTTCATGCAGTGCCTGATGGGGAGAACACGATTGAGCAACTTTCTACCCTTGCCAGACATTTAGGGTACAGCGGGATTGCGCTTGCAAATCATTCTGATAAACTTCCTCAATCACAGCCTGTATTACCCACCACTAATGAATTTGAGGTTTTTAGGGGTATCGAACTTGTGGAGGAAAACCCTTCGAAACTTCATGGGCTTATAGGAAAATTCCGGAAATCCGTGGATGTCTTAATAGTGCACGGAGGTTCCGAAACTATCAACAGGGCTGCACTGGAAAATCCGAGGGTAGATATCCTGAACCATCCAGCTTTTGATAAGAGTAACGGATTAAACCAAGTGCTTGCAAAGGCTGCGGCTGAAAATGATGTTGCAATCGGCCTGACCCTGAGACCACTCCTTCATTCAAGAGGCCCAAGACGAGTTCGTCTGTTGTCGGATCTAAGAGCAAACCTTGACCTTGCCAGAAAGTACGATGTTTCCCTTCTTCTTTCGAGCGATGCAATGTCCTGTTTTGATCTTCGCTCTCCTATGGAGACTCTTGCTCTGGCTGAGATTTGCGGGCTTGAAGAAGACGAAGCCCTTGAAGCCATCACTACTGTGCCCGAAAAAATTATTTCAAGAAGCCGCCCTGGTCCAGGCTATATTAGAGAAGGTATTGAAGTGCTTGAGGAGGGAGATTGCTTTTGAAACGCCTGCTTCCTTCGCTTCGTGCGAAAAAGCGTTATTTGGCCTTTGAGTTGATTTCCGAGGCACCAGTCAGCAGGAGTGATCTGATCAAAGAGGTCATGTACACGGCTTCTTCCTTGCTTGGAGATATCACTACCAGTGAATGTGATATCAAAGTGCTTGGGTTCGAAGACTCAAAAGGTATTATCCAGTGTTCTCATACAAAAGTAAAAGAAACGAGAGCTTCTCTGGCAACTCTCACAAGGATCAACGGAAAAAGGGCAACTTTGCATATACTTGGAATTTCAGGCACGGTTAAAAGGGCAACCGAGAAATTTCTTCAAAATCGTACTACCTTTGAGTCCGAAATCAATATAAAATCCAAAACAGCTGAAGAATGATAAGCTGAGCAGGATTCAGGAAAGTTAAATTCTGAGTTTGGGATAATTATATAGTTTTTCTGGTTACTGGCTTTTGTGCCAGGGTTGAAAATTTTCAACTTTTAGGCTGTCAGAAAACCATTTAGTAAACTGTCAGGACGCTGTCTAATATATACTATGATGAATGAGTATATTAATGAGTATATTAGTGTAACAAGCATAATATTTATTGGCAAAGGATTATTGACAGAAATATAGCTGGTCCAGAAATTAAATCAGGACTATTGTAGGTCTGAATAAAAAGCAGATCGAACCCTGGTAGGGTGAATCGGTGTAAACTAAAATCTTTCTATAAAGATCTCAAAATCTGGCTTTAAGCACCGGAAAATTCCGGGTCTCACAAGCATTATAACTGAGTAAATACACTTTATTAACGACTTAGTTAACATTGGAACTAAACCTTAAGAACATTAAAAGGGTTCTCGTGTACGAGAATCCAGATCCTTGAAAAGTACTTTACAGGGTAGAAATGCCTTTGAATTCCCTGTAATGAAGTATTTTCAGCAGGTTTCGTTCGAAAAAATCTCTCAGGATTGAAAGCTCCGAATAAAAGGTTAAAAACTCTAATAAGGAAGAAATACGTTATAAGAAATCAAAAGTCGGTTTCCTTGCCTGAGTGCTGGGTCGGGGACTTTAAGCTCCTGAATCTTCGGGATAGACGCGCATCAGTTCATATTTACTGACCAAAGCCTTTTTGGGTAAGGCAGTGATTTAGCTGACGAGCCTGCGGATAGAGATCCTTAAAGGAAGAAAGACCGGTTTCTTGCCGGGAAAATGAAAACAAAATAAGATAGAAATTAAGGGAGATACGGAATATGCAGATGGCACCACAGATGGGCTATGATAGGGCAATTACGGTTTTCAGCCCTGATGGAAGACTTTTTCAGGTAGAATATGCCCGCGAAGCGGTCAAGAGGGGAACAACAGCCGTAGGAATTAAGGCAGCTGATGGGGTAGTGCTGCTCGTTGACAAGCGAATAACCAGCAGGCTTGTAGAAGCCGAATCAATCGAAAAAATTTTCCAGATTGACGACCACATAGGAGCTGCAACTTCAGGGCTTGTGGCAGATGCCCGCTCTCTTGTTGACAGAGCCCGTGTAGAAGCGCAAGTCAATAGAGTTTCTTATGATGAACCCATAGGTGTGGAGGTTATCTCCAAGAAAATCTGCGACCACAAGCAAACTTACACTCAGTACGGCGGAGTTCGGCCATACGGGACTGCACTTCTGATTGCAGGCGTGGACGACAATCTTCCCAGGCTCTTTGAGACTGACCCGAGCGGTGCTCTTCTGGAATACAAGGCAACAGCCATAGGCGCAGGCAGAAGCGCGGTCGTTGAGGTTTTTGAAGCTGAATACAAGGAAGATATGAATATTGATGCAGCTATCCTTCTAGGTATGGACGCACTCTATAGAGCTGCCGAAGGCAAGTTCGATGCCTCTACTCTTGAGGTGGGTGTTGTGTCGCTTCAGGATAAGAAATTCAGGAAATTAGTTCCTGAAGAAGTTGAAAATTATGTTCAGAAGATCCTTGAGAAACACAGGGAACCTGAACACAAAGAATAAAATCTATATATATTTGAAAGTGAGTACTCAGAGAATCTTTGGATTCTCAAAATTATTATATTTTGGAGAAGGTATTTGAAAATGGTGTCCCTGGACGAGGCAGTGACTGCTCGGCTTAAAAGAGGCAGCAAACACTTCGAAGTCCTGGTCGAGCCCGAAGGAGCTCTGGCCTACAAGCGAGGAGAAGACGTAAGCCTTGAAGATATTCTGGCGGTTGAAACTATCTTCGAAGACGCAAACCGAGGGGACCGAGCAGCAGAATCCGATATTCTCAACACTTTTGAGACAACGGATCCCTTCAAGATTGCTGCCGTGATCCTGAAAAGCGGGGAGCTTCAGCTCACTGCTGAACAGAGAAAACGCATGCTTGAGGAAAAAAAGAAAAAAGTTATCTATACCATTTCCAGGAATGCAATAAACCCCCAGACAAAAGCACCTCATCCTCCCGCAAGGATAGAAAAGGCGATGGAAGAGGCAAAGGTGCATATAGACCCCTTAAAAAGCGTGGATCAGCTGGTCAATATCACAATGAAAGCCATTCGCCCGCTTATACCTATACGCTTTGAAGAGATCAGTATTGCTGTGAAAATCCCTCCCGAATATGCTCCCAAAGCATACGGAGATATTTCCAAGATAGGAAGCATTAC
>NZ_DAGK01000001.1:21030-76056 GCF_002495725.1 Methanosarcina sp. UBA411
GCAGGAGTCCAGACTGATTTTTACGCTCTTATAAATCATCTTACGAAGGGAGAGGCTCAAACTAAACTTTTATAAGAGGATGTTGGATGGATAAAAAAATAGTGATCCCTGGTGACCTGCTATCCGAGAATTCGAAAAAAGCCGGATACGGGACTTATGTCAAGAACGACAAGATCTATTCTTTATTTTGTGGTATTGAAAATCTCAAAGAAGACAAAGTTGGAGTGATCCCTCTTGCGGGAGCTTATATCCCTTCCGCAAATGATGTGGTGATCGGGATCGTTATTGTGGTTACGCCATCCAACTGGATAATGGATATTGCTTCTCCTTATGAAGGCCTTTTCCATGTATCCGAGTATCCTAAAAGAATAGAGTCCCGGGAGATGCGTGAAGCTCTGGATGTAGGCGACTCTATAATCCTTAGAGTAAAAGATGTAGATAATTCCATGAAAGTCGAGCTTGCCCTCAGAGATTCGAGCTTCCACAAGCTGAAAACAGGCCAGATTGTCGAAGTTGAGCCTGTGAAAGTCCCACGTGTGATAGGACACGGCGGTTCCATGATCTCAATGCTAAAGAAAGAAACAAACTGCAGCATTTTCGTTGGTCAGAACGGCAGAATATGGATCGATGGAAAAGACGACGATGTGGAGCTTTTAAGTAAGGCTCTCCGGAAGATTGAAGCCGAAGCCCAGCGTTCCGGATTGACAGATAGGATCTATAACTTTTTGAAAAGTGAGCGGAGCAAGCAGAAAGAGCCAAAGCCCGCCAAGTTTTTTAAAAGCGGTAAGAAAGAGATAAAGTTACCAAAAGAAGATCATTCTGAAGAAATTTACAGGAAGATCGATGTGTTGCTGGACCCGGATAACTAAATTCCGGATAGTTCTAAGGGACTTTAGGGAAGCTCTGTAAAGTAGTTGTTAGGAGTTTTTTGGAGATTAAAGTATGAGTGATAAACCTGATAAATTAATCGCTGACGATGGGCTGCGCCTTGACGGGAGGCATGCGGATGAAATCAGGCCCATGAAAATTGAGATCGGCGTACTTTCGCGAGCCGACGGTTCATGTTATCTTGAATGGGGACGGAACAAAATCCTCGTAGGCGTATTTGGCCCGAGAGAAGCTCATCCCCGCCGTTCACAGCGTGCAGATACTGCAGTTATTCGTTACAGATATAATATGGCTTCTTTTTCAGTGGAAGACCGTGCCAGGCCCGGACCCAGCAGGCGGAGTATTGAAATTTCAAAAGTTTCCAGGGAAGCTTTTGAGCCGGTGATTATGGCAGAGCTCTACCCGAAAACTGCAATTGACATTTTTGTGGAAGTTCTTCAGGCCGATGCAGGAACAAGGACAGCAGCAATTAATGCCTCAAGTATAGCGCTTGCCGATGCAGGTATTCCTATGAAAGGCCTTGTTACTGCATGTGCTTTTGGAAAAGTCGATGGCCAGATAGTGCTTGACCTCAATAAAGAAGAGGATAATTATGGTGAGGCTGATTTTCCAGTTGCAATGACCCAGGACGGAGAAATTACCCTGCTCCAGATGGACGGAAATCTTACTCCGGAAGAAATACGAAAAGGCTTCGAGCTTATAAAGAAAGGCTGCAAAGAGATCCTTGAAATTCAGCAGGAAGTCCTGAGAAAGAAGTTTGAAACGCCTGTTGAAGAACCTGAAACCGAGACTGCAGAAGAGACTGTAGAGAGTGAGCTTGAAGTTGTAGAAACTGAACCTTCTCTTGAATATGCTCCCGAAGCAGCGGGTGTAGAAGAGATTATTGAGGAAGCTGAAGAGCTTGAGGAAGAAGGGATCTCCGAAGAAACCGCTGAGGTCTGTGCTGTTAATGAAGAGGCTCCTGAGTGCGAGGAGCTTGAAGAGATCATTAGAGATGCTAAGGCTGAAGTAGTAGAAGGAGAAGCTATAGACGAAGTAATTGAAGCCGAAATCGAAGAAGAGGCTGAAGAAGAAGCATTTGAAGACGAAGCTGATTTTGAATCTGCTTTCGAGGCTTCTTTTGGGGAAGTTTCCGAATCTGAGGAGATTGAAGAATCTGAACTTGAAGAAACGGTCTCCGAAGAAGAAGCAGAACTCGAGCCTGAAACCGAGAAATGTGCGGAAGAAGTCCAGCCTGAAGCAGAAACTCAGCTTGAAGAAGAGGCAGGTGTTGAAGAAGAGCCTCAGCTTGAACAGGAAGAGGCCCAGCTTGAAGAAGAACCTAAACTTGAAGAGGAAGTGCAGCCTGAAGAAGAAGCCGGGATTGAAGAAACTGCCTCAGAAGAAACTTTTGAATCCGAGGTAGAGATTGAGTCTGAAGCTGAGTCCAGGAAAGAGACTCCTGCTGAACAAACAGTAGAAGTTGAAGAAGAGCCTGAAGAAGAGCCTGAAGAAGAGCTTGAAGAAGAAGCATCCAAAGGGCCCTGGAAGGTAGTAAAAGACCCCTCTGAATCCGGAAACAGAGGTGAAAACAATGAGTGAAGTTATTGCAACGCTTAAGAAGGATTATATTTACAACCTTATGATTAAGGGAAAGCGCCAGGATGGCCGCGGCTTTAAAGATTTCAGGGATATAAAGCTCGAAACAAATGTTATCTCGAAAGCCGAAGGTTCGGCAAAGGTAACTCTGGGAGATACCCAGGTTCTTGTAGGAGTCAAGCTTCAGACAGGAACTCCTTTTCCGGATTCTCAGGACGAAGGCGTAATTATTACCAACCTGGAACTCAATCCTATTGCTTCCCCGGAGTTTGAGCCAGGTCCACCCAGAGAAGAAGCAATCGAAATGGCAAGAGTTGTGGACAGGGGAATCCGGGAATCGGGCGCAATTGATATAAAGAAGCTCTGCATAACCGTTGGAGAATCTGTCTGGATCGTCTTCATAGATGTCCATGTCCTCAATGATGATGGAAATGTCATTGATGCATCCTGTCTCGCTGCTATTGCGGCCCTTATGACTACAACTGTTCCGAACGAGCAGCAGGGAATCGGTGCGAATGTACCCCTTGCGATGAAAGAAATACCTGTTGGCGTGACTCTTGCCAAGATCGGATCAAAGCTTATGGTGGATCCTTCACTGGATGAGGAAGCCGTTTGTGAGACAAAATTAACTGTGGTCTCAAGTTCGGACGGATCTATTGCTGGCATGCAGAAAATGGGCTCTGCTCCTTTCACCGAGGCCGAGGTGTTGGAAGCAATAGATATGGCACGTGAAAAGGCAGCTGAACTCAGGGAACTTTACCTGGAAGAACTGGTAAAGCAGGAATGAACCAGGCAGGACTAATTAAATATAAATATTAAATGCCAGTATTTACGGTCTAGTATACGTGCAATTGGTGATTATAGAACCTGAAAATCTGGGTCTCAGGGACCTGACTCGTGAGCCAGCAGGTTTTGAGTTCAATCACTTAGATTAGCATTTACATTTTAAGGAGTTTTAACGATGGCAAAAAAGTTCACTAAGAAAGGAAGGATTTCCAGATCAGCAGGCAGATTTGGTCCCAGATATGGAAGAAAGGACAGAAAGCTTGTTGCAGACCTGGAAGAACGCATGCGAGCTCCACACGTATGTACAAAATGTGCCAGGCCTACCGTGAAAAGAATTGGAACTGGTATCTGGAAATGCAGCAAATGTGGACATACCTTCGCTGGCGGAACTTATATTCCCTTTACCAGTGTTGGGCAGACTCTGTTGCGTACGATAAAGAATGCTACTGAGGCAAAGTAAAATCTTTAGGTTGTGGTTGTATGGGTTATAAGTGCACTCGATGTAAACAGAAAGTGGAAATCGATTACGAGTACACAGGTATAAGGTGTCCGTACTGCGGACACAGAATCCTGGTAAAAGAGCGTCCTACAACCATTAAACGCATTAAGGCCGAGTAAGGAGTATGCTGGTTACTTCTTCTCGTAAACCTTCTGCAAGGACTAGGGCACTTTGCAAGTTGCTTTCGCGGTTTATAGCCAGCAAGTGCATAACACGCGGAAAAATGGGCATGCAGGAACTCCTTGAGTTTGCAGAGGGTGGGCCTCTTATAGTCGTAGGAGAGTACCACGGAAATCCCGGGGAACTCAGCTTTTATGATGAAGTTGGAAAGCTCCTTTTCTCGCTAAGGTTTACGGACTGGTATTCTAAGGAACTTGATTCCTACTGGTTTTCCGACATAGAGCCAGTGCTCGCAGGCCAGGGAGAGATTGCGAGCGCCTTTGAGGCTTTCTTCCATTTTCAAAGGGTTGAAAGTGATAACATTGATCAACTTCCTCCCAGCTCCACCTTAATAGCGATTGAGGAAAAGGATATTGATTTTATGGGTGGTGGAAAGTCCCTTTTTAAACTTAATATCCGAGGTTTTAAAAAATACTGACCTCCAAAACCCTTATATTTAAAGTCGAATTTTATAAATCGATTTCATAGATTAGCAGCTTAATAATGGTTTCCAATAAATGGGAAATCAATTTTTTCTTATCCGCTTCAAAAACAGGTTTTTTTCAGGAGGAATTCCTTGAAACTTTTCGCAGAGTTCATTTTTGAAACCGAAACTGCAGAAACGACATACAGGGCTCTCCTGCCCGAACTCGATGATAGCTTCTCACAAAGATCTGCAATAGACCTGTCCCTTGAGAATGCAAACAAGCTGGTACTGGGTGTAAAAGCTGAAGATGCGGTTTCCCTGCGTTCAGCCTTAAATACCTGGTTCAGACTTATCCAGATTGCCCAGGAAGTTCTTGAGGTTACAACGGAAGCTCGTTGTTAATCGCCCGACTTTTGCTTCAGGAGTACATGGTTCTTATAGCTACTCAGGTTCTTTTTTCTGCGCTCAAGAGGACTAATTTAGGGACAAGAAAGTCTACTTTCTCAACTTGCTCAGGAGGGCTAATTTAAAAATCGGGGGACAGATATTGGGACAGATATTTTCGTGTTTTCTGTGGGGTTATAATACCTAGTCATATTTTCTTCGCTTCATTAATCATATAAATGCAAAACTTTTTAGTTTCTAATGCCAATCCAAGGCTAAAGACTTCTGGGTTCAATATCAAATCATTTTTAACGTTAATTATTTTATTAAAAACCGATAGCCAAGGAACATCATCTCTAATTGTTGGAGCTTTCGTGTGTAAATTATGGATATGGCATCCTTTTATAGATTCGTCAGGTATCATTTCAATGTTATTGATAAAATGACTATTTATATTATTAGAATAACCTTTGGATACTTGTGTGTACATAGTCCTAAAGTCTATAACAAAGCCAATATACTTCTGATATAAAGGATAATTCTGAATTAAAAACTCCCAGAATTCTTTCATCTGTGTACCGTTTGATATTACATGTCCGGTTCTATTTTCAATAAGAATTGTTGGCTTTACTTTAAATTCGTCTTTAAAGTTATTAAATAATTTAATAGCAGATTCAGCAATGAATTGGTTTGTATTAGGCTTTTTTCCGGGATGGATTTCTATCACGGAAGGAGGTAATCCCATATGTCTAGCAATATCGATGTTCATCTCTATAAACCGATTTACCCATGGTTCACTATACCATTTTAAATAGCATTTAGGGGCTAAAGCAGGTTCTGTGTGAAAGATGTATCTAATGTCTCTTGGAAGTTTATCATCTTTCAAATACAATTTATTTATAGCTTCTTTAGTTAAAAATTCACCCACACTTAATCCTAAAAATTCAGTTTCGGTTTTTCTGACAAAATTAGCAGGGAACTCTACAAAATTAAAGCTATATTGCTTTGCTTTTTCCCATCGATTAAGTAATCCCCCTCTACAATTTTTAGAATTAACTCCACCCACATTAGGAAATACAAACCATGTTTCACCCATACACATCAAGGTAATTTATACTGTTTAAAGGCTTTTAAATTTTTGCTGCCTTTAGGGTTCATCGTGATTATTAAAATAATTACAAAAGTATACCTATTTTTCATAGGTGGTGAGATGGAAAATGAGAGTAAAACCAGATCTAAAATAAAAAATTAATTAGATTTCTTTTAAGCTCGTTTGATTCCGGCAAGCAAAAAGAAAAGTTATTCAAGCATTGCGGAATTTTTGTCAGGGCTGGAGGTTTGCTTCAATTCATTTTAACACTTTAAACCTCTTTTTTGAGCTCTTTCATCATTCTGAGCTTTTTTTGCCTTTTGTTTTTCACATTTTTAATAACTATGCGCTCCGGATTTTTTGGATTTGGAACCTTTGTTTGGCCTGAAAGCCCGTTCCGGGCACTTCTTGGAATCGGTTTTCCCGCGCACTTCAAAACCCAGGCTGAAACATTCGCCTTTTAGCTCATCAATAGCCGTATAAAATCTACAATCTTGGCATGTAGGCATTCGAATTACTACCTCCATATATGAAGGCCATCTGGTCTTAGTCCCAGAATGTTTGCCCGGATACAATCTCTGAAGCAAAAGATTGTTTTCTTCAGACATCTTAAGTACAGGAATGTATCCTCTAAATAATATGTATCTGTAAATAAAACATTTTTGGTATACTACCAGAATGAAGGTAGGGATTTTGTATCTGGTCAACAGCTGAAAAATTACAATAACTACTTAAAGTTATTTATACAAATGTCCAGAAAGCTTTTGCCGGTCATTTGTTGTTTGCTTGCTGACTATGAGGTTATTTAATGGTTACGCCGATTATTTCAGTGGAATACCCATAGCTTGCTGTGGGATGCGCCAGCGCAACTTTGATAGCATTTTATTGGTTATTTGATGACTATCTATTAATATTTGCCAGCTATTTGTCGATTACTTTATGCTGCTTCTCGGATCTTCGATACTGCGGTTTTTGCTAACTGCATGATTATTTTTTGTTAATAGGATTTGCAGAAAACTGTTCTGGATGGATTAACTTTTTCCGGCAGCGATGAACTCTTTCTGGGCAAATGAATTTTTCAGAGCTGTTTCTTAAGTCATATTTCTTCATAGTCCTCAAATTCAACATCAAGCACGGAGAGTTCGATTATTTTTCCTTCCCTATTATAGCATGTCCAGCTTTGACTATCATAGGGGCGGCCAACTATGATATGGTAGTTTCCTGTTTTTGAAAAGAGGCGCAGGTCAGCCTTTGAAGGACTGCGATTTGGGCCCGGATGGCTGTGGACTGAGCCTGCGGCTTTAATGTTCGGCATCATAGAAAGTCTGAGAACCGCATTTGAATCACTGGATTCTGTTCCAGGCAATATGAGAACTTCAGTGATGATACCATCTTTTTCCTGCAAAAGTCCGGCAAATTCCTGAGGAGCCATGGATTTGCTCGCCTCCAGGATGAAATTAAGGGTATCACGGGCTATTCCTTTAACTTGCATAGAAGATTATTCTCCTGATAAGGTATATCTTTTCTGGGTAATGGATGAGAATGGATTGATTCGCACAGTGGGGTTTTCTGCAGTTATAACACTAATCGGGTTCTAGGGACTGTAAATTTTATTATTAATCATAGAATCAAGGTAGTTAGTTCAGATCAGTTGGTTTAGGTCGTTAATAGTTTGGGTTGACCAGTTTCAGAATTATAGCCAGTGAGTTTATCTACGGTTTGAACAGACTATTACACAGGAAATTTTATTTCTTTGAAATTAATCGGTTTAAGGTTTTATTCTCAAACTAAGTATTGTAAGGGGGTATTGGGATCAAAAATAAGCACTCAGTTTCAGGGTTGGCTACGAATTTGAAAACGGATTCAGGAAAAAACTTGAAAAAAGATTCTGTAGAGGATCTGAAAAAATACCAGGAAAAAAACAGTGATCCACACACATCCTTATATCAGGAATCACTTGCCGTGCACAGAAGACTTGGAGGCGTACTCGAGGTTGCGAGTAAAGTCCGCCTTCAAACGATACATGACCTCAGCATTGCCTATACGCCAGGAGTGGCCGAGCCGTGCAGGAAAATAATCGAGGATCCAGAGCTTGTCTATCTCTATACCTTGAAGAGAAATACTATTGCTGTTGTCACTGACGGGTCGGCAGTGCTGGGGCTGGGAAATATAGGACCTTATGCCGCACTGCCTGTGATGGAGGGAAAAGCAATAATTTTCAAAGAATTTGCAGGCATTGACGCCTTTCCGGTCTGCCTGGACACGCAGGAAACCGAAGAAGTAATTAAAACGGTAAAGCATCTGGCTCCTGCTTTTGGGGGCATTAATCTTGAAGACATCAGTGCACCGCGTTGCTTTGAAATCGAAGACAGATTACGTGAAGAACTCGATCTGCCAGTTATGCATGACGACCAGCACGGGACAGCCATCGTAGTTTTTGCCGGGCTTCTCAATGCCCTTAAAATTGTGAATAAAAAGTTAAATGAGCTCCAGATAGTGATTTCAGGCCTTGGAGCTGCAGGAGTTGCAATTTTTCGGTTTTTGATTCGGGCAGGGGCAGATCCAGCAAGAATTCTTGCCTGTGACAGTAAAGGGCTTTTGTATGAAGGCCGGGAAAGTGACATGAACCCTGTAAAAGAGGAAATTGCCAGGCTCACAAACCCTGGAAAATTGAAAGGAGGACTTGAAAATGCCTTCCTTAATGCTGACGTTTTTATAGGGGTCTCTGTGGGAGACATAGTCAGTGAGGAAATGATTAGATCCATGGCAAAAGATGCAATAGTAATGGCCATGGCAAACCCTGTGCCTGAGATAATGCCTGATGCTGCAAAACGAGCAGGTGCGAGAATTGTTGCTACGGGAAGGTCGGACTTTCCAAACCAGCTTAATAACTGCCTGAGCTTCCCGGGAGTTTTCAAAGGAGCTTTAAACACCTGTGCAAGGAAAATAACGCCTGAAATGGAAATGGCCGCAGCCTATGCCCTTGCGGAGGTTGTAACGATCAGTGAACTTTCTGAAGATAACATAATTCCTGACCCTCTTGACAGGCGTGTCGTGCCTGCGGTTGCGAAAGCCGTTGCAAGTGCATCACTTGAAAGCTGTGTTGCAAGGAAGAGCCACGAAGACAATGCCTGAGAGGTCCGAACTTCGGTTAATGGTTCATTTACGGACAAGGTTTTCATCTATTTTGTCCATCACGATCAGTACGATTAATCTTCAAGACCAATCTTCAGAACTATTGTTTCACAAAGAACTTGAACCTAAATTACATACTTTTTCTGTTAAGTATTGTGGGTGATATGGAATGAACTGCAATGAACTGAGAGATGGTCAAACTCTTGTTTGTGAGAAATGCGGGCTTGAGCTTAAAGTGATAAATGAGTGCACAGATGATAGCTGCGCCACAGGCTGTGTCGGCGATATAGATTGCTGCGGAGAGCCAATGAAACTGAAGGAGTAAGCAGAAGAGTAATATGAGAAAGTAAAAAAGCAAACAAATGAACTGCCAGAATATGTAAAAGGTAATATTATCTAGGTAATATTATCTAAAAAATCGTGTGTATCCTTAATTTTTATGGTTTTTTCTTAATAATCTTTCATCTGATAATTCTTTCTTTTAACCTAATTATTACTCTTTTCTTTTCTGTATATTCTTCTTTCTGCCTTCCTTAATAATCTTTCATCTGATAATTCTTTCTTTTAACCTAATTATTACTCTTTTCTTTTCTGTATATTCTTCTTTCTGCCGTAAATAAAAAAGTTTTAATGTTTCTGGCAAGATGATGTTATCTAAAGTTAAATGAGGACGCAGAATCTTGGAGAGAAAGATGAGCGAAATTCAAAAAAAATTCGATGATATTTCTAAAAAGTATGATGAGCAGAGAAGGAAGTTCATACCTTGTTTCGACGATTTCTATGGAATGTTAGTCTCCGTAGCGTCCATAAATACGGAAAATCCAAAAATACTGGATATAGGGGCTGGAACAGGACTTCTGTCTGCGTTTCTAATGAAAAGGTATCCTAATGCTTCATTCACTCTTATTGATATTTCGGAAAAGATGTTGGATATAGCAAAAGATCGGTTTCGAGGTAATTCAAATGTAGAATTTATTGTAGCCGATTATTCGAAATGTTCTTTCATTAAAAAGTATGATATGGTAGTATCGGCTTTATCTATCCATCATCTGGAAAACAAAGAGAAAAAGGAGATTTACAAAAAAAGTTACTCTCTACTCAGACAAAATGGGATTATCATTAATGCTGATCAGGTATATGGAGAAACTCCTTTCATAGAAAACCTGAATAAAAGAGTCTGGAGACATTATATCGAGAACAGTGGCTTGTCCAAAGAAGAAATCCTCGCTGGCTATGAAAGAATTAAGCTTGATAAGGAATCAACATTAGATCAACAAATCAACTGGCTTAAAGAAGTAGGTTTTTGTGATGTTAGTTGTATATACAAGTACTATCATTTTGCAGTGATGTTTGGGAGAAAAGTTGTATAAATAAGTGCCTAGTAAACTTTTAATTAAACATGTCTTTTCTTTTCTGTTTGCAAAGGTTATAGTCTCGGGTTTATCTCGATTGTGACTCCTATTCTACTCCTCACTTACGGGCGGCTTTGTAAGGAAGTATAAAAACTGATCCCTAAGAGTAAGATTTGAAATAGGTGTGAATATCTGGAATTTTCGGCTTTTCTTTTTAAGGGATAAGTGATAATATTAATGCAAAGGGGATAGAATATGCCATCAAACTTAATTGATTATTTCAACAAATCGCCCAGGCTTGGCGTTCTCAGCACATCCAGCACCGACGGACGGGTCAATACGGCTGTCTTTGGCTCGCCTCAAATGACCGATGAAAAGACTGTAATAGCAGCAACGGCCGATAACCGAACCTTCGCAAATCTTCGGGAAAATCCATATGCTATGTATACGATCATGGAGACCGGAGAGTCAATCACAGAGTGGAAGGGCATCAGGGTTTATATGAAGCTTAAAGAATATGCAACATCCGGGGAACTGCTCGACATGATCCGAAATGAGGCTGCTAAATTCGTAGGTGAGGAAGGCGCGAAGATGATATATGCTTGCCTTACTTTCGAAATCTATGAAGTCAGACCCCTGGTAGATCTCGGGCAGGGTTGGGAGAAATCTATCTGAATTTTCATAATTTGCAAAATTGAATAGTGGAAGGATCGCAGATTAGAAGTTTACATACTTCATTGTGTTGTATAGTTAATTAACTCAATCTATATCGCTGTCCGATATCTCTATTGATCTAGGGAAGACTGGAAGTCCACATATGAGATATCTACCTGTCTTATTGGGTTGAGTTAATTTTTCTCTATCCAGTCTATTATTTTTTATCTTTTTGAACTTATTTTATCCAAATTGAATAAACAATTAGATACATTTATTTTGATAAGCAGGACAAAATAATCTTTGAGAGCAGGAAAAAGCTGTAGCTTACATTAAACTCCCAGATACTCTGGTAAGTTAAAAATAAAATATAGGATTGCTAGTAAATACTTTGACATCCTTTCCTTTTCAAACTCTATTTTTAATTTTTATTGGTTTCTAAATTATATTTCCTCAGTTATTATATGTCAGTAATAATAATCTCTTTGTGATACTCAGTTGTGATACTCAGATACTTTTTCCTGGTTTCTGGGTTTTTGCTTGGTAATAGCAACTGTCAGTGTGATCAGTGTTAGAGAAATGGGGGTAATTAAGCATGCATGAAGGAATGATGGAAAAAGCTCAAATGCATCATGGCTCGATGCCTGAAATTTGGGAAATGCTGACTGACGAACAGAAAAAAGAAGTTGCCTTAATGAAGATGGATATGAAAATTCAATGGATGGAAATGAAAATAAGCGAAATGGAAAAGATGATTGAGTTAAAGAAAAAAGCCATAGAAAATATTAAAAAATTCAGGGAAACCTTAAGTAAATAATTTATGGGAAATCGAGAGCCTCAAGCAGCGCAACGTATGATAATGCCATTGCTAACGTTTTCGATCAAACCTTTTTCGAAATGATTTGTGATCAAACCCTTTCTCAAAAGGCTTGTGTTTTAGTTATTTATTCTTTTTAATCTCTTCCAGTATGCGCTTCTGAGTCTCTGCGATCTCTTTTAATGTCGCATTTATTTCTTCCATTAGTTCTGTTATGTTTTTTGCGGTCTTGCCTTCCTGAATTTCTGCGGGGGAGCTTTCGTTTTGCTCAAGCTCTTCCCTCTGGAGCTCCCGTAAGAGTTCTCCCATTGCCCCAAACTCACGGCTCTGGTCCGCTATGGCTATTCGTTTATCACCTTGATTCATGAAGTTAACAATGATGCAAAACGTAGAAATATTTTCCGGTAAGCGGCGATATTTGTTTTTCGAATTAAACCATAATAAATTTCCCGTATGTGCCTTGAAACCGGGAGCAGATTTCAGAATTTTTAATAGAAATAATTAAGTTAAATTACTCGCAATTGTCTAAAAAAAGTCCTTTTTTATTTTTCATATGTCAGGTATAAATAGAACTGTAACATCATATTGTATGGGTAGTGGGGGAAATATCGTATGTAACGGGATCTCTCTAAGTTGAATAAAACCTCTTTCATGATCCCCACTTCCTACAAGCTATAAAAAAGATACTTTCTGGAATCTTTCTATTCTTGTTCTAATTTTCGATATTTTTCTACGGCAGCTTACGCTTCAAAGGGAGGCAATTGGTCAGGAGGCAAGGCCGCTGAGAACAATAAGAACCACAAAGACCATTGTAAGCAAGACGAGCAGAAATATCGCCAACTACTACCTTGATTCCAAAACTAATTCCTTATTATAAAGGGAGTGCAGAGGGTCACGAATACCCTGCCCTTCAGGTAGGGATGAAGTGAACCCTCGCCTCTTTTTGAATTCTTTTAAACCTTTGTGCCATTGCTTCTTTATAATATAAGGTTTCTTGGTGTCTTGGTTACAGAAGTTGGCAATTCAACTCTGCATTAAGAGAGTCTTGTAAATGTATACTCAACTATTCCTAGAAACCGGCCGAGCGGCCTGAAGCATACCCCCATCCTTTAGGTGGGGTGACCGCCCGCAATTTGTTTTGTGCTTTGTATTGACTTATGATACTTCTGGCAAGCTCACACATCTGTTATATAGCGAATAAATACAAAGAAGAATTGAGACCAGCATAATAAGCCAATTTTTAGGTATCGGAAAGTACAATTTAATCGACCATCTATTTTTCGGTTCTATAGAAAACCTCTTGCACGAAGTTTATCAAAAACTTACAATTGGGTCTTATCAAATCAAATATCAGTATTCAAATTTAGCTTGATGGTGTCAGTTAAGATAGGATTAAATACAGAGCCTATTTTTCTCAGTTAACCGGGCGCACTTTCAAAGGGTTGAAACTTCTATAATAAACGTAGGCTTATTCTTGGGTTCACTTTTCTATAGGTTTCTCAAAGAAACTAAGTTTTTGTACAACCAAATGAAAGTTTACTGCCCTGATTTTAACTTTTGCAGGCATGACAGAGGATTAAAGAAACGGAAATATAGATTCAAGAAAAAGACACCTTCACAAGAATCTTGAATTGCGAAAAATAAATGGACATTAAATGAATTACTAAATTATAGGAATAAATGTCAACTAATTAATTGGGATGTATCGAAAAATAGTATTCGGGAGAAAATAGAACCTGGATTCTTCACTTAAAGTTGCATTGAATAAGCCAGCAGTCATCCAGAACCTTCAACAGTCCTGGATTATATATAATTTTTGAAAAAATGGAGGTCAACTATACTTTTCAACTAGCGTTAATTTTTATATACGTATCTATTATAGAAGGCTGTGTTAATCTAGTCTGTTTAACAGATTAAGAGCTTCAAAGTTAAAAGAGTAATCACATTTCGGATGATCAGATGGAAACAATTAGTTTTATTACTGCTTTAAAATACCCATTCAACAAGCCTAAAAGGCTTCTATACGCTCTATTACTGCTTGTCCCTGTAATTGGGTGGCTTGCACTTTTTGGTTATGTTATAAGAATTGTCAATGAGTTTATCGAAGGTAAATATGAGGAACTTCCCAAGCTTCACTTCACAGATGATTTGATACTCGGGTTTTCAATGTTCCTGAAATCACTGCCTTTCTATATTGTATATATCGCTCTGCTGGCTGGTATAATGATGATTGATGAAGATATAGCCAATATCCTGAGCATTCTTCTCGGGTTCTTTGTGCTTCCGATCCTCAATGTAAACTTCTACAGAAAACAAACTGTAGGGTCATACTTTGATTTCGGAAAACTCGGTTATGTCATGGATAACATCGGCGACTATATTGTTACGATGCTAAAACAGTATGCAACTTACATTATATTCTTAGTACTTTCAATTGTTCTTGTAGGCATACCTGCCCTGTATTTCACAAGCCTAATATTTGCTGCAAACTTTTATGGCCGGTTTGTTAAGGAACAGGCAGAGCAGGTTCTGTGAAGATTTCCAGTTTTGTGCCAGAATTTAGGCTAAGGGATGATTCAAATATAATATCATTTGAAACTGTATGATAAACGATAATTGAAATCGTTGTAAGGTAAGTGATTGTATGTCTAAGTCTACAGATAATATATTAGGGTTTATGCTTAATGGTTTTGATGTTATACCTAATGTTGCAAAATTCATTATTTTTGCGATTATACTAGCAGCAGGATATATTTATTTCATGTAATTATAATAAACCTGCCTTTGGCAGGTAACTTATATTTTTCAAAATTTTTTACTGATGGCGTTTTGTTTTGGCTATTTACATGAAATCGATAACCTGTTCTAACCTATATCAAAATAAAAATATTTTATAACCGTACTAAATATACTTTCAATGGAGGCTCTGCCACAAAACCTTTATTTCTTGATTATATTACCAGTGCTGTGCTCCTGTTATGCAATAATTACTTTTGAGTTACATATCCACGTCAGGAAAAATTCTGACCTTCTGCATGTGAGAAGAAAAATAGAGGTAAAATACATTTTTCAACTGCTGCATGTTTTTATATAAGTGATACTTAAGGTGAACATATGGATAAAACGCTGATTGCCTTCAGGAATGTCTGGAAAACTTACCAGATGGGAGAAGTCCAGGTCAATGCCCTGAAAGACGTGAACGCAGAGTTTGAGAAAGGCGAGTTTACCGCAATCATTGGCCCATCAGGCAGTGGAAAGTCCACTATGATGAACCTTGTGGGCTGCCTTGACGTCCCTTCAAAGGGAGAAATCTTTCTGAAATCTGAAAACATTGCCAGATTAGAAGAATCAGATCTTGCCGCATTGAGAGGAAAAACTATCGGATTTATCTTTCAGCAATATAACCTGATTCCGGGAATGACAGCCCTTGAAAATGTGCTTTTGCCCCTGGAGATCCAGGAAATTGATGACAATATCGCAGAAAAAAGGGCAAAGGAGCTGCTGACTCTTGTTGGGCTTTCTGATAAAATGCAGAACAAACCCACCCAGCTCTCGGGAGGGCAGCAACAAAGAGTCTCGATTGCAAGGGCTCTTGCTAGCAATCCTGAAATTATTCTTGCCGACGAACCAACCGGTGCCCTGGACAGTGTTACCGGAAAAGAAGTAATGACTATGCTTTACAGGTTCTGGAAAGAAAATGGCAAAACCGTAATCATGGTTACCCATGATATGCACTTGGCAAAGTATGCTCAAAGGCATATCGAACTAAAAGACGGAAAAATTGTTCGAGACGAAACTAACCAGGACCAGCTCTGCCCTGAGTACTGAAGGGCATTACAGAGGAAAAACAATGTTTCTTGAAAAAATAAAACTTGGATCAATCAACAGTAAAAAAATAATAGGGAAAAACCTAACTCATAGAGGACTTATTAATAAAAAAAGTGTTCGCAGACAGTTTTTTGGGTTACTACTAGTGTTTCTGATAATTACAGCTGTGTTTAGCTCTCCTTCCCTTGCTCTAAGCACTGATGAGGAAGATTCATCATCGAGTACTTCTGAGGATAAAGATTCTCATGCCTCTTCTCTGAGTGCTCAGCAAGAAGGGATGACTGTTGACCTACTTAACCAAGATCCGGATCCCGTAAAACCTGGAGATATTCTGGAAGTCCGGATTTCGGTCCAGAATACGGGAAATAAAGCAAAAGACAACTGTGTTGTTGAAATCGAACCCAAATATCCCTTCAAACCCCTACCTGGAGAGGAACTATCAAAGAATATTGGTACTCTTGGAAAAAGATATGCAAGTGACCGTGAGAAGGTAGTGAAGTTTAAGGTGGGAGTAGAAGATGATGTCAATAAAGGGAAATATCCCTTGACTGCGCACCTGTATTCAAAAGAAGGAGATAACAACATCTCCATTACTAGCGATCTCATGATTGAGACTGAAAGCGAGTCAAATGCCGAGATTGAGTCAATCAGCCTGGAGAAACTGGTTCCAGGAGAAAAGACAAAAATTACTTTCGGGATCAAAAATGCAGGCAATTCTCCCCTAAAAAATGCGATTTTTTCCTGGGACTGTGCAAACGATGTTATCCTTCCTGTGGGTTCGAGCAATGTAAAGCATATTAACCTTATCGATGTGGGAAAAACTGCAAACGTCACCTTTGATGTTCTTACTAACGTTAACACGGTTCCAGGTCTCTACAAGCTGGATATGACTCTTATCTATGATGATGTTGAAGAACTTAAGACAATCACAGAGGCCGGTACACTTGAAAATGAGAAAAAGAAACAGATAAATAGCAAGGCCGGAATCTACATCGGAGGCACCACTGATTTTGATATTGCTTACACTGAAAGAAGTCCTACAGGCTCTTACACCTTTTCGGTCTCGAACATAGGAAACAATGCTGCAAATTCCGTAAAAGTCTCCATCCCCCAGCAGACAAACTGGACTGTCACGGACGGCAGCAATTCGGTAATTCTCGGCAACTTGAAAAAAGGTGACTATACGGTTGCAGACTTTAACCTCGAGCCAAAATTATACGGAGAAGAGCTGCCCCTCAAATTTGAAATCAGTTACACCTCAAGTGACGGTCAGAGACAGACCGAAAAACAGGAGCTTACACTTTACACAACTGAATCCTCTCCAAATAAAAATTCAGATTCTGAAGAAAGCTCAACTGCTTCATTCTCATATAAATTGGTGCTCCTGGTTGTTTTGGGAATTGCAGGGGTCGCAGTGTACAGGAAAGTTTCAAAAAAGAGAAAATGAATGAGTGAATCCGCAAAGTGTGAACACACAAATATAATGAGTAATTTAGTGATTAGATTCGTGAAGAGAAGACCTTAAGCTTAATATCCGAAGGCTGTAGTGCAATGAAACCTGTAAAGATACTTAGAATCGCTTTTAACATGGTCAAAGCCAACAAATTGCGGAGCTGGCTAACCATTATAGGGGTGATCATAGGCATTGCCTCGGTAATGACCATTGTCACAACCGGGGAATTTTTCCAGGATCAGGTAACCAAAACCCTGGAAGAGCTGGGAGGAGATACGATCACCATCGTTGCCTCGGTCCCATTTAATTTTATAGAGGAAAACGCCTCCCAGGTAATCGTGGAAAGTGAAAACGGAAGTGAAAATGGAAACATAAGCGGGGGTGGAGATGATTTAAGTAACTCCATGGATTTTGGAGAAGTGGAAACCCCGAAACTTACAAAAATGGATGTGTTCACACTCCGCCGTGTTCATGGTATCCAGTATATCAACGTTAACATTGAAACAAGCGCCGAACTGGAATTCGGAGGAAAGAAGACCTCAGTCTATGTCGAGGGTGTGGACCCGCGTGCCTGGCCTAACATCACTAAGAAAAAAGTTGGAGAAGGCAGGATGTTGCAGCCCGGAGACCGTACCTCGGTGGTCATATCCAATGAACTGGCTAACGATGAAGCCCTGGGAAGGCAAATCCGGGTTAATCAGATGATCCTTCTCAACGGTAAGTCCTACAGGGTAATTGGTATTCTGGCAAAGGACGGAGGGTTATTGGGAGGCCTTGGAGGTCTTTTTGGAAGTAGCGTCTACATGCCTTATGAAGAAGTCAATTCTCTTTCAACCACTGAAGAAGGTGTTGATGAAAAAGAGACAGATGTTTATGACTCCATTGAGGTAAAACTCTACAAAAATGTAGACTACGAAGCCACAATAAAAGAAATAGAGAACATGCTGAGACTTTCACACAGGGTTGATGAAAAAAACCAGGACTTCTATGTGAGCTCCGGGAAAGAGGAAATGGAAAACACCAAAAAGCTGATTAACGGCCTTACAGCTTTCCTCGCGTTTATTGCAGGTATTTCTCTGCTTGTAGGTTCTACAGGGATTGCAAATACAATGTTTACATCTGTCCTTGAAAAAACTAAAGAAATTGGAATTATGAAAGCTATCGGAGCAAAGAACAGAGACATCATGCTTATCTTCCTCTGCAATTCTGCAATGATCAGTCTTGTTGGAGGAATAATAGGAATTCTCCTCGGCACAGCTGCTGTCCAAGTGATCCTTTTCCTGATTTCAATTTCAATGAAGGTCCCCTTTGAATTTGCTCTCAGCCTTAAAGGAACCATTATTGCAACTCTGGTCTCTATAATTGTGGGACTGATCGCGGGAATAGTACCTGCGAAGAGTGCTGCTGAATTGAAGCCTGTAGATGCATTGAGATATGAGTAAGCAAGTTTAGAGGGTAGGAGATATTTTTCAGATCCCTTTTGATGAAAGAGTCTCTCAAGGAGTTATAAAGTGACAGATAATAGAGGAAAGTACCAATCAAGAAATATACAGAGAGCAATTCATTCGTCATAAGTGAAGGATTCATTTCTTTCTTCTCTTCCTCTTTTTTTTGAATATAATTCATTTCTTAATCAAACAATTCCTCTCTAAATTTTTCTCTGTTTACATGCGGATCCAATGCTTGACTTTCATATACTCTCATTATAATTTCAAAAGTTCTTTGAATTCTCCTTCTATGCAGAATTACTGTCAACAAATCTGACGCATTCTCTGCAAATATTATACTCCAAAGCAACTATATCTAGCCATTTTTCTCAGAATGAGCTGTTGAGTTTCTTACAAGAGAATAAATCCTTCTGTTAATGATTAATATCAACATTGTGATCTGGATTAGAATTTCAATCACCTGCACATTCGAGCAAAAAAGTATATTGAAGACCTTAAATCTACTTAATAAAATTTTTGCATATTTTTTCCTTTTTTGAATGTGTAAACTAGATTTTGTATTCCTAACCGTTGTCAAAATAGATTATTTGTGTCTAACCCAATAACCACACAGACTCATAAAACAAAAACTTTATATGCAAACTTTACGTACTTCTTCCAGACAGCATTGTACATAGATGGTCATCGAATTTCCCGTAGCGTAAAACATCGGCGAAATACTTTAAAATGGATTTTCAAGTTCCCAAAACAATTTTGATAACTTGTTTGAGAATCCAATTCTTTTCAACTTCTCTTTATTCCTTCGAAATTTATCAAAGTTTGTTAAATTATCAAATTTGTTAAATATTACCCTAAATTCGAGATTGTTAAAGTTTTACCCTAAATTCGAGATGAGTTTATTGACTGATAAAAAGTTGTTAATGGGTAATGAAGCCATTGCACTTGGAGCGATAGAAGCCGGCGTCCAGGTAGTTACAGGGTATCCCGGAACTCCCTCAACCGAGGCTCTGGAAACGATTGCCCGGTATGCAAACAGGTGCGGTATCTATACCGAGTGGTCCAGCAACGAGAAGGTTGCACTTGAAACGGCGGCCGGGGCAGCTTATTCCGGAGGAAAGGCGCTTGTGACCATGAAGCAGGTAGGGTTGAATGTTGCATCTGATCCTCTTATGAGCCTGAGCTACATCGGGGTAAAAGGAGCCCTTGTCCTGCTCATTGCCGACGACCCTGGGCCTCATTCTTCCCAGACTGAACAGGATACAAGAGCTTTCGGGCACTTTGCAAACATTCCTGTCCTTGATCCTGCAACCCCTCAGGAAGCCTACGAACTGACAAAGCTGGCTTTTGAGCTTTCACATGAGTTCGAAATTCCTGTCATCCTTAGAACCACCACGCGAGTTTCCCACAGCTGTGGGGATGTAGAGGTCGCGGTTGCAGAGCCTGCGCCGGTTGAAGCCGTTAGCGAGGGTTTTGTAAAGGATAAACGCTGGACAATCTTCCCGAAACTGACGGCCGAGAGGCACCCCTGGCTTGAAAATACACAGGTACGGCTTTCCGAGCGTTTTTCCGAGCTTTCCTTTAATTCGGTTTCTGGATCGGGAAAAATCGGGATTATTGCTTCAGGAGTTTCAGCCCTTTATGTAAAAGAGGCTGTGAAAACTGTCAGTAATTTTGACGATTTGTTTACACTCTTCAGGATAGGGACAGTGTATCCATTTCCTGAAAAGGCAGCTCTTTCTTTCCTGAAAGGAATTAACCGGCTGATCGTAGTTGAAGAACTTGATCCTTACCTTGAAGAACAGATACTCCAGCTTATAGGTAAAGCCCATCTACCTGTTGATGTTTATGGAAAGAAGAACGGCTTTTTCCCTGTAAGCGGGGAGTATAATGTGGATATTGTCATTGACAGTATCAACCGCGCACTTGCAGCGTGTGGGGAGAATTTACGCCTTTCCCATGCTTCTCCTGCCGTCTCAAGAGATAAACTTCCTCCCCTTCCGGTTCGGGCTCCTACCCTCTGTGCCGGTTGCATGCACAGGATCGTTTTTTACGCTTTCAAGCAGGCTGCAAAACAGCTTAAAAAAGAGTCCCACACTGATACGATTTTCTCAGGAGATATTGGCTGCTATACTCTCGGAAATGCCTACCCACTTAACATGGTCGATACTTGCCTCTGCATGGGAGCTGGGATAAGCATTGCAGGAGGGCTCTCGCGTACGAATCCCAAAGCAAAACAGGTAGCGTTTATCGGGGATTCGACCTTTTTCCATTCAGGCATTCCTGCAGTGATAAATGCTGTCTATAACGGAGCTGACATCACCCTCGCAGTCCTTGATAATCGCACAACTGCAATGACAGGGCATCAGCCTCATCCTGGTATAGGCTTAACCGTCCTTGGAAATACCTCGAAAGCCATTGAAATTGCAGACGTGGTTCGGAGCTGTGGGGTTGAATTTGTAAGAACAGTAAATACTGTAGAGCCGGACTGCCTGGAGAGTTGTGTAAAAGCCGCAAAGGAAGCCATGAATTTTAATTGGCCGTCGGTTCTGGTCTTCAAAGGCAAGTGTGCAGGGATAACAAAACCCGACAAATATTATGAAATAAAACCCGAAGCCTGCACAGGCTGTGGCTTCTGTATAAAAGAACTAGGCTGCCCTGCGCTTAACCTTGCTGGAGATAAGCCTGTTATACAGGATAGCTGCAGCGGCTGTGGGCTCTGTGCGCAAATATGCCCCTCGGAAGCCATCTTCATAGGAGGCGAAAAGCTGTGAAATATGATATTCTGATTGCAGGCGTTGGTGGGCAGGGAGTTGTGCTTGCTTCCCGCATTCTTGCCCTTGCAGCAATGAAAGCCGGATTTCACGTAAGCACTGCCGAAACCATAGGCATGTCTCAGAGAGAAGGTTCGGTCAGCAGTCATATAAGGATAGGAGACGAAGTTTCAGGATCACTTATTCCCATCGGGCAGGCAGACCTGCTTTTAGGCCTTGAACCCGCAGAAACCGTGCGAAACCTGCCTTTTCTTAAGGAAGGCGGAAAGGTACTGGTAAATACCCATGCTATCCCTCCGGCGTCGAGGCCGCCTGGGAGTCCTGAATATAACCCTGCAGCTTTACTTTCGTTTTTATGTTCATATTACCCTGACATTCTCTGCTCTGATTTCACGGAGCTTGCAGGCGATGTAGGGACATACAAGGCTGCAAACGTTGCAATGCTTGGAGCGGCTGCAGGTGCACGAGTATTACCTTTTCATGAAGATATTCTGAAGGCAGTACTGGATGCCGAAATCCCTGAAAAATACAGGGCTGTAAACGCTGCCGCATTCGAACGCGCAAGAAAATGTATTAGATTTATCTCCGGCATCTGAACTGGGGAGCAGAAGGTGAAATCATATGTATGAAGTATCCACTAAGGCTGAACTTGATCCCAATGCACAGCTTTACCATCCCAATATCTCGGAAGAAGATACCTTTGCAAAACTGAAGGCATTGCTGAAGCGCGTAGCTGAAAACAGTCCTTTTTACCAGAAAAAGTTCAAGGAAGCAAATATCGATATCGAAGATATAAGGTCGCTTGAAGACCTGAAGCTTCTTCCCTTTACACATAAAGAAGAACTCAGGGATGCCTACCCTCTTGGGTTGCAGTCAGTACCTGATTCAGAAGTCGTAAGGATCCATTCCTCGTCTGGAACCACCGGAAAACCCGTAATTATTCCTTACACCCGAAAGGATGTAGATGTCTGGGCCGAGATGGTGATGCGCTGTTACATGCTGGCAGGCCTTAACAACCAGGACAGAATTCAGATTACTCCAGGGTACGGGCTCTGGACTGCAGGGATAGGATTCCAGCTTGGAGCTGAACGCCTGGGCGCAATGGCTATACCTACAGGCCCGGGAAATACCGAAAAACAGCTTGAAATGCTTGTTGACCTGAAGTCCACAACTTTAGCAAGTACCTCTTCTTATGCGATTTTGCTTGCTGAAGAAATTGAAAAACGCGGGCTTAAATCCCAGATCCATCTAAGAAAAGGTATTATAGGTTCGGAACGCTGGAGTGAAAAAATGCGCAGTCGAATCGAGACCGAGCTGGGAATAGAAACTTTTGATATTTACGGGCTGACCGAAATCTACGGGCCAGGAATTGGCCTTGATTGTTCATTCCATGAAGGTATGCATTACTGGTCCGACTACCTGCTCTTTGAGATTATCGATCCTATTACGGGCGAGCAGCTTCCTGACGGCACGCTTGGAGAACTTGTAATAACAACCCTCACAAAGGAAGGAGCTCCTCTTATCCGCTACAGGACAAGAGACCTTACCCGGATCATTCCTGGCGTCTGTAAATGCGGCTGTCCTTTTCCGAGAATTGACAGGATCCTGGGACGGTCGGATGACCGTATAAAGTTCAAGGCTGTGAATATCTATCCTGGCCAGATTGAAGATATTATTCACAGGGTTCCGGGCGTAAGCAGCGAATACCAGATCCTGCTTACCCGTAAGGACGGCCGGGACAGCATGATCTTCAGAATCGAGATAGAAAATGCAGAAGACTCCAAAAGGAAAGAGAAAACTGAAAAAGCTCTCAGAAAAGCTTTTAAGGACTTTATAGGCGTAACCGTGGATGTTGTGGGCATGAAGATAGGGGAACTTCCCCGCAGCACGAAAAAAACAAAAAGAGTGATTGATGAAAGGGAGCTGTGAGATCCCCTTTTAACCTTTCATCTCCAATTTCTTCTTTTATTTAATCCATTTTTCACTTGTTTTCTTGTTTATTCTTAATCCGTCTTCCACTTACTTTCTATCAATCGATTAATTACTTAATTATCAATCTCTTTAATCGACTTTTACGGCGCACTCAATTTTATCTCCTTCTGTATTGGATAATTTTCCAGTAGCCTTCTTTTCGTTTTCAAGATCTTTTTTATATACAATAGTCCTGTAAGGGTACGGAATTTCTATGCCTTCCTTATCAAAGCGCTTTTTAATAGCTTCCCTTATTTCGCATCCTGAACTGTGCGCAATGTTTCTGTCTTTGAACCAGACGTTCATGCGGAGGTTTACGGAATACTCACCCAGTTCGACAACACTTACTTTAACTCCTCCTCTCTCTCTAAAATCCGGGTCTACGGGATGTAGCACAGGGGAGTCAAAAAGTCCTACTCCAAAGGTTTCGGACTTAAGTAAGCTGGGCTTTACAACATTATATTTAACCTCCTGCGGAGGCATGACATTGGGATGTTTTCTGGCCTCTTCGATCATGATTCTTCTTGCCTGGTCAATGTCAGCATCATAGCTTATTCCAACGTCAATTGGCCAAATTACTGCGGGGTCTTCTATAGTCCAGTTAATTATCGCTTCATTGCTGATTTTGGAATTGGGGATTATAAGACGCCTGTTATCCCAGGTTATGATAACTGTATGCCTGAGGTTGAGATCCGTAACTTTTCCATATTCGTTCATAATATTCAGTCTGTCTCCGACCCTGAAAGGTTGAAAGATGGCAAGAGAAACCCCTGCGATTATGTTGCTCAGTGTGTTCTGAGCTGCAAGACTTATAGCAATACCGGCAATTCCTGCCCCTGTAAAGAGGGCAACTGAGAGGCTCCGAAGACTAGGAATGCTGAATATAACAACAAGAATTCCCATAAAATAGATTAATGCTACCACAATATGCCTGAACATCCGGAAAGACGTTGGGTCCATATGTAGCCTGGTACTTGCACTCTTAAAATGGCGTTCCAGAAGACGGTTTACGTTCCGTGCAACAAGGACGGTGAACAAGCCAATAAAAATTATGAATAAAAATGTACCGAAGTTATCTGAAAACCATGTAAATGCCTGCTCTAGGCCTCGGTCAAAATAAGACATATTCTCTACAAAAGAAGATTGATTGTCGGGGGTTTCCATGCCCTGTTTGTTTGACAAGAAGCTTTAAATAAATATTGATTTAAAAAAATATAAACTGAAAGAAATATAAACTGTGTAGAAACTAAGTTTGGAATAAACTATCTTAGGACAATTTAATCAAGACTGATGAAGAAGCATTTAAAATAAATGAAAGGAAGATTTACTTCCTTTCCTGGCATACGTAACAAAAACTTCTTTAATCGAAGTTTAGGGATTTATGTGACTACTTACTTACCTCTTTCTCTGGCATATGCAACAAGAGCATCTTTTATCCCGTATTTGAACGCGACTACAATTGCAATTCCCCATGCCAGCGGCCCAAAGAACAGGTAAAGGATACTGGTGTTAACGAGCATCGTGTCCAGTGCCACCAGAATTACGATAAGGAATAGAAAACCTCTCAGTAGAGGAAGGATAATATCTGCCCCCTCTACATTCATACCTCTGATCGTACTTGTAAGGTAATCCATCACTATATCGATAGAAAGAATCCCTATTATCAGAATCAAAATACCTGTAAAAAGCCTGGGTAAATACTCAGTAATACTTATTAGCAACTGGGTAAGCATGGTCAACTGCAAAATATTCGATGCAGTTGTAAGAAATATCAGATACCCAAACAGTCTTACCAATCCGGAAATGATTCCTGAGGCTGTTAGTCCTCCTGATCTGACTGACGCTCCGAAAGGTGTCCTTTCAAATTTCTCGTCTACTCCAATCGAAATAAGCAGATTTTTAATCAGATCACCAATGAAGTCTACAATCAGGAAGCCTATTAAGAGTACAATGAATGCAGAGATCACAAGTGGGATGTAGTATATTACCAGGTTGATGAAATTATTCACTGCCTGGATGTTTAGAATATTAAGGATAATCAAGGCAAAGATGATATAAACGAGCCATCGGATGACTGCATCAAAAAAGCCAACCGTACTCATCTGTCCTCTTCTTATCATTCTACCTATCACGGTTCTATCAACAAGATCATCGAGTCCTATCTTATCCAGTATGCTTGCACCAACTCTTCCAAGAAATGTCCCAAGGATTTTTCCTATAATAATGAGAACAATTATTGCTACTAATGTCGGAATAAATGCTATAAACTGGTCAAGCATACTATATACGCTATTCATAATTTGGTCTTCAGCCATATTAGTCACCCCTATATCCTAGTTCTAAAACTGACGAAATTCCCAAATTCCCCGATTTTTGGAAAAAGCTAATTATATGTTTATCATATTATCCTATTAAATATATAATACATATATTTATCTGCAAGCATATAAAAAGCTTATTTTGCATTGAGAAGTAGATCGCGTTAAGAGTAAACCAAACTTACTCAGAAAATTGACAAAAATATTTGGACTAAATGTTGTACACAGGCTTAAATCAATGGAGCTTTAATTACTGAGTAGTCTATTTTTATTAGAAGGTGAGGCAGAGAAACAAGTATGGGGACTTTTGGTAGAAGAGGATCTAAATCCGGGCTTGCACCTGGAACGCTTGTCCATGTGGGGGAAAAGAAGGTCGAAAAAGTAATAATCCGAGTTCTGGCCTATAACAATGAAAAAATTATAGAAAAAGAGTTGGATTCGGTTGAAGAGTGTTTGGAGTTTAAGGGCCAGTCAGACATCAATTTCTGGATAAATGTAGATGGGCTCGATAGGGTAGACGTTATAGAAAAGCTTGGAAATTATTTCAATATCCATCCCCTTACTCTTGAAGATGTGCTCAATACAGGACAGCGGCCAAAAACTGAAGATTATGATTCATATATTTATACAGTTTTAAAAATGATTCTTCTTGA
The DNA here is from genome assembly GCF_002495725.1 of Methanosarcina sp. UBA411. Lineage (NCBI taxonomy): Archaea > Methanobacteriati > Methanobacteriota > Methanomicrobia > Methanosarcinales > Methanosarcinaceae > Methanosarcina > Methanosarcina sp. UBA411. The sequence continues at coordinate 47,242 of NZ_DAGK01000001.1, forward strand.
TGCGGAAAAGGAAGAGATTATTATAGACCAGGTAAGCATCATCATTGGCCCGAATTATATTCTCTCTTTTCAGGAAAGGCAGGGGGACGTTTTTGATCCGGTGAGGGAAAGGTTTGAAAACCCGGCTTCTCGCCTGCGGAAAAGCGGGGTGGATTATCTTGCCTACAGTCTTATTGATGCTGTAGTCGATAATTACTTTTTAATTCTTGAGCACTTTGGGGATGAAATCGAATACCTTGAAGAAGGGCTGGTAATACAGCCAAGGCCTGAGATCCTCAAGACTATTCAAAAGTACAAACGGGATATGATTACCCTTCGTAAGTCTGTCTGGCCCCTCCGGGAGCTGATAAGTGGTTTACAGAGGGTCGAGTCCAATCTTATTAAAGAGAATACCAGGTTTTACCTGAGAGATGTTTATGACCATACCATTCAGGTAATTGATTCAGTAGAAGATTTCCGGGATATTTTGTCCTCAATGGTTGATATATATCTCTCCAGCATAAGCTACAGGATGAACGACGTTATGAAGGTTCTGACAGTCATAGCAACGATTTTCATTCCACTTACTTTCATAGCAGGCGTTTACGGAATGAATTTCGAATACATGCCTGAGCTCAAATGGCGCTGGGGCTATCCGGCAGTAATATTTGGAATGACCCTGTTAGCAGTCACTATGTTCATCTATTTTAAGAAAATGAAATGGGTTTGACTTTCTTTTAGCTGGAGACTTCTTCGCTTCTTTTTTGCTCCTCTTCAATTAGCTTTTTTGTTGCTTTTTCTATCAGCTCTGTTTTTATTAGCTTTTCCATTGGGCCTTTTTGTCTTCTGTGCTGATTTCATATCTATTTTTTCTTTAGATTATAGAAACACCTTTAAAAGAAAATAGAAACACCTCTAAAAGAAAATAGAAACACCTCTAAAAGAAAAAATTTTTATAATGTGTGATATCTATATTAAGGAATTCAGAGAATTATTTATAAAGTGTTAGTTCCCAGGATATTATGTACGGCCATTATAATCCCCCTTTTTCAGTAGAACAGGAAGGAATTGTTATTTCCGTGACAAAAATCGGAGAGCAATGGATATACAGAAGGACACTCGGAACGGATAATGTAGAGAAAATTATTCTTGGAGATGAAAAGCGCCTGATTATAAATCCAGTAGAGCCCTTAAACACTCCAAAAGAAATCACTCCCAACCTACTGATAGAGTTTGAGAAAATCCTGCTGCTTGCGGCAGGAGCTAAAAGGAAGATTTTTCTGACTTTTCCGATAGAAATAGGCGTTTTTATCGCGGATAAGGGAGACAAAAATCTCCAGCTTCTTGATGTGCTGAGCCTGGTAAGGCAGAAATTTACCCTTTATGGGGAGGTTTCAAACGGAGTCATCTGTAAGCATTGGAAAAGTCAGATATATTCAATTTCTCCTTCCCCTAACCCTCTACAGGAGGGAGTTATTGAACTGACACTTCGAAATGCTTCCTCGGATTGGGCGTCGATCTCAAAAGTAGTTTTCAGTGCATACGGTATGAAACTTTATTATGCAGGTGATGTTTTTACGCGAGCGCGTATGGATATCCTTAACAAGAACACGGCTGAAACAGGTTTTGAGTTACAGTATCTTAGCGGGGAGTTAAAAAGTAGTCCTCTGAAGGATTTTAAAACCCGGAAAGAAGCTTTCGGAGTCTATAGCCTTCAGAAGCTTGGTTTTGCACCCCTTAAATTTTACATGGGGTGGGGATTTTGATTACTAATCTTGATCTTCTTGAAATAGGCTTGCCTGCCTTAGATGGTACCGTAACTCTGGGATCTGTGTTAAAGTTTATACTAATTCTTTCTTTTTCAATCCTACTTGCCAAAATTCTCTCGCTTTACCTGCGCAGGTCTCTTAAAGACAGAGTCAGTAAAGATATGGCTGAGACTATCATCAAAGTTTTTTACTATGGCATGCTTACTATCGTATTTCTTTCTAATGTATCTCTAATAGGAATTGATCCTTCAGCGTTCCTAGTGGCAGGAGGAGTTACAGGTATTATTCTTGGTTTTGCAAGCCAGAATATTGTGGGGAATCTGGTTTCGGGCTTTTTCCTTATGGTCGAAAGGCCTATAAAAATAGGGGATCAGGTTCAAATTAACGATGTGTCTGGCTATGTCACAGATATCCGCATAATTTCTACCCATATAAGAACCTTTGAGGGACTTCTTGTTCGCATCCCAAATCAGCAGGTTTTTACAACAAATATCACGAACATTGTAGGGCATCCTGTCCGAAGGTTTGAATATACAATCAGGATCCGTTATAGTGACGATGCCAATGCCGCAATCTGGCTTATCAAGGACATTATCGACAAAGAACCCTTTGCTCTCCTTAATCCCTCCCCTTCGGTTTTCGTAAGCGATCTCGGAGAAAGTTCCGTAAATATTTCTGTCAGGATCTGGGCACCTGTGAACGAATGGTTCGGAATAAAAACCAGAATCCTGTGGAATATAAAACAGGCTTTGGAAGAGAATGGCATAGAGATTCCGTTACCACAGCGTATAATTCGCATTCAGACCGATTTTCAGAAAGTCCCTGAAGAACTGAAGCCGGTAAAAGAAATCGAAAGTATACTAAATTACGAAGAAAGAGTTTTATCCTGAGTAAACCTGTTACGCAGACAGATTTGTCTCAAATATTTTGATTTTTATTGTTTATTTACTTATTTACTTATTTACCTATTTTTACTTATTTTTACTTATTTACTTATTTACTTATTTACTTATTTACCTATTTTTACTTATTTTTACTTATTTTTACTTATTTTTACTTATTTTTACTTATTTTTACTTATTTTATTTACTCATTTTATTATGTTATTTAAGTTACTATGCAAAATCTTCTTGTTGATAGGAAACTATTATAGTAAATATTTTCCTTTCTCATTTTGAACAATATTCGTTAGTAATTTATATGAAGCAAATGACATTTTTGCATGAAGTTTATGAGATTCTGAAGTCAATGGAAGTCAATGAAATTATGAAATCATGTAATTGCAAAATATCATGAGATTATGAGATCAATGAAATAAGAACTAATTAAATGGATTTAATATAGGTATTTTGATAAATACAAGGGGAAATGGTCTATGAAATCAAAATCTGTTAAAAGATTCATAGCTTCAGGGATGTTTAAGGGATCCCTCGCGCTCGGAGCATTACTGTCTCTTGCAGTTTTTCCTGAAGGCAGGACTTCTGGAAAGCCGGATAAATCCTTTGAAAGCACAGGCAATGAATATAATTTTGAAGAGCTTAATTCCGAGAAGGTTACTACGGAGTGGAATGATTCATATCTTTTCAGCAGCAGGGAAAATGCTTCAGAAGAGCTTGAAAGATTAAAGAAGAAATCACAGGACATAAACGAAACTTTCCGCCCTAAGTTTGAAATGTTGTCAGGGACTACTTTACTTGAGTACCTTGAAGCTGAAAAGGCTTATTCAAAATCGCTTGATGTCCTGTATACTTATGCATATACTCAGCTAAGTAAAAACGTTAATGACTCGTTCCTTATCTCTCTGCTTGGAAGTGCTCAGGATTTGCTTACCGAATATAAGAAAGCCCAAGCCTTTGCAACCGTAAAGTTGACCTCACTGGGAAAGGAGGAGTGGAACAGGCTCTTTTCTGAAGAACCCAAAATTGAGGTTTACAGGGCTTATCTTGAAGCTAATTATATGAGGTTCGCAGAGCATAGGCCAGTGAATGAGTCCCAGGCTGCGTATATTGCAGAGCTCGAAAACCAGCGTATGAAACTGGAGACCGAGGCACTTTCCGAAATCACAAATAAAGTCACAAAGGCAGGAGAGATAACGCTTGAGAACGGAGAGAAATTTTCCATCAATTCCCAGTCCTACAGTACTTTACTATCAACAGACCCAAGCCGGGAAAACAGGAAAAAATGTTATGACAAGAGGTTCTACCATCTAATTGATGAATCCGATTCCATGGCATCTCTCTATTCCAGAAAAGCCCGACTTGATGACCTTGTTGCCAGAGAGTTGAACTACACGGATTTCTATGACTACAGTCTCTATAACCTCTATCTCACTCATGATCAGATTGAGAATATGAATACGGTCTTCAAGCAAAGAAAAGATATATTTGAAAACTACAACGAGTTCAGAAGGAAAAAACTCGGGCTTGACGTTCTTAAACCATATGACCTTATGCTGCAACTGACAGACCAACCTGGCAAAAAATATGCTTACATAGAGGCCTTGCGAGAAATTCTGAAATCCTATTCTAGGATGAACCCTAATTTCAAAGAAATTTTTTTAAAAATGATAACTGGCAGTTTCATAGATGTGTACCCAGATCCTGAACATGGAAAACAGCCAGGAGGATATTGTACTGATATCTGTGCTCTGAAAGAGCCGTCTCTGATCTTTATGAACTATGACGGCCTTATCAGGGATCAGAAAACTTTAACCCATGAACTGGGACACGCCATTAATTTCTACTTGATGGGTAATTCTGTGGACTATCTTTACTGCTCAGGAACAATTTATGAAATGGAAATTCCTTCAACTTTCAACGAAGAGCTTCTTGTTGATTATGTTGTCGAAAATTCTGACAGGAATACTGCGGTTGCCGTACTCTCTCAGCAGATTGACGATTACCAGAACTTTTTTACCAGGCAGCCCTTGATTACGGAATTTGAATATAAAGCTCACAGGCTCTGTGCAAAAAACGAAACTGTAAGCGGAGATGAACTTAATGCTATCTGGACAGACCTTTCTAAAGAATACAGAAGCCGCTCAGTTGAGTATTACCCTGAAGATTCCGCGGAATGGACTTACATCAATCATATCTATCTGACAAGCAACTACTACACATTCAATTACGCGGTTTCAAAGGCAATAACCCTAGCCCTCTTCAAACAGTACAGGGAAGACCTTGAAGCTTTCAACAAAAATTACGTTGCTTACCTCTCGGCAGGCTCGACAATGCCTCCTGAAGAAAAACTCAAGGAATATTTCGGGATCAAAATCGACAGACAGCTCTTTGAAGACGCGATGAATGTCGTGGAGTCAAGGATTCAGGAATTGTATAAATTGGGTATAAATTGGCAAAGGACGAATAATTCTTAAAAATATTCTGGGAGAGGGAATTCTCGAAAAAAGGATAACTTGGGGATCTATCATGCTGTTTAAGACTAAAGAGTTAGCTCATTACCTCGTAGGAAAGACCAAAATTTTAGAGTTTGTTAACTTTGGTTATGGGGTTCGGAGAATAGATTCCCAAGAAACGAACATAAAATTCTTAGAATTACAGGCACAAAAATATGAAAGTATTTTTAAGTACTTCCATGCCAAAAAAGAGGATAAAAGGCTAAAAAGTTACCTTAAAAGATTATTTTTTAGGCAATTGCCCTCAACTTTTCTAACCCTTCATCAATCTTAACCTGAGCGTCTTCAATGATCTTTATAAGCTCTGCATGCTTTGGAATTCCCTTCTCTTCAATGCCTGGGGTAACCGCTTGTATGGCGGGGCTAACTCCATATGTGCCCACCTGGAATGTTACTATATGGCCGGGTGTTGAGATGTTGGAGATGGTCAGACCGGACTCTGAGCCATCCCACAAGTTAGAGGAAGGCATGGTGGAATGGCTTATGGCCGTTGCCGCTGTCTCTTTGAATAGATCCATTTCATCTCCCATATTCCGGTTGGTTTCAAGGTCCAGATGTCCATCGGCCTGAAGCAATCCGCACTGATAATGATTGGTGGGAGTTCCTCCCTGCCACTCGTTGGACCCCAGTATATCACAATGATATATGGCCAGGCCGCTGGAAGGTATATCTTTGTCAAGGTCCAACTGAGAGCGGTTCTCAATCAAGAAGTATTCATTGGGTTTCCTGCTCTCAAAGATCAGGACTTTGTTGTATTCTCCATGCACTGCCTGGTACTCGCCGGGTTTATCCAGGCATACCACGTTGTCGCACCAGTCCACAAGATAACGCAAATAAGCACATACCGGAGATGGTGTCCTTCCTCTATCGTTATGGTTGCCCGCGCTCATGAGGCAGTAATAGCCAAGACCTGAGCTCTTTTCAAAATCGCCATCTCTGGTGCCGTAGTCATAGAGGTCTGGCCAGCGACAGAGCATATGGCCATTCTCATGGCAGAATGTGCCTATGCTCAAGTCCTCTTTGCTCCGGCCAAGGCTGGAAAGCATATAGAAATGGGTCTTCATGCTGTCGCGCCTGAGCTCCAGGAAGTAATTATGGGGCCAGAGTTCTCCTATGTACTGAGTCTGACCTGCATAGAGTATGTTGATAGCATCCACTATTCCCTCATCCTGTGAGTCGAATTTCTTGAGATCCACGCCGCTGGCTATTGCAAGGTCCAAGGCTTCCTCGACCAGGAGATGGTTCATATAGTATCGCCGATTCTTGCTCAAGGTTACCGGTCCGACCACCTCATTGGTGTAATTCAGCTTTCCTCCGGACATGAGCCGGAAGTACTCTTGGGCGGAGCAGAAATTACCGTTCTCGGTGTAATTTTCTCCGTTGAGCATATTATCCACATCTTCCCGGGTGACAGTGCTTTTCACATCTTTGAACTGGACCAGAATGGTCAATCCTTTAATGTTTCCCTCGCTTAATCTACGACCTTCAAGAAGGCCTTTATTTGGTCCATAGGTCCTGATGGTAGCAATGGGCTGGTATGGTGGGACTGGAGGATTCATCTTGGCATACCTGGTCTCGAACTTGGCATTTCTTACCTGTTCGGACTCTTTGAGATGCCGCCAAATCTTCTCGGGTGGAGCATGGCTTAAGTCTACTCCACTAGAGACGAATTCGCCTTTGAACAGATATGCGTAGCAGAACCGCCCTAAATCGACATCATAAACCACGGTATACCCGTCAAGGTTCTCGTAGCGGGAATAAAATTCATCACCAAAAACTCTAAGCTTTACATCAGGTCCCTTCTCCTGAGAGAAGGTGAGTATCTCCCCAGTTATTGCACTCATCTTCAACCATCTCCTCGAATTAGTTTTAAGGCCTTTTAATGCCTTTTGATAAAATATTCTCTAAACTGTTAAAATTTATATCACAGGAGGTAATTTGGCTCTGTAGAAATCCTCTGAAATAACGGATCTACATTAATTTGGATTGAATAACCCGACAAATTGTGTTCATTTCTTTTCGGCTTCTTTAGCTGATTTAGAGAGTTTTTCTACAGATATGTTTACTACAGGAGCCGTTTTGACGATGATTTTTTATTCCGTTGGTTGACATAAAACCAACATTAGCTCTTCGCTGTTTCTAGTGGGCAACTTCCTTCACTCCCTGAATGTTAAAGTAGCATATAGTAGCATATATAATATTAGAAACGTTTATTACTGAAAATCACACTCAAGCTTGATGTTTCTCTTTTTGGTCTGGCCACTTTCTAATAAGCAATTATTTTCAACCCACATGAAATATCGAATAACCCCATATTTTTATTAATCTACCAATATAAAATAGCCTATGAAATTACACTTAGAATTTGTTGTTTGTATCAGGAATTCCTTCTTTTATGTTTGATCTCATTTTTATGCTTGATCTCATTTTTTCAAGAAATCTAAAGCTTTTTAGTATCACGGAGAAGATAGAAGATAATACTAGAATGGAAGATTAGTCAGAAAACAAATCATAAAATCAAACATGCAAATGCTCTCATAATACAATTAAATAGAACAAGAAAATCACAATGTTATGTGTGGATAAAAGGTATAATTCCAAAAAAATTCATGCTCTAATTTAAGAAGAAATCAAAACAGACTCAATTATATGTTTAAAGTAGGAGGTCTAATGGAAATAAACGATGCTAATTGCTCTCTATAACAGCTAATATCGGGAGAATCTTTTTTCGGCCTTTTTCATGCGTACCTCATCTGATTCTTCTAGATGCTTTTCAAGTCCAAGTGGTGGATTATGGCTTAAATCAACTCCGCTGGAGACGAAACGGCCATCTTTTATCCGGGCATATGTGAATTTTCCTAAAATTTCATCGTAGATCGCGGTATATCCTTCTTCCGTTTCGTAGCGAGCATAGAACTCATCCCCAAAGACTCTCAGCTTTACCTCAGGACCGTTTTCTTGATCGAAGCTCAATAACTCCCCAAATATAGCGGTCATCTCTTATCCGTCCATGGTATCACGTAAAGTATAATATATTAATTGAATATATTAATTGAAAGCTTTTGCAAATAAGCCTTTTTCCATCCATGCTAATGGATATGTTATCCTTGGATCGGTTCTTAGTGCTGGGTATGGTATTCTAACCCACGAGTTCCTTCAATACCAGATCTTAAAACATAATTCATTTTGAAAACTAGAAAAATTAGTCAATCTTTCAGGAGTTATAGTTGTTGCAAAAAACCTCGAACGAAGCTGAATTTCTTTTCTTAGTCGTTTTATACGGAGTTTGACAGCTTCAAATTTATCTTCACCAATGATTAAAGTCTTGCTATCTTTTACATCTATTGGGTTACGACTCAAACCCAGGCGTCCGGCAATATTCGGGTCAATTGTTTTGGAATTGTTTTGGGTTACTTAACTATACCTTCCCTCAAGCATATCCCTGATCGGTTTTACGGTCATGGCTCCGGGGGTTCCTTTCATATTATGGGGCGGCCATTCTCCTGATTTTATTTCTTCGGAATTTTCGTCGTGCTCGTCTTCGAGAAGCAGGATGACCTTTATGTCATCAGGAATATCGTCAACCATTTTTGCTCCGCATTCCATAAGCTCACTGAAGGCCTCTCTCCCTTTTCCTTCATCAAAAGGCGCGGTACAACCTTTTACTATATTTGTTCGAAAGCCTCTTTCAAGGAAGCCCAGGCTATTAATATATACGCAGACTTCCTCAACCAGACCTGTCATGAATACTTCATTAATTCCCATCTCTGAGATTTTCAGTTCTAGTTCGGGATTCATAAAGGCGTTGGGGTGATCTTTCGGAAGCCTGAGAACGCTGACTGTTCCCCCCTTTACTACCTTTATTATTAGCCTGGCTATTTTGTCAACAATTTCCTTTCCCAATGGGGCTACAAGTTTACCTTCATATAACGTGCCTTCATATTCGTAAGTCTCATACACGAAATCGTTAGTCATATCTACAATAACCAGAGCTTTCAAGGTTTCATCCTTTTTCGTTGACTCCATATTCCAGGCTCACCCTTTTCAATCTTAGCTGTAATTGATTATATCCATAAATTAATGCACGAATTAACATAAATCTTTTTAGAGCTACCATGCAGCTTTCGGTTAAGCTCTGTCTTTTATCCGCCTGCGACAGGCGGAATAAGGACCACAGTGTCTCCCTCTTTCAGTTCTGTTCTGGGCCCTTTAAGGAAGTCTATGTCTCTGCCGTTAACTATAAACATAATTTTTGGGTTCTTGTCCTCAAAAGGCTTTCCAACTGCTTCTTTGAACTCTGCTCCAAAGCGGGATTCCAGAACCTCAAGCAGGGATTCCACTGTACTGCCTGGATTTATTTCGAATTGGATTTCGTGCGCTCCGACTATTTCGCGGATTGAGGCCAGGAATTTCAGGTTTACTTTCATGTTAAAGTCCTGAAAATCTTATGCTGCCATTTTATACGGGCTTTTTGAGCTTTCAGGCGTTGTTACAGGAATTCCAAGTTCCCTTAGTTTCTCCTCAGTGGGCTTCCCATCAATCCATCCCCTGAGTGAATAGTATTTGCCTATCATTTCAGGCACATGGGAAATCTGCCCTTTTGATGGGCCCCCTGATACAGGTTCTTCAGTAAGGCGCTTTGGAAGGACATCGGCTGCTCTGTCAAGTCCATAAATATTATTTATCAAACGTTCAAGATTTGTGATTCTTTCTCCTATCTTAAGCAGTTTTTCAGGAGAAAGTTCCATGCCTGTAATTGCTTCGAGCATACCTGCATACTGGGGGAGCCCAATTGCAAAGCTCGTAAAGAGGCAGATTACAGTTGAGTTAATCACAGAGCCCATGTCCTGCATGAAAATTGTCCATTCAGGCTTACCTTCAGTAGAATAGGGATCAAGCTTTTTCGGTAACCCAATAATCTCGGCTGGAATGGTATAGCCATAAACATGGTCACCTCCGCGGTTTGCAGTCGCATACTCAAGCCCTATACCCTGAATTGGGCGCGGGTCGTACGCTGGCAATTCCATGCCCTTGACATTTATGGAAAGCTCAGGCGCATTATACTTCTCTGCAAGTTTTCTTGATCCAAGAGCCATATCTGCTCCAAACCCGGCTTTATATGCTGTCCGCCAAACGGATTCAACCATTGCCGACGCATCTCCAAATCTCAGGTTGAAGCCATGCAGTTTTTCTTCGGGGATCTTTCCTTTTTCGACAAGCTCCATAGCACAGGAAATAGTTCCTCCCATGGAAATAGTATCAATCCCGAACTCATTGCAGAAGTGATTGGCTTTTATAACGGCATCGAGCTCTTTTACCCCACAGTTGGACCCAAGGGCAAAAATAGTCTCATATTCCGGGCCTTCGGTATATTTGATACTAAAAGGACCCTCGGGAACACTGGATTTTCTTCCGCAGATGATAGGACAGCCCCAGCAGCCAGTCGTGCCTGTAAGATAGGTTGCAGTGAGCCTCTCTCCGCTCTGCTCATCGGCGTCAGGAAAATAGCTGTTCTGGAAGTTTCTGGAAGAATATGCTCCATGTGCATTGACTATATTCACCAAGACTGCAGTTCCATAGACGTGCAACCCTCCTTTGGGACCTGTTACCGGGTTTTCCCGGATCATTTTCATCGCCTCTGCAACCTTTTCGACGAGCATCTCCGGATTTGCAGGTTTCTGTCTTTCTTTTCCTGAAACCACGATCGCTTTTAGTTTCTTGCTGCCCATGACCGCTCCAGAACCTGTTCTGCCTGCTGTCCTATATTCATCGTTCATGATGCAGGCCATAGAAATTAGATTTTCTCCGGCAGGACCTATGCAGGCGACTGACGTTTTTTTAGGATCTTTTGTGGTCCTGTCAATAAGTTCAGCCGTGACGCTGGTTGTTGTCATGCCCCAGATTTCTGGAGCTTCCACAAGTTCAGCCTTCCCGTTTATAATGCTCAGGTAGACTGGCTTATCCGAAATTCCTCTGACTACCACACCGTCATATCCTGCAAACTTCAGATATGTTCCCCATTTTCCCCCCGAGTTTCCGCTCCCCAACCCTCCTGTCAGGGGGGATTTGCTGGTAAGGATATGGTAACGCCCACTGGTAGGCACTCTGGCTCCTGTAGCCGGCCCTGTTGAAAAAATCAGAAGATTATCTGGGTCAAAAGGCTGGATATCAGCTCTGAGCTCATCATATATGAATTTCAGACCTAGCCCTTTTCCTCCAAGGTACAATCTCAAAACTTCTTCATCAAGCGGTATATCTTTAAGTTTTCCATTTTCAAGATTAACATCAAGAAATCTTCCTGCGTATCCCCCTAGCACAGATTGTCTCCTCCATGGATAGATTTTCAAATACTCTACTTATAATGATAAAATTCCAGTCTTCCGGCACCAGTCTCTTACTCTATTACCCCTGAACAAAGTTTTAGTGAAAATTGCCGGATCAGTATAAAAGCACTAATTGGATGAAAATGCTAATTTGAACATGAAATAAAATTTGATAATAATTAATTATACAACGTTTATTTATAAAAATTGTTCCATTAAAAATCATTCCAAAATATACATTCTGTTTATTAATTCCTAAAATTTACCCTAATCTCAAAATATAATCTAAACTATCATAAACCGAACTCTGTTATATCTCAGATTGATAAATATCTCAGATTGATAAATATCTCAGATTGACAACATACTATCCTAAAATCTCAGAATAAGATCCACGAATAATATTATTCGTAAAATCCTAACTTTAAGGAGGAGCATATGATATGTCTCTGTTTTTGTTTTATCGAGAACTTTACAGACCTTATACATTTATTCTTATATCGAACTCGGTGCCTTTATCCCTTTTTAGCTCGATTTCCCCGTCTAACTGATCTACAAGAATGTTTACAAGCTGCAGACCAAGAGTATCTGAACTTTCTATATCAGTGTTGTAGGGAATGCCAATTCCGTTATCCGAGATGATCAGAGTATATCCTGTACCTTTTTCAACAGGTTCTTTTTTGTCATTACCTGATGAACTTTCGGCTTTTTTTTCTTTGAATAGTTTTATCCAGATTTCTCCTTTCTTCCTGTCTGGAAATGCATGTTTTAATGAATTGGAAACCAGTTCATTAACAATTATTCCCAGTGGAACTGCGATATCCATGTCAAAAAAAAGGTCTTCTTCGAGATCCATATTTAAATTGATATCTGTATTTCCAAGCCTGTAGGTCTGGAAAAGGTTCTCAACGAGTTTTTCAAGGTATGGCGAAAAATCCAGGGCATTGCCTCCTCCTCCTTCATGTAATTCTTCATGGATCAAAGCAATGGACATTATTCTGTCCTGGCTCTCTCTGAAAGCACTGAGAACGTCAGAATCTTCAATACATTTCTTGTTGCTGAAATTTTCAGCCTGAAGATCCAGAAGAGAAGAGATAACTTGCAGGTTATTCTTAATTCTATGGTGAATTTCCCTCTTACGGGCGATTTCAAGGTTTATCAGAGCTTTTTCAGCTTTTTTACGTTCTGTAATGTCCTGGACTATTCCTTTTAGTCGAATAGGGGTCTTTTTCTCATCAAAAATAACTTCGGATTGCATATGGACTATACGTTCTTCCCCATCAGCCGAGAGAATCCTGTAATCAATGCTGTAAGGTTTTCCATTCATAGCTCTGTTAACACTATTATTGACATAATCTCGATCGCTGGGATGAACATAGTTTAAAATTTCCTGATAAGTTGGGTATGGTTCTTCAAGGTTACGTCCAAAAATGCGATATAGCTCATCTGACCAGTATGTTTCCTCAGTTATAATATTCCATTCCCAGTTTCCAATGTGAGCCATTTTTTGAGCTTCAGCAAGACCTTTTTCGCTTTCTTTCAACGAGTTATAGGCTTTCTCAAGCTGTTCTGTTCGTTCTTCAACTAATTTTTCTAAGTTGTCATGTTCTTTTTTAAGGGCTTCTTCTGCTTTTTTGCGCTCTGTGATGTCTATGAACGCAGAAATTGACCCTGTTGGGTTACCCTGCACATCACGTAGAGATCTGGCGTTACCCAATACATGTCTCACCGTATCGTCAGGATAAACAATATCGAACTCGTAGTCGTGTATTTCTTTCCCTGCAGCTGACACCTGCACCGGCATTTCTTCAAGCTGGAGCTCTACCCCGTCCTTAAACACTTTAAACGTCTCAGGTATCTTCTCCATCCGAGCTAATTTGGGAGCGTTTGCGCCTTCAGGAATTCGGAGCCATTCGTATGAGAGTCGATTTCCAGTTATCTGGAGCGCTCTGGGATCGTGTGTTATCCACACTGCTGCGGGCACGGCATCCAGTAATACTGCCAGTTCATCCGAGCGAGCGCGTTCACGTTTCTCACTCTCTCGCAGCGCACCCACTAGGGTATCGCGTTCCGCCAGCGACTGAGCCAGCTTGATATTGCTGTAGCCTAGTTGTGAAAGCATGTTGGCAAACTTCATGAAGAAGGCCATACTTGTGTCCACAACCTCCTTGCTCAACCGCGGAACTTTTTCAAGTGCTGCCGCGTATTCCTTTTCATCGAAGTCGTATTTTCTAGCCTGAGACAAGAAAAACTCATAGTCCAGAATTTCGCCCTCAAAAAAGAAATGCCCTAAGAAAATATTGCCAACGTGCTGGTCGCCTACAATGATTGGGGTAGCTATGTCCCACATATTGTTCTTGCATTTATACAGCTTAAACTCGCCAGGGAAAACACCTAAAGATAACTTAGTATCACTTTCTACACAGTGCTTGCAGGTTTCAGGGTGAACCCTGTGGAATCTCGTGCAGATGTCCTGCCATCCAACGCCTACCAGAACATTGCCTTTGAGATCGATTATGCTTATGGGAATGTGAGCAAGTTTATAGAAATCCTCCATGAGAGACTGGATCGCCTGGACATCAATAATATCGACAAGCTCCAAATTAGCCATCTTCCGAACAGGCGAGAGCATATTTTCCAATTTTAGCCTGCTGCTCTGCCCATTCTGAGGCAGGACTTCCTCGGTCATCTTACGCTTTGCAAGATTTTTCCACCCGGAATTTTCTATCCGCTCCCATTTTCCTTCCTTTTTAACCAAAGTGAATTGATGATTTGCGACAATATCTATAGTTTCAGTTAGATCATGCGCATCGAGAGAATAGGTACATAGAGTTATCATATGGTAGTTGCTAATAACAGAATCCGCTTTTTTCTCAAAATTAACGAAATTACTCCATTCCTCTTCTTTCAACCAGGAAGTGTTCCAGCTAAATCTCATTCCTTTGTAGCTACTTTCCTGAGCCTGATTGAGTTCTTCAACCCAGCCATTTAAGACTCTTCCCGAAACGAATATACCTTCTTTTACATACCAATCAGTGTAGGGAATAATTTTGATTTGGCCATTTTTCAGATAAATATCAAAGTCAGGAATAGCTTTTCTTAAAGCTTCTTTTGCCTCTTCTGCATCTAGAGGGTATGCTGTGATCCATAGGCAAAATTCGTTATTTTCCAATCCTGCTTTGAAAAAAGGAACAAGTATTTCCGTCAAATCTTCCTTTGTCCGGTAGAATTGGCAAAAGTGTGCTCCCCAAGGTAAATCTCCAATAATATCAATACCAGATTTTCTCAATTTTTCATTCATTTTGTATTTTTCCCTACCGTAAGCACAATCTTGAAAGATTATATTGAATTACATGTTAGAAATTCCATTTTGAGATGAGGGAACTTTTCTGAAGTCCTTAGCAAATTCGCAGAATATACCCATATTTTTAAAAATAGAATCGGTCTACCTTGTGATATAATCGCAATTTTAATATCTCATTAAAGATAAAATTGATTATATATTAATGTTTTTACCCTAGCGTTGTTGCAAAATTCAAGCCAAAAAGCTATTTTGCTACAAAACGCATAAAAAATTCTGTGTATATTAAAAAAATATTGAAAAGATTCAGATGAATATCTAGCTTTAGATAAATTATGCTTTAGATAAATTATGCTTTAGATAAATTATGCTTTAGATAAATTATGCTTTAGTTATATACTCGTACCTGACATCTGCTCTTGTAATCCTTGGAACCTGTCCCCACATACCAATGTATTCTCCCTGGATTACGAGTGCGCCTTTTATTTCTGGAATTCCTTTTACAGCTTTGAAGGAAGCTTCTACAGATTCTTTTCCAATGCCTACTTCGTTTCCAAGAGCCGTTGCAGCTGCATCCGCAAGGGATACATCATCTGAGAATACTGCAGCTGCATCCGCCATCCCAAAGCTGATTGAAGGACCAACTGTCCCTGCCGAAGTACAAACGCCTGTAATCGAGTCTCTAGGTTCGAATATTAGCCCAAGGTTTTTAATAGGAGACTGTCCCGCATAGATCCCAACCACAATAGGCCTGTCATTGATAAGTGCGATGTCTCCTCCGTTGTCGACAATAGCGTATTTTGCTCCTGCTTCAACCATCGCTTCTACTGCAAGGGCCGAAATTGTGCCTGCAACCGCACTCATTGGCCCTATGTCCATAGTATTTCCGGCTTTTACCATTCTCCTCACAACCTCAGGTGCATTTTCCGGGCATTCGTAAGGTTCGAGAGTAAGCTGAAAATAAGGATCGGAAAGAATGTAAGTCTCAAGGGCTGCCCTGTGGATGCGGATCGCTTCTTTTGCGGCTTCGATATGGGCCTGATTGTCGGCTGCAATTGTAACTATGGTTTCCTTGAGCTGGAAATGTTCTTTAATCGGGTTTTTGGTAGATTCTTTAGCGGATTCTTTTATGGGATCTGACATATTGGTTCAGATGGGATTTATTGCTTAAAAAGAGATGCTTGAAGAGTTGCGCCGCCCGAGTTCCATCTCCCGAGTCCCGTCTCGGGAGGACGGTGCCCTTTTCGCTTCGCTCAAGAGGGCTGAATTTTGGGTAAGATATATCGTTTTCAATTCGCTGAAAAGGACTGATTTACCTGAGTTCTGTCTCGGGAGAGGGAAATGTTATACGAGCGAGATCGATGAGGAAACCATGGATTTTAAAAACGAATTTTTCTTAAACCAGGCCCCTGCGTCTTTCACTCTTATATTCGTCAAAGAGGCTCTGCAGTTCGTCCTGTTTGGCTTTGTGGCGTTTTTCATCGGCTTCTTTTTCCCAAGATTCGATTGCGGCTTTGAGGGTTTCGGGCTCGACCATTGCAAAGTCTTCAGCTCTTTCGAGCGGGATATTCTTTAAGACCGGCACATCTCCTTTGAAGAAAGTTTCCTCGGCTGCGTGCGAAATGTCCTCAAGGATGATTACGGCTCTGACTCCGGCTTCTACAAGGATTTGAGCGGTTGTAGTTCCGCCTCCACTTGGGTTTTCAAGGAAAACTACATCACCTGTCTTAAGCCCGTATTTTTCCTTCGTTTCGGCAATGGATTCCTTCGTAAAGGCAGCAATAACTTTAACAGCCGTACCTTCACCGCGGACTTCCATCTTTTGGATTTTACGCAATTTGTTGCTTCTGCGCCGCAGTTCCTTTACGGTTTTGCTTTTATGGCTGACCTCTTTTTTCAGGCTTTCAATGGTTTCGTCCCTGATCTTGATTTCTTTTGATTTCCGGATTTCGCTGTAAGCTTCTTTTTTGAAGCTGTTCAACCTTGACTCAATCTTTGAGATTTTTCGGTCTTTTGCAATCAGTTCCTTCTTTAATTCTTCAAGGTATTCCTGAAGATTCTGAATCTGTTCGCTCTGCCGCTGGACAGTTTCCCTCATTTTCAGGAGGGATTCGTCAACTGACCTGTCCTCCGGTTTTTCGGCATGATCTTTTAGTCTTGGTTTTTCAGGTTCGCTCGACTCCCGGACTTTTTCAATTGCAGCCTCTATGGAAGCTCCACGTATTACATAAAATTTTATCAGCTCAATATCTGCATTCTGCGGAGCTTTCTTTTCAATCCGGGTAAATATATTCTTGTAACTCCTGTAGGTGAGAAGAGCCGCAGTCAGTGCATCTCTTTCATGGTCGTTTGAGTAGCCAAAAGTTTTTCCAAGCGCAATTTTTTCTTCGGCAGAAACCTCTATTCCGGGACTTGCAGGTACGGCATTGAAGCTTCTTCGAATTTTCTCAACCGATCCAGGCATTGGAGTTACATCGCTGGCGATAACTGCAGGTTTTCCGTACTCTGCGATAAGTTTAACCACTTCGTCAGGAGCCATTCCCCTAGAACTTTTCAAGTAAAGAAGATCTCCATCAAGAGAAAGAATCGCTATTCCCACGGTTGTGCCAGGGTCGATTCCCACGATTGTAAACTTACGTCTTGGGTTCTTCGGTTTAAGGGGAACGTATCGGATTTTATCGCGTTCAACACTTCTTACGCTTACCTGAGCATCATTACTTACCATTGGATGTATCGGTATCTCTCCGCGTTTTGCATAGACAGTGAATTCAGACCTGACATAGCCTCCGAAGCCTTTTACGTTTACGGCTTCGAACCTGATGCCTTTTTCCCTGGAAAGATCTTTCAGGGCATTTTCAATCTCTCTACTCCTTTGTAGCACAGCTCCGTGTACTTTTCTACGGTACCGGTTCTGGCTCCAGCCGCCCCTTCCCAGGGAACGGGCTCTACTGACTTTGATCTTTGTAATATCTTCAAAAAGGGAAACTTCATGCCCAACTCCCATATCTGCGAGGCGGGCACATATTTCAGCTTCGTCATTGGGGTTTTCGGGGTCAAAAGAAAGCCCGTTTTTCCTTGCAAGCCTGACAAGCGGTTCGGGATGCAGTCCGCCTGTGACCTGAACCAGTTTAACACCTTCAGGCAGCCGTTCCATAAGAGAAAGGAGCTCGCTTCGGTCGGCCGCAAGCTCAAAAATATTGTCAACAGCTATTATCTCCGGCCTTTCCCTCTGGGCCATATTAAAGATCTTCTGGCGACGGAGCATACTTTGATGGGAAACTTCTCCGTCTTTTAGGATAGCAAGTGCGTATCTGGGAAGTTCCTTTGCCCTGGGAGAGCCCCGAGCAATATCAATTCCATAGATAATCTTTTTTTGCATGAGCGTCTATATTTTATTTTCTATAGAATATATATTTAACTGCACTCGTTTTTATTATTTAAAACTATTCATTATTATGGTCTTTATAGTTCTTTTTATGCCTTTAAGGAAAAACGGCCACATTCTGGATAGCCTTTCCAGGTGATATCCGAATAGAACAGGTTCGAACACAGTTTATAAATTGTGGACTTGCTCAAAAGTTACTTGCTCAAAAGGAATACTGCTTCCTCAATTTTTAAATAGAGTTGATTTGCAGATGAACAATCTTACCTTTTACTGTTTAAGCATACAGATTTCTAAAAATGAGATGGATATTGAATAAAGTATTTAGGATACTGAGAAACGAAGTACTCAAAGCCCTGAGGAATAAAGTACTCAAGGCTGCTGAGGAATTAAATTGCCCATAAGAAATTAGAAGGACTGTAGAGATGCAACTCTACCTAAAAGATCTCCGTCCTCCCGAGACAGACTCGGGATGCAGAGCTGTAACTTTAACTTAAAAGGTCTCCGTCCTCCCGAGACAGGACTCAGGTGACGGAAATCAGGAGGCTATTTGGGCTGCCTGTCTTCATGCCTTTTTCAGAAGCACTTTTAGATCCTCTTCAACTGTTGTATTGGGCCTGAGATTAAAGTTTTCAACCAGCACTTTAACAACATTGGGTGAAAGGAAAGCCGGAAGTGTCGGGCCTAGAGTGATGTTTTTTACACCGAGGCTCAGGAGGGCGAGAAGCACAAGCACGGCTTTTTGTTCGTACCAGGCTATATTGTAGGATACAGGCAGGTCATTTATATCCTCAAGCCCGAAAGCCTCTGCGAGTTTTTGGGCTATTACCACAAGCGAGTAGGAGTCGTTGCACTGACCGGCATCGATTACTCTCGGAATTCCTTCGATATCGCCAAGATCAAGTTTGTTATAGCGGTATTTGGCGCAGCCTGCGGTCAAGATCACGGTATCTTCAGGGAGAGCTTTTGCAAAATCGGTATAGTAAGCCCTTTCCTTGTGTCTGCCATCACAGCCTGCCATGACCATGAACCTGCTTATTTTTCCGGTCTGTATTGCATCTATAATTTTATCTGCAACCGAAAGAGCTGCCTCGTGTGCAAAACCTGCGGTTATAGTTCCGCTTTCGATCGGCTCGGGAGGCTTGCTTGTTTTTGCCTGCTCGATGAGAGGGGTGAAATCCTTTGTACCGTCTTCTTTTTCGTAGATGTGGGTGAGCCCTTCAAATCCAACGACCCCTGTGGTATAAATCCGATTTTTATACGATTCTCTTGGAGGAATTATGCAGTTTGTAGTCATGAGGATTGGGCCATTGAACTTCTCGAATTCCTCGTTCTGTTTCCACCAGGCATTCCCGTAATTGCCTGCGAAGTTATCGTACTTCTTGAAGGCAGGATAGGCATTTGCAGGCAGCATTTCTCCATGCGTATAAATGTCAATTCCTGTGCCCTTTGTCTGCTCAAGAAGTTGTTCCAGATCCCGAAGGTCGTGTCCGCTGATCAGGATTCCTTGCCTGTTTCTCACACCTATATTAACAACTGTAGGCTCAGGGTTTCCATAGGTTTCAGTGTTTGCCTTATCAAGCAGGGCAAGGACGGATACGCCTTTTTGCCCGCATTCCAGAACAAGGCCGAGCAGGGCTTCTACTCCCAGACTGTCGTCAACAGTCGAAACCAGCCCTTTTTCTATGAATTCGTAAATTTCTTCATCCTTGTATCCCAGGACGTAAGCGTGGTGAGCATAAGCAGCCAGTCCTTTTAGGCCATAAGTCAGAAGTTCTCTAAGAGACCGAATATCCTCGTCCTGTGTGGAATGAACAGCAACATCCATACTCTCTACACTGTCCGGAGTGACTTTAGCCACGACAGGAAGACCTTCTTCGACAGCTAAATCTTCGGCTGGCAGTTTTCCCTTAATCTCATCTCTGAGCTTGAATCCTTTGTTTATTAGAGATTCAATTTCTCGCCTGTCAAAATTGGTGTTTGTCAGAGTCGCAAAGAAACTGTCAAGCAAAAACCTGTCTGTTGTTTCTTCATTCAGGCCTGCAGCCCTTGCCTTAAGGTTATAGAAAGATATGCTTTTAAGGACATAGATCAGCCTGTCCTGGAGATCTGCAACTTCTCCTTTTTTACCACATACTCCATTTTTAGTACAACCTTTTACGTTCAGCGCTTCCTGGCATTGATTACAGAACATTTTGTTTACCCCAAAACTATCTATCACGAGATTTTCTGTTTATCCAACTCTAAAATTTTCAGTTATTCCTAAACTCTTTTAATCATTTAGCACACAGAACTATTTTGATACAGGTATCTTTAGTATACCATAGAATAAAAGATGCCAACTAATATATAGAAGACAGTTTCGAGGTGGGTACTGGATTTTTCAGGCTCTCAGATTTTCGATTTCATCTTGGTAATTTTTGCGCGGTTTGTTTACAGAATTATCTTTTCTGCCTGAAACTTCAGGTGTAAGTTTCAGTAATTTTATTATTCAGGCTCTATATGTCAACCTATTGTAAACGGAAACATTTATCACAGAGTAGACGATATGCTCTGATGTCGATTTACACTAAATTGGTGGTTAACAATAACGCAATTTTACTTACAACTCTCTCAAAAATCATACGATTCACAATAAATCCATTATCAGGTTCAGTATCAAAAATCCGTAGCGAACTCCACAGAAAATTCAATAGTAGGTTCAGCAGCAAGTTAAAAGCTAAGCTTTACGCAGTGAGGATTTAATTTCATGAACAGAAAAACCAATTTTCCAAAGGTTATGTGTACCCAGCATCCTGACGCGGCGTCAAAATATATCGCGACACAGGAAGAGCCGGGAGAAGCTATAGAGGCTGCAAAGGTATTCGGCTGTGATGAGTATATGCCGGATTACGAAGGGAAGGCCACACCGTACCATCAAAATGTCCAGATCGTATTAAAACTCATAGAAGAGACGGATCTTGTTCCCGGAAAGGATGTTGTCATTACTCCCAGGGCTCCCAGTGCAGTTCAGGAAAACCGATTCAGGCAGCTCATGGTTATGATGTCAATTGCTGAGGCTAATTACGATGCCCTCAAATATTCGGATGTTCAGGCAATCAATGAGTTCGTTCATCCAATGACAGGCAGTGTCAAGGAAATTATTGAAGCTCAGCAGCATATGGTAGATATAAGCGAGCTTTCAAAAAAGGAATTTGGTTTCTCAATGGAAGTTCCCCGCATAATTCCACTTATTGAGGATGCTCCTGCATTGCTGCACGCAAAAGAACTTGCAGGAAATACGATTCTTGCCTGGAAAGAACACTTTGGGACAGTTCCTGACGAATTCAGGGTGTTTCTGGGCAAATCCGACTCTGCCCTTTCCTTCGGGCACGTTGCGAGCACTCTTTCATGCAAATGCGCAATAAACGGAATTTCCGAGCTAAATTCCGAACTTGATACCCAAACTGGCATTATATTCGGAGCAGGAACGCTGCCTTTCAGAGGGCATCTGGACTTGAAGAACGCTGAAAACTTTTTCAGAGAATATCGGGGAATCGGAACCATTACTCTTCAGTCCGCGCTCAGGTATAGCCATAAAAAAGGGGACGCTGAGGCTCTGGTAAACCTTGCAAAAGAGAGGTTGCCTGAAACGCCTGAAGTCTTTTCAGCCGAAGAAAAAGAAGAAATAGTAAACCTTATTGGGATATTTGGAGCAAGCTACAGCCGGATTCTCAGGCAACTGGCTCCCACGATAAACCAGATAGCTGACCTTCTTCCCCAGCAGCGGGATCGTCTTATGAGCAAAGGGACAGGCGGTTATTCGAGAAGTGCTCCTGACATATCAGGTCTGGTCAAACTTTGCCGTACTGACATCGGAAAAGAGCTTGAAGCCAGCATGCCTGCTGAAAATCTTCACCTTCCTAGGGCAATCAAGTTTACAGGTGCTCTCTACTCCATAGGCTTGCCTCCGGAATTTATAGGCACAGGTCGTGCCCTTGAAAAGGCACGGGAAAAACTCGGAGAAGCCACCTGTGAAAACTTGCTTATAAAATACTTCCCCTCCCTTGCAGATGACCTGAACTTTGCATCCGGATATCTGGATCTCAATGTAGCTTCCCGCTTCCTATCCGGGGAATATCTGAAGGAAGTCCGTAAAGACATCGAAATTCTACGTGATACCTTTGATCTTGAAACCAGTCCCGAACCTTCGTACCGTATTCTGGTGGAAATGATGCAGCCTGACCTCCTGCAGGCAGGAAGCAAAGGAAACTGCATGGATGAGGAAGTTTCCCAGCTTGTATGCTCTACCCTCACCAAAATGGGAAAAATAAGAAAGGCACTCGGTTAAGTCATTTCATTTCCTATCTGGTGACTCTCTTTTTTTTATTTCACTTAAGTGTTGCTGGTAGTTGCTCTCAATTTAACATGGTTCACGACTTAAGATTAGTCTTTTTCTGTGGCGTTGTCATCTTCTGAGCTGCTTTTTGAAGGTACAGAATTTTTAATTGTTTTTGAGGCAGTAACATCAGTAAGATCGGAACCGGATTTATAAGAGATGACTGGAGTTTGCAACAGGTGGCGCCTGATGCTGCGGATTGGATACAGGTACAAGAGGTAGATTGTCCGTAAAGTTGGTTCCGTTATACTTTATGTCTGCAATTCCATTTTCATCCTTATCCTGTGTAGTTTGAGAGAAACCTGCCCCATCAGGGCTTGCCCAGAAATTACCTCCGAGGTAGTGCCCTCCTATAATATTTATGCCTTCTTTCTTTACTGTATTCCAGGTATTTCTTCTGTTTCCGACTTCTACATTAAAGGTATTATTGAGATAATTATTGAATACAGTATTATTATCGCAGGCTGGACACATGGAAAGGCCTGAAACATAATTGAAAGAAAGAATATTTCCAGTAAACGTGCTGTTATCCGAGGAATTCAGATGAATGCCCCAGTTGCTTTTGCTAATAGTATTCCCCGAAATTATGCTATAGTTTGAATGTGATATCCACATCCCGTATCGGATATTTTCCAAGATATTATTCCCTGAAATAACACTCAGGTTTGAATTTGTCATGTAAATTCCCATATCATTCCTGCTTATCGTATTGTTATTCAGGTTATTGCTGCTTGAATTTATGAGGTAAAAACCGTAGCCTGCGTTCCAGCCTACTATGTTTCCGGTCAGGTTATTGTCGCTGCAATTATTCTCTAGAATAATTCCGTGATTATTTGAATCTGCGCTATTGTTTGAGAGTATATTCCCTTCCGAGTGCACGAGCTGAATTCCGTATTTTTCATTTAGATTCATTTTATTGTCTGAAATCGTGTTATTTTTTGAGTTACTCAGATATAGTCCTAGATTATTTTCCGAAAGATCATTGTTGCTTATAGTACAGTGACTACATCCGGATAAATAGATACCTGTTACCTGGGTGGATTGGGCTGATCGGATTTTAAACCCGCTAATTGTTGTGTTATTTGCTCGTATGTGAAATACATTTACATTCGGATTGTTCGTAGTGACTATCGTATCCTCAGGATTCCCGGATTCTGACCTTATTGTCAGGTTTTGCTTACCAATTACGATGTTTTCGGTATAGTTTCCAGGCTTTACGATTATCACATCATCTGAGCTTGTATTATTTACTGCGGCCTGTATTGATTCTCCTGGATGGACGAGAATCTCAATCGCAGTTCCGGTACTAGAGCCTAATGTGAATATAAGAAAGGCTACTGCTAAGCTGACAAACTTGTTTATTTAAATCCCCCACATTAAATACAAATTATTATGTAATTTTTTATTAATAAACCAGAATTTAAACATTAAACCATATTAATATATTGGATTAGAATAATATCAAAATAAAGAAATAAAATTATAAAGCAAATTATAATCAGCAGATAACTTACTAAATAGTAAGTTGTATAGAATTTTCTATTCCATCTCTGACTTACCTTTGTAAAAAGGAACTGTAATTTTCAGCCCAGAGAAAAACTATCTGTATGTATAATACGAAAAATTATCTGTATGCGTAACATGAAAAATTATCTTATGTATAACACCAAAAATTATCTTATGTATAACATGAAGTGTTAAAACTCGACAATCTGAAAGAAATTGTTAATAAACTGTTAGTGAATCGCTGCAACACTGACAAACCATCAGTAAGCTTTTAATGAATTTTTGAAAACTCTATGTGCAGCAATTTTTTAAGGCTATTTTATGGAAAATGATCCCGAGAATAAAATAGATTAAGGAAAGTAAGTAACCTTGGGAATTGTTACTGAAAATATAAGATCTCAAATATAAGGTCTCAAATATAAGGTCTCAAGTCCTATTTTTTTGGCGCAGTGTATGAACCATTGATTTCTTACTAATTAACCGTTATGAGTTAACCGTTATGAAGCAAAGTTACTCTTTATCTGAATTCTCTTTTTTCGAGGCAGCTTTTTTTAAATTTTGCGTTTTTAGATCTTCTACTTCAGTTTCTTTGGGTTCGATCTCTTCGGCTTCAAATTCTTCAGCTTCGAAACTTTCGGCCTCAAATTTCTCAGCCTCAAAGTCCTCTTCCTGAAAAACATCCTCCTCGATACCTTCTTCAAAGTCCTCTTCCAGGGCTTCTTCAAGATCCCATTCTTCTATAGTACCTTTGCCAAGCCTGCTTTCTGTACTTTCTTTTATTTCTTCTGCGCTTTTGCCTGCCTCGCTCTTAATTTCGCGGATCGTTTCATCAAGTTCCCTTTTTATCCCGTATTTCCGGAAAAAGTGAGTCAGTACATTTGAAACGTCCCTTTCGAGAATCTCATCAGCGTGAGGATGTTCAAGAGTAACATACTGAGGCCAGTCAATTAGCTGGACGCCATCTTCGGAAGCAAAGATATTATACTCACTTAAATCGGCATGGATAATCCCAAGTGAATAGGTAATTATCACCTGCTTGAGAATTTCATCGAGATACCATTCAGGGGCAAGAAGTTTTGTTTTTGCGAGAAGGCTACCTTTTGCAAGCTCCATAACTATTGCGTGCCTGTTATGATCAAAGGGCTTTGGGATTGAAACTTTCGGATATAGCTCTGCCATGATCCTGTACTCCCTCTGGGCGGCAAGTCGGGCTGCATAGATCCAGGAAAAGTGCTCTCTTTCTCCCAGGTGCTCACGCACGCGCTTTATTTGCTTGAAACTGGTTCTCCCTTCCCTGTGAAACTTGATGACGACAGGAACAGGTTCCCCTATTGCAAGCTCAGGCGGCAGAATTGCTTCATAAATAACCGATTCCTTTCCTACCCCTACTTCGTCCCCTATTGCACTGATACTTTTTCGTTTTACAAAGGCATTAAGGGCAAGGGCATCGTATCCTTCAAAATATATCTGAAATCCCTCGTAAGGCTGGGTAGTCCTGACCACAAGCTTATTCCGGACAAGCTTTTTTAGCCTGTATTCCAGTTTCTCAAAAGGAAGCCTGGTGTATTTATTTAGCTCTTCTATTGGCACCCATTCAAAATGCTTCATTCCCATTTCAATGCCAGTCAGGATCCTGAAATCCTTTGAGTCAAGATCTTTAAAAACCCTCAGCGCTTCGTCGATCATCTTGGTACTAGATATAGCCCTCGATATTTAAATAATAGCTATCTACTGCTGCCCGAATCCAGTATCGCCTGAATTGTGCTATTATCATAAACATAATCTTTTGAAATTTCATACCTTGAAGTTCCTGAGTGGGCAAAAGAACTTATGACATCTCAGGACATTGCCAATGTTTTGGTTGTTAGTTGGGAAAGTTAACTGTGTAGATTCGACAATTAGTAATCGTAAGGAAAACTTATTCTATTAAATTTATATATTCTCTCATTTATATAAATAATTGTTTATACTTAGGCGAAATTTAGAACCATGAATCTAAGAGTGAGATACGTAACCAAAATCATTTAGAAAATTAAATGCTGTGTGTCACACATATACGCACATTCAGGGATTTTAAAACATCAATTGCGTAATGGGGAGTAACCATCAAGTTTCGGATCATCAAAAATAGTTCTGAAACTTTTATTTAAAAACAATTGGTTTTGGATGAACTCATTAAGAATCTAAGGTTCTACATTAGACATGGGATAAACATCGAAGAGTCAAGTATGGTGAGTTCTGAATGTTTAATTTCATTCTCTTGGAGATTATTTGGGAATTTCTAAACCCCTTATGCTCAGCGATTCCTTTAAGGAACGATTTGCGAGCTTTTAGATCTCATGAGCGCTTAAAGAGGGGACGGATATTGTCAAGAAACCGTAATTCTGCAATAAACAAGGCCAGCAGGCAATTTATCCTTCAACTATTTCTGGTAGTACTTGTCTCTCTGGCTTCACTGGGCAGCCTGGGGGCTTCAGAGTCTGAATTCCCGCCCTGAAAAGGGGCTGTCCAACAATTACTGGTAGTAGTGTCAAAACCGCAGGTGAGTGAGGAGAATAAACACGAAAAAAATTGATAAGGGAATTTAACCTGGTGGGGGACATTAATAATGCCAAATACGCTGGAAGAGAAGGATTGGGACCTCCTTCTTCGTAGAATCAAGGATGGGAAGTGTACTCCCTTTCTTGGAGCTGGAGCTTGTTCTCAAAAGATTCCTATTGGTTCCCAGATTGCAAATGAATGGGCAGAAAAGTATGACTATCCAATGAAAGATTCTGATGACTTGATACGGGTGGCTCAGTTTGTAGCTGTAATCACAGACGCTATGACTCCAAAGGAAGAAATGTGTAAAAAAATCAATGAACTGTTAAAAGAAATCCCACCAAAATACTTTGAAATTCCTGATGAACTTCACGGAGTGCTAGCCGACCTCCCACTGCCAGTTTATATTACCACAAATTACGATGACTTTATGGTGCGAGCTCTTGAAAGCCGTGGCAAAACACCAATTCAGGAAATATGTCGGTGGAATAAAAGCCTCAAGAAATCCAAACGAACGCCATCAGACTATGTTCCTACTCCAGAAAAACCTTTAGTATTTCACCTCCACGGCTTCTATAAAATACCAGAGTCGCTGGTTCTAACAGAAGACGACTATCTGGACTTCTTTGCTGCCAATTCAATGGAACAAAACATGCTTCCGCCGCGTATTCAGGAGGCACTTATAGGCACATCTCTTCTTTTTCTAGGCTACAGTATAACTGATTGGGATTTCCGTGTTCTTTTTCGGATTCTTGCTGGATACTTAGAAAAAAGTCTTAGTAGAACGCACCTATCCGTGCAGCTCGTGCCAGGGGATGTTTCTGAGGACCGAAAAGAAAAAGCTCAGGAATATCTGGATCGCTATTTTGCGGACCTTAATATCCATGTATACTGGCAAGATTGCCGCGAATTTGCCGCAGAATTGAGAACACGATGGGAGGCTTTCAATCGTGATATCACAAAAATAGATGCTGAAAATAGGCGACGTTTTCTAACTAAAGAAAAAACCGATAGGGTTTCGATACTCTTCTTAGCAGCCGATCCCACTAATGAATCTCGCCTGCGGCTTGGTGAAGAATTTCGAGAGATTCAAGAAAAACTGAAGTTGGCTAAATTTCGGGACCGCTTTACATTAGAATTGCCACAGTTGTCAGTTCGCCCATCAGATATATCCCAAGCTTTGCTTGATACACAGCCACATATCGTCCATTTTTCCGGTCATGGCACACCTACCGGTGCGTTATGCTTTGAGGATCTGGCAGGGAAAACCCACCCGATCGATCCTGATGCGTTGGCTGCATTGTTTGAACAATTTAGTGGTCAGGTGAATTGTGTAATTTTGAACGCTTGTTACGCAGAGATTCAGGCAAAAGCCATCGCTAAGCACATCAAATATGTCATTGGCATGAACCAGGCAATCGGCGATAAAGCTGCTATCGCCTTCGCTATTGGTTTTTACCAGGCATTAGGAGGAGGGCGTAGCATTGAAGAGGCATATAAATTTGGGTGTGTACAAATTCAACTACAGAATATTCCAGAGCATCTAACACCGGTTTTAATAAAGAAGGATCAGTCGTAATTGTCACAGCTCAACAAATAAGGATTGAGACGATGCGTAGCGCCGTTTCAATTCTAGGTTCAAGTAAGCGCGCCGGGGGTATAAGAGTAAGGCTTCGACAGAGAATCCTGGGGTAAGAAGATAGCTCATTTCTCCATCTCAAGAAGGAGAGAGCGGACGGGTTCATGGCCAGGGAAAAGAAACGTTTAGAATATTTTTACCTGAATCATGATCATGGAGGCCATATCATAGAGAGAATTTGAAATTAACGTTGCCAATTATCCAATTGGAGAAATGGTTTGAATTTTAAACTTTGTGGAGGGTGTTGGTAATGCCAAATAAGCTGGAAGAAAAGGATTGGAAACTCCTTCTTCGTAGAATCAAGGATGGGAAGTGTACTCCCTTTCTTGGAGCTGGAGCTTGTTGTGAAAAGATT
Organism: Methanosarcina sp. UBA411; assembly: GCF_002495725.1. Taxonomy (NCBI): domain Archaea; kingdom Methanobacteriati; phylum Methanobacteriota; class Methanomicrobia; order Methanosarcinales; family Methanosarcinaceae; genus Methanosarcina; species Methanosarcina sp. UBA411. The sequence goes on from NZ_DAGK01000001.1 coordinate 75,827, forward strand.
CCTGTTGGCTCCCAGATTGCAAATGAATGGGCAAAAAATTACGACTACCCAATGGAAGACTCTGATGACTTGATACGGGTGGCTGAGTTTGTGGCTGTGACCGAAGACGCTATGACTCCAAAGGAAGAGATTTGTAAAAAAATCAATGAAAAATTGAAGGAAGTTCCAACAAGCTACTTTGAAATTCCTGGTGAAATTCATGGAGTACTAGCCGACCTCCCACTGCCAGT